>NZ_SCOG01000010.1:0-132084 GCF_005502545.1 Microbacterium sp. Beta
GTATTCGCGCCGGTCGGGCGGGTCGGGATCCTCGGGGGAGGAGAACCCAGCCGCCCGTCTCACGAGGGGGGACGAGGCCGCCGATCTGGGGAACGGCGGCCTCCCACCCCACCAATGCATGACCGGAGAGCGCAGAGCTGCGCGTCGCGCGCGGCGCCGTCTCAGACGAGCAGCCGTGGTCCTGACCACACGCGCGCGACGCGCAGTTCCGCATCCAGCAGCACGGCGTCGCCGAGCATCCCGGGACTGAGTCTTCCCAGGAAGGCCTCGCGCCCGATCGCACGCGCCGGGGTCTCGGTGAGAGCCCGGACGGCTTCCGCCAGGCTCGCCCCTGCCTGCACGGCGCGCTGCAGAGCCACATCCTGCGTCAGCGTGGAGCCGGCGATCGACCCGGTGTCATCGGCTCTCGCGACTCCGTTCTCGACCGTCACGCTCACCGCGCCGAGGTCGTAGTGGCCGTCGGCGCTTCCTGCGGCCGCCATCGCGTCCGTGATCAGCGCCACTCGTCCCGGCGCGGAGTCGAACACCAGCTTGACGACGTGCGGGTCGAGGTGGACGTTGTCGGCGATCGCCTCGAGGACCACACGGTGGTCTGCCGCCGCGGCGAGCACAGGTCCGGGGGCACGGTGATGGATGCCCGGCATCGCGTTGAACGCGTGCGTGAGGATGGAAGCGCCGGCCTCGAACGCCGCGACCGCCATGCTCGCGTCCGCGTCGGTGTGCCCGATCGCAGCCGCCGAACCGGCTGCGACGATCTGCCTGATCGCGTCGAGCCCGCCTGGAAGTTCGGGAGCGATCGTGACCTGGCGGATGGTGCCACGTCCGGCGTCCAGCAGTCGCGCGACGTCGGCGGTCGTCGGATGGCGCAGCAGTGACGGTTCGTGCGCACCGTGGTGACCGGGGTCGAGGAACGGACCCTCGAGGTGCGAGCCGAGGATGTCGGCATCCGTCTCGGTCAGATCGGCGATCAGCCCGACGCTGCGGGCGAGCGAATCCAGCGACGCCGTGACCAGCGACACGACGGCACGGGTCGTGCCGTGCTCCCGGTGCAGATCGCGGCCGATGCGGATCGCCTCCGCCCCGTCGTCGAACGCCGCGCCGGCGCCGCCATGGCCGTGGATGTCGACGAATCCCGGGGTGAGCAGAGCGCCGGCACCGGCGACGGCCGTCGCGTCGACGACCTCATCCGCGGACGTCCATCCCGAACCGGTCCCGCGCTCGGTCACGACGCCGTCGTCGATACGGACCCAGCCGTCCTCGACGATGTCGCCGTGGTCGACGATCCGTGCGGAGTGGATGACCAGCGAACCGGTCGCGGAGGAGTGGGTGCTCAACGTGCGCTCCAGGGGATCTCGTCTGCGGGGTGGAAGTCGACCCCCTCAGCCTTCCACAACGGGGCGAGCGACCCGACGCGCACCCGGAACGACTCCCACGCGCGTTCCGGTGCCTCTCTCGGCGACCAGGCGACCTCGGCCTGTGCGGCTGCGCGAGGAAAGACCAGCTGTTCGACCTCGTCGAGCGTGCGGGTGGTCTCCGACCACAGTGGAGCCTCGATGCCGAGGATCGCGCTGTCCGGCACGTCGAGGACGTCGGTGGGTTCCCACTCGTAGGCGGAGCGCACATCGATGATCGCTGCCCAGGTGAGGCCCAGCGGGAAGTCCTCGGTGTACTTCATGTCGAGATACGTGACGTCCGCCGCCGACATGATCAGGGCGCCGCCGCGCTCGACGAAGTGGGCGGCCTCCTCGGCGTGTGTGCCCTCGGGGGTGGTCTTCCCCCAGTACTGTCCGACCGTGCCCTCGGCGATGTGTGCCGCCGAGCCCATCTCGTGCCAGGCCACCGGGATCCTGCCGGCTTCCACGACGATCGCGGTCGCGCGCTCCGCGAAGAGATCGAAGTCGGCTTGAGGTGTTCCGAGGGACTCGTCGCCGCCGATGTGTATGTACGGGCCGGGGGTCATCTCGGCGAGCTCGCGCACGACGTCGCGCACGAAGTCGTAGGTGCGCTCATCGTGGATGCGGACGCTGGAGTGGCCGACCCCCCACCCCAGGTAGGTCTCACCGGCGATGGGGAGGGGCTGGCCGAGCCGCTCCGACTCCGCGATCAGGTTGTCGTTCAGCACGGGCGCCTCGACGAGCTCGGGGTAGGCGACGCCGATCGCGTGGGTGTGGCCGGGAAGGTCGATCTCGGGGATGACGATCATGTGACGCGAGGCGGCATATCTCACGATCTCGCGGTAGTCGTCCTTCGTGTAGAAGCCGCCGGGGTCGCCGTCCGCCGAGGTGAGGGATGCCCGCTCGGTCAGCAGGGGCCAGGAGTCGATGTGCACGCGCCACCCCTGGTCGTCGCTGAGGTGCAGGTGCAGGTGGTTGAACTTGAGGGCGCTGGTGCTGTCGATGAACCGCTTGACGTCGTCGACGCCGAAGAAGTGGCGCGCCACGTCGAGCATGACTCCGCGCCGCGGGAAGCGGGGGGAATCCGCAACTTCCGCGCCGAGCAGGCCCCAGCCGGACTCGTCCTGGCGCAGCAACTGCAGCAGTGTCTGCACGCCGTAGAACAGTCCCGCCTCGTCGGCACCGACGACGACAGCCCGCTCGCCGACCTCGAGCGTGTACCCCTCGGGTGCGGAAGAGGTCGCATCGATCAGCAGCTCGATGTCGGCGGGTGCCTCGTCCGCGAGCGCCAGGCGGATACCGCTGCGACGCTCGACCGCCTCGATCAGCTGGTCGGCAGCAGGGGAGGAGCCGAGAACACGCGTCGTCGCGGTGATCGGCATCCGTCCTTCGCGCGGGACGGCCGAAACGGGTGAGGGGACCAGAGGGAGAGGATGAGGAAGGACCATGAACAAAACCTACCCGTCGGCGTCGTCGAGGGGAATGGTCGAGATCGAATCGATTCTGCGACGATGGCCGGATCAGCAACGTGCGCGCCGGCTCTGATCGGCTATGCTCGTAACCGTCGCGACTGGCGTCTGGGTGGACTACCACCGGGGAGCGACTGACCACGGAATTCGACCGCGCGCCTGGGCCGATAGGAACACCCCTTTCGAATCCGTCGTCAAAAGGAGCACGTCATGACCGACCGTTACTTCAACGCCCCGCTCTCCGAGGTCGATCCCGAGATCGCCCAGGTGCTCGACCGCGAGCTGAAGCGTCAGCAGACCTTCCTCGAGATGATCGCCTCGGAGAACTTCGTGCCCGTCTCGGTGCTGCAGTCGCAGGGCTCCGTGCTCACCAACAAGTACGCAGAGGGCTACCCCGGACGTCGCTACTACGGCGGCTGCGAAGAGGTCGACGTGGCTGAGGAGCTCGCCATCTCCCGAGCCAAGAGCCTGTTCGGCGCGGAGTTCGCGAACGTCCAGCCGCACTCGGGTGCATCCGCGAACGCCGCTGTGCTGCACGCGATCGCCCGCCCCGGCGACACCCTGCTCGGCCTGTCGCTCGACCAGGGCGGCCACCTCACGCACGGCATGAAGATCAACTTCTCCGGCCGTCTCTACGACATCGTCGCCTACGGGGTCGACCCCGAGACCTCGACGATCGACATGGACGAGGTGCGTCGTCTCGCGATCGAGCACAAGCCCAAGGTGATCATCGCCGGCTGGTCCGCCTACCCACGCACGATGGACTTCGCGGCGTTCCGTGCGATCGCCGACGAGGTCGGGGCGCTGCTCTGGGTCGACATGGCGCACTTCGCCGGCCTCGTCGCCGCAGGTCTGCACCCGAACCCGGTTCCTCACGCGCACGTGGTCTCCTCGACCGTGCACAAGACCATCGGCGGACCGCGCTCCGGCTTCATCCTCACCAACGACGCCGAGCTCGCCAAGAAGATCAACACCGCGGTGTTCCCCGGCCAGCAGGGCGGGCCGCTCATGCACGTGATCGCCGCGAAGGCGACCGCCTTCAAGCTCGCAGGCACGCCGGAGTTCAAGGAGCGCCAGGAGCGCGTGCTCCGCGGTGCGAAGCTCATCGCCGAGCGTCTGTCGCAGCAGGACGTTCAGGACGCCGGCATCGCCGTGCGCTCGGGCGGAACCGACGTGCACCTCGTGCTCGTCGACCTGCGCGACGCCGAGATCGACGGCAAGCAGGCCGAGGACCTCCTGCACGACATCCACATCACGGTGAACCGCAACGCCGTGCCGAACGACCCGCGTCCGCCGATGGTGACCTCGGGTCTGCGCATCGGCACGCCCGCGCTCGCGACCCGCGGCTTCGGTGATGCCGAGTTCACAGAGGTGGCCGACATCATCGCGCTCGCGCTGCTCCCCGGTGCCGATATCGAGGCCCTCCGCGCGCGCGTGGACGCCCTCGCCGCCGCTTTCCCGCTCTACCCCGACCTGCAGCAGTAGCACCTCTCGCTCCTCGCTCCGCGAGTGCACGCGATATCGCCGAGTGCACGGCTCGTTCACGCGAACCGGCCGTGCACTCGCCGAGTACCGGTGCGCTCGACGGGCCGAGTGGGGCGAGGGGGCAAGGTGAGCAGGAACAGGACACGACAGGGAAAGAAGGAAGAAGACATGACCGCGAAGATCCTCGATGGGAAGGCGGCCTCTGCGGCGATCCGTGCCGAGCTCACCGAGCGTGTCGCCGAGCTGAAGAGCAAGGGGATCACGCCGGGAATCGCGACGGTGCTCGTGGGTGCCGATCCGGCGTCGCAGCTGTACGTGGGCATGAAGCACCGGCAGTCCGAGGCGATCGGCATGAACTCGATCCAGCGTGAACTGCCCGCCGATGCGACGCAGGCCGACGTCGAGGCCCTGATCGACGAGCTCAACGCCGACCCCGCCTGCCACGGCTACATCGTGCAGCTGCCCCTGCCGAAGCACATCGACACGGACGCGATCCTCGAGCGGATCGACCCGGCGAAGGACGCGGACGGCCTGCACCCGACCAACCTCGGTCGGCTGGTGCTGAACGTCAACAGCCCGATCCACACCCCGCTGCCGTGCACGCCGCGCGGTGTGATCGAGCTGCTGCTGCGCAACGACTACGACCTCAAGGGCAAGCACGTCGTGGTGGTCGGACGCGGGGCGACCATCGGTCGCTCCATCGGCCTGCTGCTGACCCGACGCGACCTCAACGCCACCGTCACACTCACCCACACCGGCACCGTCGACATGCCGAAGTACCTGCGTGAAGCCGACGTGATCGTCGCCGCCGCCGGGGTGAAGCACCTGATCCGCGCGGAAGACGTCAAGCCCGGAGCTGCAGTGCTCGACGTGGGCGTGACGCGCGAGACCGACCCCGACACCGGCAAGAGCCTCGTGTTCGGCGACGTCGCACCGGATGTGGCCGAGGTCGCGGGGTACATCTCTCCGAACCCGGGCGGCGTCGGCCCCATGACGGTCGCCCTGCTCATGACGAACGTCGTGGAGGCCGCTGAGCGGTCGCTCTGACGACGACCGACCTCGAAACGAGAAGGCGCCCATCCTGGAGGATGGGCGCCTCTCGTCTTCGCGGAGCGGGGTCGAATCAGCCCAGCTCGTCGAGCATCCGACGCTGCTCGGCCGTCAGACCGTCTCCGAGCTCGTCACGTGCGGCTCGGGTCTCGGGGGTCTCGGGGACGGGCGCGGCGGCGGAGGGCGCGGTCTTCGTCCCGCCCTTCATCCTCGCCTGCACCGAGTCGTAGATCTCGCCGGTCTTCGCCCGCAGGCGATCGTCGATCTGGTCGTAGATCATCCACCCGAACAGCAGCGCCAGGGGCGGCAGCACGAATGCCCAGAATCCGGAAGCGCGCACACCGCTCAGCCAGACCGTGAGCACCCAGATGATGAGTTCGACGAGGTACACCAGCACGTACTGCACGATCTTCTCGCCGGTCTTCGTGCGCTCGGCCGCCGATTTCGCCGCCGATCTGCGGAAGGCCCCGGCGAGCAGGGGCTTCACGAACAGGGCGGCGAGAGTCAGGACGACCGATGCCCACAGGGCGTTGAGGCCGACGGAGACGCCCGGCAGCAGCAGACCGATCAGCAACAGGACCGCGACGTTGAACACGTAGAGCGCGGCGAACCGGACGATTCCGTTCTTCATGCGACCAGAATCCCACACCTCAGGAAGCGATCACCCCTGGGTCTGCAGGGTGCTCTCGATCCCGCTGATGCGGGCCTGCTCGTCGAAGCGGAAGCTCGCGGTTCCCGTGGCATCCGACACCGTCGCCCCGGAGAACGCCTCGTCCGTCCAGGTGAGGGTCCACCCCGCGAGACGCGCGAGGTCCCAGACCGCCGTGCGCGCGTCGGGGAGTGCCGTGGCGGAGAGGACACGGGGCAGTGCGATGACCGCATCCGCGACCGTGAGCGGTGCGAGCGGGGCATCGAGGAGGAACACGGCGCGGGTTCCGTTGCCGACCGGGGCGGAGTAGTACGGGGAGCGGCCCGTGAGCTCGACGGCGACACCGCCGATCGTGTGCGCAGCCTGAGCGATCCACGCGTCGTCGCCGGACACGCCGTCGGGGAACGGCACCTCCGCCGTCGTCAGTTCCGTGATCCCGTGCTCGCTGCCGTAGGCGTGCAGCTGACCCGCGACGCCCTGCGGGTCGCCGCTCGGATGTGCCCAGGCCCAGAGGAGAGAGCGGGGGCCCGGCGCGATCGTCGCGATCAGGTGGGCGCGGGCGACCAGCTGGCGAGACGGATCCGCGTCGGACGTGAAGGTGATCGTGCCGGCGGCCAGGTCGGCGTCCCAGCGGTGCTCGCCGAGGGCGTCGGCAGCGGCGGAGAGGGCGTCCTGACGGAGTGCGACGAAGAGAGCGGCACGATCGGCGAGGGGCTGGAGCGCGGCGAAGGTCATGCCCACAGTCTCGCGGTCGATGCTATGAATCCGCTCGCTCATACGGGGAGGGTCGCGGATTGCGGCCTGCCCATCCGCCACACGCTCGGCACCGCGAGCGTGACGAGCGCGACACCCGCGTAGACGACCCCGGACGTGATCAGAACGGTCGCCGGATCCGCGTGCGTGATCAGCCAGCCGTAGACCAGGGTTCCGATCGGCATCACGACGAAGCTCCCGAGCATGTCGTAGCTCGACACCCGGGAGAGCTTCTCGCCGGGGATGTTCTCCATCATCGCGAGGTTCCAGCCGGTGCTGAACACCTCGGCGCCGGCACCCGCGATGAAGGCGGCCATGGCGAGCAGGACCACGGCGGGGTGGACGCCCAGCATCGTGACGGGGATCGCGAACGCGGCCATGCCGATCATCCCGTAGCGCAGCGGTCGTCGCAGCGGGAACCACATCAGCAGCAGGGTCATCAGCAGCACCCCGACGCCTTCGGCGCTGACCACCCATCCCCAGCCGGTGATGCCCAGCAGGTCGTTGTTCTTGGCGATGTACGGACCGACGACGCCCCACGCGCCCACATGGATGGCGTTCATGATCATGAAGGCCAGCACGATCGTCCACAGCCACGACCGGCTCCAGAACTCCCGCCAGCCGATGCGGAGGTCGTGGAACATCGTGGTGCCGCCCGCGTGCGATGGCGGCGGGAGCTTCACGAGCGCCAGCACCGGGATCGCGATCACCCAGCCGGCGGCCTGCACCACCATCGCCCACGCCGGCCCCGCCGTCGCCACCAGGACCCCCGCGATGATCGGGCCGCCGATGGTCACGGCGGACCGCACGAAGGACAGCATCGCGTTCGCCTGCTGCAGGTGCTCCGGCGTCGTCAGCTGCGGGATGATGCCCTGCATCGCGGGCAGCACGAACGCCGTGGAGGCGCCGTTCACGATCGACAGCACGATGAGCAGGGGGATCGTGGCGGTGCCGGTGAACAGCAGAGCCGCGATCGTGCCGATCGAGAGGATGTCGACCACGTAGCAGGCCTGGATGATCAGCGCACGGGGGAGACGGTCGGCGATCACTCCACCGAACAGCACGAACACGATGTTGCTGATCGTGAAGGCGGCGAGCACGAACGACAGCGACCTGGCGTCGTTGTCGATCTCGAGGACCGCGAACGCGAGCGCGATCGACGACATCGAGCCGGCGATCATCGTGATGGCGCGCGCCAGGAAGAACCAGCGGAAGTTGCGGTCCTGCATCGCGGCGAGCCCGCGGATCACCTCACGACCTCGCCTCTGTGCACCCGGCTATCCTGCCACGGCCTGGAGCCCTTCGAATCGCGCAAAGGGGTGCATCCAGGACCTGGATACGACGATTCGCGCGAGTCGAACGGTCAGTAGCTGGCGCGGTCGGCGGCATCCACGGCGATGAAGCGGGCGGCCAGGGCCTCGGAGGCTCGGGCGAGCAGCGCCACGTCGGCTCCGACCGCCACGAAGTCGGCGCCCGCCGCGAGATAGGCATCGGCGGCCGTGGGGTCGAAGGCGTTCACACCCACGGCCTTGCCCGCAGCCTTGACGGCGGTGAAGACCCTCTCGACAGCGGCCGTGACCTCGGGGTGGGTCTGCTGGCCGAGCAATCCCATCGACGCGGAGAGGTCGGAGGGGCCGACGAACACCGCGTCCACCCCGTCGACCGCGGCGATGTCGGCGGCGGCTTCGACGCCCGCAGCCGTCTCGATCTGCACCGTCAACGACACGTGCTGCGCGGATTCCTGCAGATACCGGTCGACGCGATTCCAGCGGGCGCTGCGGGCCAGAGCGCTGCCCACTCCGCGCACGCCCTCCGGCGGGTACCGGGTCGCGGCGACGGCGGTGCGCGCCTCTTCGGCGGACGACACCATCGGGACGATGAGGTTCTGCGCCCCGAGGTCGAGGACCTGCTTGATCGCGACGGTGTCATTCGACGGCACCCGCACGAGGGGAGCGATCGGGTAGGCGGCGACCGCCTGAAGCTGCACCAGCACGGACTCCAGCGTGTTCGCCGAGTGCTCCATGTCGATCAGCAGCCAGTCGAGACCCGACCCCGCGGCGACCTCGGCGAGCAGCGGGCTGCCGGAGCAGACCCACATCCCCACGAGCGATCGGTCGGAGTCGGCCAACTGCTCGCGGAAGGACGGAGCTAGACGAAGCGGCATGCGATTGTTCCCATCGGTCCGTAATCGCACAGCACCTCGTCGCCGCGCGACACCCACATCGGGCGTGTGAACGATCCTGCCAGGATGATCTCGCCCGCTTCGAGACGCGCGCCGTGCTGGTGGAACTTGTTCGCGAGCCATGCCACTCCGGTGGCCGGATGCCCGAGCACCCCGGCGGCGACACCGGTCTCCTCGATCTCTCCGTTGCGGGAGAGCACGCCGGGCACCCAGCGCAGATCGATCTCGTCCGGACGCTTGTGCACCGTGCCGAGCACCATCGCCCCGTAGGCGGCGTTGTCGCTGATGGTGTCGACGATCGTCCGGCCCTCGAGCTCGATGTGCGAGTTCAGCACCTCGAGCGCTGGCACCGCGTAGTCGATCGCCGCGAGAGCGTCCTCGAGGGTGCAGTCCGGCCCCTCGAGCGGCGTCTTCAGCACGAAGGCCAGCTCGACCTCGATGCGCACGTTCGAGAAGTGGTCGACGGGGATCGCGGCGCCGGACTCGTACACGGTGTCGTCGAACATGACGCCGTAGTCCGGTTCGGTGATCCCCGTCGCCTGCTGCATGGCCTTGGAGGTCAGGCCGATCTTGCGCCCCACGAGGCGACGTCCCGCAGCGATCTGCGAGTCCCTCCAGACGCCCTGGATCGCGTAGGAATCCTCGACCGTGGCTTCGGGGTACCGCGCCGTGATGCGCGGGATCACGCTGTGCGCGCGGTCGGCATCGGCGAGTTCTGCGGCGATCGCGGCGATCGTCTCCTCTGGCAGCATCGGATCCTCCTAGAGCTGGTGGCCGAGCTTGTACTCGCCCTGCTTGTACTCGGGCATGTCCTTGTCGTCTTCCGCTCGCGTGTAGGAGAAGCCGTCGGCACCGATGGTCACTGCCATCTCGCTGGAGTCGGTGCGGGCGACCACGGGCTGCGGGTTGCCGTCGAGGTCGAGCACCAGAGACGCATCCGTGTACCAGGACGGGACGACGGGGTTGCCCCACCAGTCGCGGCGCTGGTTGTCGTGCACGTCCCAGGTGATGACCGGGTTGTCGGGGTCGCCCGTGTAGTAGTCCTGCGTGTACACCTCGACGCGGTGCCCGTCGGGGTCGCGCAGGTAGAGGTAGAACGCGTTGCTCACGCCGTGACGGCCGGGACCGCGCTCGATCGAGTCGGAACGGCGCAGAGCTCCGAGCTTGTCGCAGATCGCGAGGATGTTGTGCTTCTCGTGCGTCGCGAAGCACACGTGGTGCATGCGGGGTCCGTCGCCGCCGGTCATGGCCGTGTCGTGCACGGTGGGCTTGCGGCGCATCCAGGCGGCGTAGACCGTGCCCTCCTCGTCCTGGATGTCCTCCGTGACGCGGAAGCCGAGGTCCTGCATGAAGCCGACGGCGCGCGGCACGTCGGGGGTGACCTGGTTGAAGTGGTCGAGCCGCACCAGCTCGCCGGGGATGTGCAGGTCGTACCGCCACGACATCCGCTCGACGTGCTCGGTGGCGTAGAAGAACTCGTACGGGAAGCCGAGGGGGTCGACCACACGCACCGAGTCTCCGATGCCCTTCACGAAGCCGCCCTCCTTGCGGCGCACGTCGCAGCCCAGCTCGGTGTAGAACTCGACGGCGCGGTCGAGGTCCTCCGGCGTGCGGACGCGGTAGGAGAACGCGGCGACGGCGGCGATCGGCCCCTTTCGCAAGACGAGGTTGTGGTGGATGAACTCCTCGGTCGAGCGCAGGTAGATCGCCTCGTCGTCCTCCGCGGTCACGTACAGACCCAGGACGTCGACGTAGAACTGGCGCGACGCGGCGAGGTCGGTGACCACGAGCTCCATGTAGGCGCAGCGCAGGATGTCCGGAGGCGAGCTCTGCGGCGTCGCGATGGGGTTGTCCGAGCGGATCGGCGCCTCCTGGGAGACGTAGAAGCCCGAGGAGGTCAGGGTCATGTCGTCGCGGTGTGTCATGTCAGCGTCCTTGCTTACGGTTCCGGTCGCGATATTCCAGGGGATTCGGGCGAGAAGCCTGTCATATCGCGACCGGAGCGGAGGGGTAGTGGTCAGTTCTTGCCGAAGGTCGGGTTGTGCGAGTGCTCAGCGAGCGTGATGTGCACGCTCTGCTGGTCGGTGTAGAAGTCGATGGAGCGATAGCCGCCCTCGTGGCCGAGGCCCGATGCCTTCACACCGCCGAACGGGGTGCGGAGGTCCCGCACGTTGTTGCTGTTCAGCCACACCATGCCGGCCTCGACCGACTGCGCGAAGTTGTGCGCACGCTTGAGGTCGTTGGTCCAGATGTAGGCGGCCAGACCGTACTTCGTGTTGTTCGCGAGCGACAGCGCCTCGGCGTCGGAGTCGAAGGGCGTGATCGCGACGACCGGACCGAAGATCTCCTCCTGGAAGATGCGGGCATCGGGGGAGACATCGGCGAACACGGTCGGTGCGACGAAGTTCCCTTCCTCGAAGCCCTCCGGACGGCCACCGCCGGCGACCAGGCGGCCCTCGCCCTTGCCGATCTCGACGTAGCTCATCACCTTGTCGTAGTGCTCGGGGTGAACGAGCGCTCCGACCTCCGTGGCGGGGTCGTGCGGGTAGCCGACCTTGACGCGCTTCGCCTGCGCCGCGTAGCGCTCCACGAACTCCTCGTAGATCGACCGCTCGACGAGGATGCGCGAACCTGCCGTGCAGCGCTCGCCGTTCAGGGAGAAGACTCCGAAGATGGTCGCGTCGACGGCGGCCTCCAGGTCGGCATCGGCGAAGACCACGGCGGGCGACTTGCCGCCGAGCTCCATCGAGAGCCCCTTGAGGAAGGGTGCCGCGTTGCCGAAGATGATCTGTCCCGTACGGCTCTCGCCGGTGAACGAGATGAGCGGCACGTCGGGGTGCTTCACCAGGGCGTCGCCCGCGTCTTCGCCGACGCCGTTCACGAGGTTGAACACACCCTGGGGGAGGCCGGCCTCCTCGAAGATGCCCGCCCACAGGGATGCCGACAGCGGCGTGAACTCGGCCGGCTTCAGCACGACCGTGTTGCCGGTGGCGAGGGCGGGACCGAGCTTCCAGGACTCGAGCATGAACGGCGTGTTCCAGGGTGTGATGAGTCCGGCCACGCCGATGGGCTTGCGGTTGACGTAGTTCATCTGCTTGCCCGGCACCTTGAAGGCGTCGTCGGACTGCGCGACGATCAGGTCGGCGAAGAAGCGGAAGTTCTCGGCGGCGCGGCGGGCCTGCCTCAACGCCTGCGTGATCGGCAGGCCGGAGTCGTACGACTCCAGCTCGGCGAGCCGGGCGTCGCGCGACTCCACGATGTCGGCGATCTTGTGCAGCACCCGCGAGCGCTCGCGCGGCAGCATGCGCGGCCAGGGCCCTTCGTCGAAGGCGCGCTTGGCTGCGGCCACCGCGAGCTCGATGTCGGCCTTCTTGCCGGCAGCGGCCGTCGTGTAGGTCTTGTTCGTCACCGGGTCGAGCACGTCGAACGTGTCGCCGTCGACGGAATCCACGAAGGCGCCGTCGATGTAGTGCTGGATGTGGTCGGGGAGGTCGGCGGGGATGCGCGAATCGGTCATGAGGTTTCTCCGGTCGTCTGTGCGGAAGTCGTCTGTGATGAAGTCGTCTGAGCTGAGGTCGTCTGGGCGGAACGGGTGTGCAGGGCGTCGAGGAACGCGTCCATGGTGCGCCAGCGGTGGTTGCGCGCGGCGAGTTCGATCTCGAGCGGATCCGCGCCTGCTCGGATGAGGTCGAGGATCTCGGTGTGCTCCTCGACCGAGTGCTGAGCGCGCCCTGGAATCGAGGCGAAGGTCGTCTCGCGGATGCCGGAGAGTCGCGACCAGCCGCGGTGCACGAGATCGAGCAGGTGCGGGTTGGGGCACGGCTCGAACAGCACCGAATGGAACTGGCGGTTGAGCTCGGTGAAGGCGTGCGCGTCGAGGTGGTCGAGCATCTGCGCCATCCGGTCGTTGATCCGGGCGGCCTCCTCGAGGGCCTGGTCGTCGAGCAGGGGAGCGGACAGGGCGGTGGCGCAGCCCTCGACGAGGCCGAGCGTCTGCATCGTGTGCGCGTACTCGCTCTCATCCACGAGGGTCACCCGCGCGCCGACGTTGCGCTCGAACGTCACGAGCCCTTCGGCCTCGAGACGGCGGATCGCCTCGCGCACGGGGACGACGCTCATCTGGAGATCGTCGGCGATGGATCCCAGCACCAGCCGGTATCCGGGGCTGAACATGTGTCCCGTGATGCGGGAGCGCAGCCACTCGTACGCGACCTCGGACTTGCTCGCGGCCGTCGTGGTCATCGTGTGCTCCCGTCGGACACGGCCTTCTCGTAGCGTGCCCGCCACTCGGCGTTCAAGGGGAAGAGGCCGTCGACCGGGTGTCCTGCGGCGACCTGCTCGGCGATCCAGGCGTCTTCGATCTCCTGCGCGACGGCGCTCGCCGCGACCTCGGCGGCCAGGGCCGGTGGGATCACGATCACGCCGTCGCTGTCGCCGACGATGATGTCGCCGGGCTGCACGGTCGCGCCGCCGCAGGAGATCGTGACGTCCACGTCCCACGGCACGTGCTTGCGACCGAGCACCGACGGGTGCGCGCCCTGCGAGAACACGGGAAGGCCGATCTCGGCCACCGCGTCGTAATCGCGGACGCCGCCGTCGGTGACGACTCCCGCTGCGCCCCGCACCTTGGCGCGCAGGGCCAGGATGTCGCCGAGAGTGCCCGTCGTGGCATCGCCGCGAGCTTCGATCACGATGACCTCGCCGTCCTCCACGGCATCGAACGCCCGCTTCTGGGCGTTGTAGCCGCCGCCGTGCGAGGCGAAGAGGTCTTCGCGGAACGGGACGAAGCGCAGCGTCTTCGCGGTGCCGACGATCTTCTGTCCCGGGATGTTGACCGAGACCCCGTCGATGAAGCAGGAGTGGTGTCCGCGCTTGCGGAGCTGCGCCGAGAGCCCGGCCGTCGGCGCCTCCAGCAACTGTGCGCGCAGTTCGGGGGAGAGGCCGGGAGCCTTCTCGACGGGAGGCAGTCCTGCTTCCGCCCGCGAGCCCCATGCCTCGGTGCGCTGCAGGTCGTCAACGGCGGGGAGCGAGCCGATCTCCCCGTCGAACGGAGTCTCGCCCTGGGTCACGGTGGTGACGAGGCGACCCGAGCTCGGGGCTCCCGGTGCATCCGGTGCGTCCACCTCGACCTCGACGACGTCGCCGGGGACGATGACGGATGAGCCGGCGGGGGTGCCGGTGAGGATCACATCGCCGGGCTCGAGCGTGAAGTGCTGGGAGAGGTCGGCGACGAGTTGGGCGAGCGGGAAGATCAGCCCTGCCGTGGTGTCGTCCTGGCGGAGTTCGCCGTTGACCCAGGTGCGCACGCGCAGCGCCGCGGGGTCGACGGTGCGGGCATCGATCAGCTCGGGGCCGATCGGGGTGTAGCCGTCGCCGCCTTTGGAGCGGACGTTCGAGCCCTTGTCGTTGGCGCGCAGGTCGTACAGGCCGAGGTCGTTCGAGGCGGTCACCCAGCCCACGTGGGACCAGGCGTCGTCGAGGGAGACGCGGCGCGCGGCCGAGCCGATCACGAGCGCGATCTCTCCCTCGAACGCGAGCAGCTCGGTACCGGCCGGCCGCTCGACGGTGCCGCCGGAGACGCCGACGGAGCTGGCCGGCTTGAAGAAGTAGGAGGGGGCGGCGGGGCGCCGGCCGCGCTGATCCGCTCGGGAGGCGTAGCTCAGGTGGATCGCGATGATCTTGCCGGGGCGGTCGATGGGTTCCGTCACGGGGCGCCTCCTCGCGCTGTCAGTGTCCTGCGCGACGCCTTGTGCGTCGTATTCGAAATCATATATTATCGGTTCACCCCTCGGCAAGCACTCCGGATTCACGTCCGTCGCGCGCCGTGACAATGCGGTCACAACCAAAGGAGACACCCCATGAGCGGGCAGTCACAGGCTGGGTTCACGCCCACCGGAACCATCGCGACAGCGGCAGACAGACGTCGTGTCGTGTTCGCCACCGTCGTCGGAACCACTGTCGAGTGGTACGACTTCTTCATCTACGCCACGGCCGTCGGTCTCGTCTTCGGCCAGCTCTTCTTCGCCCCGCTCGGCGAGAACAGCGCCCTGATCGGTTTCGCGACGGTCGGCGTCAGCTTCCTGTTCCGCCCCCTCGGCGCCTTCCTCGCCGGCCACTACGGCGACAAGCTCGGGCGCAAGACCGTGCTGATGTGGACGCTGATCCTGATGGGTGCGGCCACCGCCCTCATCGGCATCCTCCCCACCTACGAGACCATCGGGCTGATGGCGCCGATCCTGCTGGTGCTGCTGCGCATCGTGCAGGGCATCTCGGCGGGCGGCGAGTGGGGCGGCGCGGTGCTGATGGCCGTCGAGCATGCTCCCCGCAAGAAGCGCGGCATCTTCGGCGCGTCGCCGCAGATCGGCGTGCCCCTCGGCCTCCTGCTCGCCTCCGGTGTGATGGCGCTCATGACGGTGATCGCCCCCGGCGACCAGTTCCTCGCGTGGGGCTGGCGCGTGCCGTTCCTGCTGAGCGTCGTGCTGATCCTCGTCGGCTACTACGTGCGTCGCAAGGTCGAGGAGAGCCCCGTGTTCACCGAGCTCGCGGCCCGCAAGGAGAAGGCCAGGATGCCGATCGCGCAGCTGTTCCGCAAGCACCTGCTGCTCGTGATCGTCGCCGCGTTCGTCTTCGCCGGCAACAACGCGGTCGGCTACATGACCACCGGTGGCTACATCCAGGGGTACGCCACGGACCCCGCAGGTCCCATCGGCCTCGAGCGCGGCCCCGTGCTCTGGGCTGTCGCCGGGTCTGCGGTCACCTGGCTGCTCACCACCCTCCTCGCGGGTTGGCTCTCCGACCGCATCGGCCGTCGCACCACGTACATCGTCGGCTGGGTGCTGCAGCTGGTGGGTGTGTTCACGCTGTTCCCGCTGGTCAACACCGGTGAGATCGGGCTGCTGTTCACCGGACTCGCGATCCTCACGATCGGCCTCGGATTCACCTACGGCCCGCAGGCGGCGCTGTACGCCGAGCTGTTCCCCGCGAGCATCCGCTTCTCCGGTGTCTCGATCTCGTACGCGATCGGTGCCATCGCCGGCGGCGCGTTCGCCCCGACGATCGCGACGGCCATCGTGAAGGCGACCGGCTCGACGGGCGCCGTCACCTGGTACCTGGCCGGCATGACCGTGCTGGGCCTCGTCGCGACCCTGCTGCTGCGCGACCGCTCGGGCATCCCGCTCGGACCGGATCACGAGGAGGAGCAGTCCGTCAGCCCGATCTACGGACTCGCGAAGGCCTGAGCCGCGCCGCTCGTCGACCTGCTCCCGTCGCGCTCCCTGTCATCTGCCCTACGGCGACCGACCGGAAGCGCGGCGGGAGTGTTCGTCTGTGCGCGGTCTCGGCGGAGCCGGACGTCAGCCGTCGAGAGCGTCGCGGATGTCCGATGCTGCACGCTGGAGCCGTGCGGCGATCTCGGCGTCGTCGAGGTCTGTGGACACGTGCACCACGGCGATCGCGGCGGGGCGCTGTCCGCGCAGGACGAGGGGGACGGCGACGGCCTGCACCGTGGGGATGACCTCGTCGTGGCTCGTCGCATAGCCGCGGATGCGGGTCGACTCCACATCGCCGGCGAGGGTCGGCGGCACGACGTGCGGCCATTCATCCTCGGGGAGCAGCGACAGGATGGCCTTGCCGGGTGCGCCGACCGTGACCGGGTGACGGGCGCCAGGGCGCTGGGCGACGCTCGCGACTGCATGTCGGGGCTCGACGCTCGCGAGGGTGATGCACTCCTCGCCGTCCAGCACGCCGAGGAAGCAGGTCATGCCGAGCTCGTTGGCGATGGCCGTGAGCTCGGGGAGTGCCTCGGCCTGGAGGTCGTGCGCGACCCCGGCGGCGAGTGCGGCCATCCGGGCGCCGAGGCTCACGGCCCCTGCGGCATCGCGCGTGACCAGCCCGTGATCCTCCAGCGTGCGCAGCAGTCGATAGGCGATCGAGCGGTGCACGCCGAGGCGGGACGCGAGCTCGTCGATCGTCAGGGGCGTGCGGGCATCGGCCAGCACTTCGAGGATCCGGATGCCGCGGCTCAGAGTCTGCGAAGCGGGAGAGGTGGTGCTGCCGGGCATGGGGGCACTCCCTTGCGATGACGGACGTCGCGGTTTAGGCTGTGTTCAATAGTAGAACTCTCTGTTCGAATATAGAACAAACCAGTTCTTCGCGCAACAGCTCCTCACACACGACCCGAAGCGCATGACCAGACCCGCTGGACCCGACGCGCTTGACCCGACGAAGACGTCCGGAAGGAATCGACGACGATGCAGTTCCACCACCACGGCTATGTGTCCGCTGACCCGCGTGTGCAGGACGCCGCCGGCATCGGCGCAGCCCGCCCCACCGACCTCCCTGACGAGATCGACGTGCTCATCGTCGGATCGGGGCCTGCAGGAATGCTGCTGGCCGCCCAGATGGCGCAGTACCCCGAGATCTCCACCCGCATCATCGAGAAGCGCGACGGCCGCCTCCCGCTCGGCCAGGCCGACGGCATCCAGCCGCGCAGCGTCGAGACGTTCCAGGCGTTCGGGTTCGCCGAGCGGATCATCGCCGAGGCCTACAACATCGGCTGGATGAACTTCTGGGGCCCGAACCCCGACAAGCGCGACGAGATCGTCCGCACCTCCCGGACGGCCGACTACGCCTACGACATCTGCGAGTTCCCGCACCTCATCGTGAACCAGGCGCGCGTGCTCGACTACTTCGCCGAGGCCGCGGCCAACGGTCCGGGGCGGATCGTGCCCGACTACGGGATCGAGTTCACCGGGCTCACGGTCCACGACGAGGGGGAGTACCCGGTCGAGGTGGGGATCCGCTACGTCGCCGGTGAGCGCGCGGGCGAAGAACGCAGGATCCACGCGAAGTTCGTCGCCGGGTGCGACGGCGCACGCAGCGGTGTGCGACAGGCCATCGGCCGCACGCACGTCGGCGCCTCCGCCGCGCATGCCTGGGGTGTGATGGACGTGCTCGTGAACACCGACTTCCCGGACTGGCGCACCAAGTGCGCCATCAACTCGGAGGCGGGCAACATCCTGCACATCCCGCGCGAGGGCGGATACCTCTCGCGCATGTACATCGACCTCGGCGAGGTCGCGGAGGACGACGACCACCGGGTGCGCCAGACGCCCATCGAGGAGATCATCCGTCGCGCCAACGCGATCCTGCACCCGTACACGCTCGACGTGCGCGAAGTGGCCTGGCACAGCGTGTACGAGGTCGGCCACCGCGTGACCGACGGCTTCGACGACGTCATCGACGGCTCCGGACGCACACCCCGCGTGTTCCTCACCGGCGACGCCTGCCACACGCACAGCGCCAAGGCCGGGCAGGGCATGAACGTCTCCATGCAGGACGGCTTCAACCTCGGATGGAAGCTCGGGTCGGTGCTCACGGGCCGCGCTCCCGAGGCGCTCCTGGCCACGTACGGCGCCGAGCGACGCCCCGTCGCCCAGCAGCTGATCGACTTCGACCGCGAATGGTCGAGCCTGATGGCCCGCAAGCCCGAGGAGATCTCCGACCCCAACGAACTGGCCACGTACTACCTCGCAACGGCCGAGTTCCCGTCCGGGTTCATGACGCAGTACACCTCCTCGATGATCACGGGGACCGCCGCGCACCAGGCACTGGCGCCCGGCTACCCGCTGGGCAAGCGGTTCAAGTCGGCCGAGGTCGTGCGCGTCGGCGACGGCAATGTGGTGCACCTCGGACACCACGCGAAGGCCGACGGGCGCTGGCGCGTGTACGCGTTCGGCGACCGCACCGGCGAGGCGCTCGCCGCCTGGGCGGAGCAGGCCGCTCCGCTGTTCGCGCGCTTCACTCCGACGGATGCCGACGTGGATGCGATCTTCGACGTCAAAGCCGTCTACCAGCAGCCCTTCGAGGAGGTCGAGGTCACCTCGGCACCCGAGCTGTTCCAGCCGAAGACCGGCCCGCTCGGACTCACCGACTGGGAGAAGGTCTACGCGGCGGGCCCCAGCAAGTGGACGGAGACCGACATCTTCGCAGCGCGTGAGCTTTCGCGCGACGGTGTGGTGGTCGTGGTGCGCCCCGACCAGTACGTGGCGGCGATCCTGCCGCTGGACGACACGGCAGAGCTCTCCGAATTCCTCGAGGGGGCGCTGCTCCCGGCACGATGAGCCGAGGGTCTCGACATGACACGTGTCACGTCGAGGAGATGACACCGCCCTCCGGACTCCTCGTCGGCATCGGACGAGGCTGGAGGCATGGACGACACCTCTAGGGACGGATCGGCGACGCGGGTCATCGCGCGACCGGCTTCCGCTGCCCCGATCGATGACCCCGTGGTGCTGGAGCTCAGCGCCGTGAGACGACACTTCGGCGCAGGGGAGCGCCGTGTGCAGGCCGTGGACGGGGTCGACCTGTCCATCCGGCGGGGCGAGGTCGTGGCACTGCTGGGACCGAACGGGGCAGGCAAGACGACCACGCTCGACATGCTGCTGGGCCTCACCGAACCGAGCAGCGGCACCGTCCGCGTGCTCGGGGTGACTCCGGATCGTGCGACCTCCAGCGGTGCGATCGGCGCCGTGCTGCAGACGGGCGGATTGCTGGGCGACCTCACCGTCGGGGAGACCGTGCGCCTCATCGCCTCCCTCTGCGGAGACGAGGCGCGGGGGAGGGTCGACGAGGTCATGGCGCGCGCCGACCTCACCGCTCTCGCCCGCCGACGGGTGTCGAAGTGCTCGGGTGGCGAGCAGCAGCGCGTGAAGTTCGCGCTCGCGATGATCTCCGACCCCGACATCCTGGTGCTCGACGAGCCGACGGCGGGGATGGACGTCACGGCCCGCCGCCACTTCTGGGACGTGATGCGTGCGGATGCCGACGCCGGCCGCACGATCGTCTTCGCCACCCACTACCTCGAAGAGGCGGAGCAGTTCGCTCGGCGGACCGTCGTGATGCATCGCGGAACGGTCGTCGCCGACGCCCCCACCGCGCTGCTGCGCGCCAGCCTCGGGGAGCGGACGGTGTCCGCCACGGTCGACGACGACCCGACGGCGCTCGTCGCGACGCTGACGTCGACGGAGGGGATCGCGGCTGTGCGTGTGGACGGTGATCGTCTCAGCCTGCGCGCGACGGACTCCGATGCGGCAGCGCGGATCCTCCTCGCCGGCGGCGCGCACGACCTCGAGATCGCCGCCCCCACCCTCGAAACCGCCTTCACGGCTCTGACGGAGAACTGACATGCTCGTCTCACCCACCATGCTGCGCATCGAAGGCGTCCGCCAGCTGCGCAACCCCTACACTCTCGCGTTCACCCTGGCGATGCCCGTCGCGATGTACCTGCTGTTCGGTGCCGGGATGGGATACGGCTCGCTCTCTGCCGGCCACGGGAACGTCTCGTTCTACGTCATGACCTCGATGGCCGCGTACGGCACCGCTGTCGCGATGAGCTCGCTCACCTCCCTCGCGGCGACCGAGGCGAAGCAGGGGTGGGGACGGCAGCTCGCGATGACCCCGCTCACCACCGCGGGGTATGCGCTGACCAAACTGCTCACTGCCGTGTCCTTCGCCGCGCTCGCCCTGGTCGCGGTGTTCGTGGCAGGGATGATGACCGGTGCTCAGGCCGAGGACGCCTGGCGGTGGGTCGCGACGGCGGGCATCATCCTCGGGATCGGTCTCATGTACGGGCTGTTCGGCCTCGGTGTCGGACTGTTCTTCAGCTCGGACTCGGCCGCGGCGCTCGCTTCCATCTCGATGACGTTCTTCGCGTTCTTCGGCAACGTGTTCATGCCTCTCGACGGCGTGATGCTCGACATCGCCCGGTTCACCCCGCTGTACGGCTTCGTGGCGCTGAGCCGCTGGCCCCTCACCGACGGGGTGCTCACGACCGGGCAGACCGATCCGCTGTGGATGCTGTTCCTCAACGTGGCCGTCTGGCTCGTCCTCTTCGCGCTCCTCGTCGCGATGGGAATGAAGCGCTCGCGGGCGCGGCAGTAGTGGCACGCGGCGACACTAGGTTGGACGGATGACCCCGCACGAGAAGCGCACGACGAGCCGCGCCACGGGAAAGGACCCGTGGGCGCGGTTCGGCTGGCTGATGGCGGTGGTCTGGCTGGTGTTCCTCGTCTACCCCGTGATCGCCCTGCTCGGTTCCGAGGCGCCCCTCGCCTGGGTGGTCGGGGGATGGGTCGCTCTGGTGACGTTCGTCGTGCTGTACGTCACCGGGTTCATGCACGGCATGCGCGGGGGTGGCGGGCTGGGGCGCACCCCCTCGAAGCGGCAGTGGGCCACGTTCGCCGCGCTCATCGTCTGCGCATTGGTCTCGGTGCCGGCCGAAGGCGGATCGGCGCTCAGCTTCCTGCCTTTCATCATGTCGTTCGCGTCCTACGGCCTGACGCGCGCATGGCACTGGATCACGACCATCGCGGCGGTCGCCGTGACGGCGCTCTGCGTATTCCTGCTCCCGGGCGGGCTGAGCTACCTGTCGGTGCTCGCGATCGTCGCGCTGCTCGGTGTGGTCAACACGGTGTCGACGTGGCTCATCCTGCGTTCGGCCGAGGCGGAGCGGCTCGGTCTGGAACTCGCGACCAGCGAGGGACGCGAAGCCGTGGCCCGCGATGTGCACGATCTGATCGGGCATTCGCTGACGGTGGTGGGTCTCAAAGCGCAGCTGGTGCGGAGACTCATGGACTCCGACCCGGAACGCGCCAGGGCCGAGCTCGCAGACATCGAGCGGTTGACGGCCGAGGCGATCGCCGGAGTGCGCTCGACGGTCGCGGGCGCGCGGGCGACCACGCTGATCGAGCAGCTCGCTTCCTCGCGGGATTCGCTCCGCGCGGCGGACATCGAGCTGCGGGTCGAGGGGGAGCCGGAGGCGCTGTCGCCGGTGCAGGCCATCACGGCGAGCTGGATCCTCCGCGAGGCGACGACCAACGTCCTGCGGCATTCGGGTGCCCGCACCGTGCGGGTCATCCTATGGCCGGGACGGCTCGCCGTGGAGGACGACGGAGTGGGCATCGGCGCGGGTATCGCCACCGCAGAGGGCAACGGCATCCGCGGCATGCGGGAGCGCGCGGCGGCTGCGGGGGCGGCGTTCGCCCTCGGCTCGACCGAGGAGGACGGAACCCGCGTGGAGGTGACATGGTGACGGCGCCTGACGATGGGTCCATCCGATTGCTGATCGCCGACGATCAGGCGCTCGTGCGTGGTGCGCTCGGTGCGCTGCTCGACCTCGAGCCCGACCTGACTGTGGTCGGCATGGCCTCGGACGGCGCGGAGGCCGTGCGGCTCGTTGAGGAGCTGCACCCCGACGTGTGCCTGATGGACATCCAGATGCCGGGCATGGACGGTGTGGAGGCGACGCGGCGGATCAGACAGGTGAGCACGAGGACGCGCGTCCTCGTGGTGACCACCTTCGCACGCCCGGGCTATCTGCGCTCCGCGTTGGACTCCGGGGCGAGCGGATTCATCGTGAAGGACACTCCCGCCGAGACGCTCGCCGACGCCGTCCGCCGCGTGCATTCGGGTTTGCGGGTGCTGGATCCGCAGCTCGCCGCCGACGGCCTGTTCGACGGAGCGAATCCGCTGAGCGACCGGGAACGCCAGGTGCTGCGACTCGCCGCCGACGGGCGCTCGGCGGCCGCCATCGCCGCCGAGGTGTTCCTGTCGGCCGGCACCGTGCGCAACCACCTGTCCGCTGCCATCGGCAAGACCGGTGCGGCCAATCGTGCGCAGGCGGTGCGCATCGCGCTCGACAAGGGGTGGATCTGACGCCGAGGCTCGCGGCGGCTCCACATCGCGTCTCGGTGTCCTTGCGGTCTCGGCGTCCATGCACGATTGGCGACTGTGCAGTGTCGGTGTCTCTGCGGTGTCGGTGGCCCCGCGTACCGTGGGTGCCGACGGGCGAAGGAGCCCGACAGGAGGAGTGCGTGATGGACTGGAAGATCGAACTCATCTTCGTGCCGGTCACCGATGTGGACCGGTCCAAGGAGTTCTACGAGAGGATCGGATTCACCCCCGATCACGACCAGACGCCCGTCGATGGGCTGCGCTTCGTGCAGATGACGCCGCCGGGGTCCGCCTGCTCGATCGCGTTCGGCACCGGGCTGGGCATCGAGCTCGAGCCGGGACAGCAGAACTCGATCCAGGTCGTCGTCCCCGATGCCGACGAGGCGCTCGCGCACCTGCAGGGGCTCGGCGTCGAGGCCCGTGGCGTCCAGGACCTCGACTGGGGACGGTTCGTATCGTTCGACGATCCCGACGGGAACACCTGGACGTTGCAGGAGCTGCCCGACTACGGCGCCTAGGGGTCCGGCAGCAGGCCGGCTCGGCTACGACGGGTCCGCGACCACTTCGATCTTGAAGCCGGAGGCGTTCTCGAGCCAGCCCGCGTAGTGCTGGTCGCCGCCGGCGTGCGGGTAGCGCTCCGCATACAGCGGTCGCCAGCCGTGGCGCTCGGCCTCGGCCATCAGCGCATCCACCGCGGTGCGATCACCGCCCTGGAATGCCAGATGGTTGAGGCCGGCGCGTCGACGGTCGTGCGCGGAGCTCGACAGGTTCGGAGACATCGTGAGCGTGAGATAGCTGCCCCCTGCGGCCCACGACTCGCCGCCGCTCCATTCGCTCGTCGGGGAGAACCCCACGCGCTCGAGGATCCACCGCCACTGCGCGCGCACTTCATCGAGGTCGGCGATCCACAGCTCGACGTGATGGAGACCAGGCATCGTCCGATTCTGCCATTCACCTCACGGTCACGGTCCGGTCATCCGGCGGCCGTAGCTTTCGATGCGCCACGTCGTCGAAAGGACCTTCTCGTCATGACCTCCGCCACTCGGCCGAAGCGGGGGCTCCTCGCCCTGCTCGGCACCGGCATCGTTCTCGCCGGTCTCCTCGTCGTTCCCGCCGCTCAGGCGGCGGAAGGGATGCTCACGCTGGACACGCCCCGCATCGGGGTCGACGAGACGGTCACGTTCTCGTTCGACGCCGGCTCGGCGGTGCACGATCGCAACTGGATCGGGATCTATCGTGACGGCGCGGTGCCCGGCGGTCCGGCATCCCTCGACTGGCGATACGTCGCAGACCAGACCGGCCAGGTCACGTGGAACGCCTCGCGTCGGGACGGCTGGACCCGCAACTCGGAGACGATGGGGGCGGGCGAGTACGACGTCTACCTCCTCGAAGACGACGGCTACACCGTGCTGGCCGGGCCGATCGATCTCACCGTCACGGACGAGGAGGCGCAGCCGGTCGCCCCGGCCGAACCGAAGCCCGAGGTCGGGGGGAAGAGCGGCCTGAACGTGCTCACCTTCAACGTCTGGCACGGGGGCACCCAGGTGGCCGACGGTGCGCGTCAGATCGCCGATGTCATCACGCAGACCGACGCCGACGTGACGTTCCTCCCCGAAGTGGGTCAGGCGCCCGCTCAGGTCGCCGCACTGCTCGGCTACCAGCACCTCACGGCGACCGACACCGGGATCGTCTCGCGCTATCCGATCGTCTCCACCGACACGATCGGCCGCTGGTGGTCGAAGGCGGTTCTCGACGTGAACGGATCGGAGGTCGTGGTGTACGGCGGCCACCTGGAGTACCGCTGGTACACCACGTACCTCCCGCGCGGCTACGGCGGGGAGATCCACGGCGACTGGCCGGCCGGGTGGAACACCTGGAACAAGCTCGACGCCCCGGTGACCGACGTCGAGGCCATCCTGGCGGCGAACGCGCAGTCGGGCCGACCGGCCGCCGCTGCCGAGCTGCTCGCCGACATCGCCGCAGAGCGCACGACTGGACGGATCGCCATCGTGGGCGGCGACTTCAACGAGCCGCCGTCGCAGGACTGGACCGCAGCGACAGCCGAGCTGTTCGACCACAACGGCGTCGTCGTTCCCTGGCAGACGACGCAGACGCTGCTCGACGGGGGACTGGTCGATGCCTTCCGCACCGTGCATCCCGATCCCGCAGCGAATCCGGGCTTCACGTGGCCGTCGGACAATCCTCTGTTCCCCACGTCATCTCTGACCTGGGCTCCCGACGCCGATGAGCGCGACCGCATCGATTACGTCTTCGCCACGCCGGACGAGCGACTGTCGATCGACGGAGCGAGCGTGGTGGGACCGCAGTCGACGATCGTGCGCAATCAGCGTGTCGTCGACGACAGTGCCGATGAGATCCTGACGCCGGATGCCGTCTGGCCCTCCGACCACAAGGCGGTGCTGGCGAACTTCACCGTCTGCGGCGGCGGGTGCACGACGCCTGAGCCCGAGCAGCCGACCGTGACGCTCGCTTCGGCATCGGTCGCCGCGGGCGATGCGATCACGATCTCCGGCGCCGGCTTCCGCGCCGCCACAGCGCTGCGGATCGAGCTGCGTTCGACGCCGGTTCCGCTCGGTGCCGTGACGACGGACGCGACCGGCGGGTTCCGCGTGACCGTGACCGTTCCGGCCGCTACGAAACCCGGCACCCACAGCGTCGTGCTCATCGACCCGGACGGCGTGGAGACGACGGCGGCGATCGCCGTCACGGCTGCGCCCGGTGGCACACCTCCCGGCGGCGATACCCCAGGCGGAGGCGCTCCGGGTGGTGCTCCCGCCGACGGGTCGGGGAACGCGGGTTCCGGCCACGGCACGACGAGCAACGGCGACCTCGCC
The DNA here is from genome assembly GCF_005502545.1 of Microbacterium sp. Beta. Lineage (NCBI taxonomy): Bacteria > Bacillati > Actinomycetota > Actinomycetes > Micrococcales > Microbacteriaceae > Microbacterium > Microbacterium sp. Beta. The sequence goes on from NZ_SCOG01000010.1 coordinate 25,569, forward strand.
GCGACAGGAGCCGACAGCGCGCCGTTCCTCCTCGCCGGGGTGCTGCTGCTGGCAGTCGGAGCGGGCCTCGGCATCGCGCGCAGGCGCCGGCGTCTCGGGTGATCGACTGAACGACGCTCGGGTGCGACGCGGGGGTCGGCACGACGTTCGCGTCGTGCCGACCCCCTCGCGTTGCCGACTGTCCCGCGGCGTCAGGAGTTCACGCGGATGATCTCCTGCTGGTACGGCGCGATCACATCGCCCGAGACGCGCAGATCGAGAAGCAGGAAGGGCCGTGAGGACGGGTCCTCCTCGACCCAGTTGGCGAGACGGTCGAGATCGGAGAGCGTGCGCACCACGACGCCCTCTGCGCCGACGGCCGCACCGAACGCGGCGAAATCGACCTCGGGGATGCGCATCGGTCCTTCCGCCAGTCCCTTGAGACCGTAGAGGTTGACCTCGGCTCCGTAGGCCGCGTCGTTCCAGACCACCGCCATGCCGCGTCCTCCAGCCGCCCGGACGGCCGACTCCAGATCAGCGATGGCCATCAGCCCGCCGCCGTCGCCGGAGGTGAGTACCACGGTGGACTCGCGGCGCGCGAGAGCGGCCCCGACCACGCTCGGCCAACCGAGCCCGATCGACTGGAACGCGGTGCCGACCATCATCATGCGGTCGGGGGCGGCGACCGGCCAGTACATGTTCGCCCACCCGATGAAGTGCCCGCCGTCCGACACCACGACGCGGTCTTCCGGCAGCAGCTCGGCGATGCGACGAGCGGCGGAGCGCGGGTCGAGACGCCCGTCGGGGGCGAGGTCGTCGCCGCGGTCGTAGGTGCGTGCGGCCGCCACGTCCACGCTCTCGCGCCAGGAGTGCGCCGAGCCGGCGTCTCCGATCCGCGCCACGAGCTCTTCCGCGGCGAGACGGGCGTCCGCACGGACGAAGCCTCCGACGTGGGCGTGCGTCGCCGCCGCCGCGATGTCGATCTGGAAGACCCGGGTCCCCGGCGCGAACAGGTCGCCGAAACGCATCGTGAACTGGTTCAAGCCCGCTCCGAAGACGACGGCGACGTCTGCAGATCGCACGAGCTCCATCGCTCCGTCGGCCCCGAAGCCACCGGTCACGCCGAGGTCGTACCTGGTGTCGGGGAACACTCCGCGGCCCAAAGCGGAAGAGGCGGTGAGAGCGCCGGTGGCCGCGGCCAGCTCTCCCAGCGCGGTGCTCGCACCGGACAGCCACGCCCCGCGACCGGCGAGCAGGAACGGGCGCTCTGCCCCGGCCAGGGCGGTGGCGATCTCGTCGAGCATCGCATCGGCGAATTCGCCGCGAGGGGCGAGCGGGGCCGGGATCCGGGGTGAGGGAGCATCCGGCACCTCACCGGCTTCGAGCGCTGCGACGTCATAGGGGATCGCGAGGACGACGGGCACCCGGTACGTGAGGGCGTGCTCGATCGCGATGACCGTGGTGGCGGCGGCATCGGCCCGTCCGACCGTATAGGTGCGGGCGCCGACCGCCGAGGCGAGGGCGATCTGATCGACGTCCCACGGGCGGGGGCCGGACGTGGGCTCATCGCCGACGACCAGCACCAGAGGCACCCGCGCCTGCACGGCCTCGGCGAGGGCGGTCAGCGTGTTCGTGAAGCCGGCTCCGTACGTCGAGGTGCCTGCGGCGATGCGACCCGAGGTGCGGAAGTGGGCGTCGGCTGCGACCACAGCACCCTGCTCGTGACGGACGGCGGTGAACACCGCATCCGTCTGCGTCTCGATCGCGTCGAGGAAGTAGGCGTTGCCGTTGCCCATCACCCCGAAGACGGCATCGATGTGCTGGGCGAGGGTGAGGGCGACATGGGCGGACACGGAGGGCATGGGAAAGCCTTTCGAGACAGGGACGGAGGAACTGCGGGATCCGTATGTGTCTCGCCTCCGCGTCTTCGCGAAGTGCTTCGTGCCTCTTTTTCAGGCACCGGCCTGGCCGGACCAGCTCAGTCTATCGGCGAGCGAACCCGCAGAGATGCGGGAGAATGCAGGAATGACTGATGCGGAGATCGAGCGCGAGACACTCACCTGGGACGGCTTCGGGGAGGCGACGCGCGATCTGGCACGAAGCATCCTGGACAGCGGCTTCATGCCGGAGGTCGTCGTCGCCATCGCCCGGGGCGGCCTGCTCCCGGCAGGGGCGATCGCCTACGGGCTGGGCGCGAAGAACTGCGGCGCCATCAATGTCGAGTTCTACACCGGCATCGGCACGGTGCTCGACGCGCCCGAGGTGCTGCCTCCCGAGCTCGACATGGCGTACCTCGATGGCCGCCGCGTGCTGCTGGTCGACGACGTCGCCGACTCCGGACGCACGCTCGCCCTGGCCGTGCAGCTACTGAAGGACAAGGGCGCCGATGTGCGGTCGGTCACGATCTACACCAAGCCCTCCACGATCATCCAGCCCGACTTCGCATGGAAGGACACCGACCTCTGGATCAACTTCCCGTGGTCGTTCCGCGGCACCGTGCGGGAAGAGGACCTGGGACTCGCCCCGTCGGCCTGAATGCCGTCGGCCTGGACGCCGTCCGCCTGACTCGCGTGGTTCGTCAGCCGCGCAGCAGGGAGCGCAGCGTCTGGATCGTGTCGGCTTCGGCCGGCGACTTGTCGGGCCGGTAGCCCTTCACCCGGGCGAAACGCAGCGCGACACCTCCCGGGTAACGCGGAGAGCGCTGCACGCCGTCGATGGCGATCTCGACCACGACATCGGGGCGCAGGAACACGGTCGACGCCGTGCGGTGGGTCTCATGCTCGGGGAACTCCTCGGTCTGCCAGCGCAGCAGCTCGTCGGTGAGGCCCTTGAAGGTCTTGCCCACCATGACGAATTCCCCGGCGTCGCCGAACTCGCCGTCGGGGTCGCGCGCACCCAGGTGCAGGTTCGACAGCCATCCCCGGCGGCGGCCCGAACCCCACTCCGCGCCGAGCACGACGAGATCGAAGGTCAGCACGGGCTTGACCTTGACCCAGGACTTGCCCCGACGGCCGGCGGCGTAGGGGGCGTCGAGACCCTTGACCACCACGCCTTCATGGCCGGCGGCGAGGGCTTCGTGCGACAGCTGCTCCGCGGCATCCGGGTCGTCGGTCACGATGCCGGGCATCCGCCACTCGCCGGCCACGCGCTCGAGCTCGGCGAGGCGGATCGAGAGCGGCTCGTCGATCAGGTCGCGTCCGTCCACGTGCAGCACGTCGAAGAACCATGGCCGCAGCACCAGTTCGCGGGAGGCATCGGCACCGAACCTCGACATCGTCTCCTGGAAGGGCCTGGGCCCACCGTCTTCATCGAGCGACAGCGTCTCGCCGTCGAGGATCACATCGTCCACGGGGAGAGCGCGCACGATCTCGACGAGTTCCGGTACGCGGTGGGTGATGTCGGCCAGGCTCCGCGTGTAGACGCCGACGTCGTCGCCGTGACGGTGCACCTGGATGCGAGCACCGTCGAGCTTGTACTCCACCGACGCCGTGCCGGTGATCTCGAGTGCAGCCGATGGCGTCGCCGCGGTGGAGGCGAGCATGGGAAGGACAGGGCGACCGACTTCGAGGCCGACCGCGTCCAGCGCGTCTGCGTCTTCGGTGAGGGCGACACGAGCGGTCTCGCCGAGATCGCCGGAGAGCATGGCGGCGCGGCGGACGAGGGAGAGCGGCCGGTCGGACGCTTTCGCGACCGCGTCGAGAAGGACGCCGGACAATGCCCCGGTGCGAAGCTCGCCGAGCATGGCGCGGACGAGGAAGTCCCATTCGGCGGCCGTCGCTCGCGAGCCGAGCTCGCCGAGGATCCCGGTGCGGGCTGCCGCGGAGCCTGATCCGGAGGCGGCGGCGAGGGCGGTGAGTGAGGCATCGACGTCGCTCACCGTGAGGGTGGGATCTTCCGCATGCGTGATCTCGATGGCGGCGAGTCCCCGCCAACCGACGCCGAGCCGTCCCTGGCGCGGAGCGGCCAGCAGGAGCCCCATGACGGCTGGGAGCTCGTCCGCTGCGGAACGCGCCAGCAGCCGTGCGAGGGCATCGATCTTCGTGAGGCGGGACGCCGTGGCGGAGACCTCTTCTGCCGTGGAGACGACCTCGGAGAGCATCATCTCCGTATTGTCGCATCGGCCTCCGACGCTGGAGACGACGCTGCCGAGAAGCGGGAACCCGGGCGTCAGCGCCCGCGGAACTCGGGCCTGCGCTTCTCCTGGAACGCCGCGAAGCCCTCGCGATAGTCGTCGGTGTCGCAGAGCGCGGCCTGTGCGGCGTTCTCGATCCCGACCGCATCCCACAGGGCGAGTCGCTCGTCGCGGATGCGGGCGATGAGCTCCTTGCTCGCGAGGAACGCCGCCGTCGCACCGCGAGCGGCGGCGGCGGCCGCATCGGTCGTGGCCTGCACCACCTCATCATCGGGGAACACGCGGGAGAACAGACCGGACGCCACGGCCTCTGTACCGCTCATCAGGCGTCCCGTGTAGATGAGGTCCAGCGTCTTGTGCGCGCCGAGCCGATCGAGGAAGAGCGCGTGTCCGCCGGAGTCCAGCGTCGCACCGAGGGAGGCGAACGGGGAGCCGATCTTCGCCGATTCCGCCACGTAGACCACGTCGGTCGCGATCAGCAGGCCGAGGCCCACGCCGAGGCAGGCGCCGTGGGCGACAGCGAACGTCGGCGCGGGGAACCGCGACATGCGCTGCAGCAGAGGGGTCACCAGACCGCCGAGATAGCCGAGCACATCGTCGTCCCGTGGGTTGACGCCGGAGATGTCACGCCCCGCGCAGAACGCGCGCCCCTCGCCACGGAGCACGAGTGCTCTCACTCCCGCAGCCTCGGCCTCGACATAGGCGGCATCCAGTTCGGCGAGTGCCCTCTCGTCGAGAGCGTTCAGCTTCGATGGCGCGTCCAGCACGATCGTGGCCACGTCGTCGGCGATGGTGAGGTCGAGCATGGGCGCTCCTCGGTCAGACGTCGTAGTCGACGACCACGCGGTCGCTGGTGGGGTGGGACTGGCAGGTGAGTACGAAGCCGCGCTCGAGCTCGTCGGGCTCCAGGGCGTAGTTCTCGGTCATCGTCACGCTGCCCTCGATCACGCGTGCGCGGCAGGTGCCGCAGACTCCGCCGGCACAGGCGAACGGAGCGTCGGGCCGTACGCGCAGTGCCGCATTGAGCACCGACTCCCTGGCGTCGACGGGGCTCTCCACGGTCGACGAGACGCCGTCGAGAGTGACCTCGATACGCACCGTCTTCTCGCCGGCACGCACCTGCACCGGCCGTGCCGCGCGCACGGGTTCATCACCCGTCGTGAACAGCTCGAAGCGGATGTGGGAGCGGTCGACACCGTGGTCGGCCAGCACCTCGCGACACAGGTCGACGAGAGCGAGAGGGCCGCACAGGAACCATTCGTCGACGGTCGACGGGGGGATGAGGGTCGCCAGGATCGTGCGGAGCTTCTCCTCGTCGATGCGCCCGGAGAGGACGGGAGCGGCCCGCTGTTCACGGGACAGCACATGGTGCAGCACGAGTCGGGTGGGGTAGCGGTCCTTGAGGTCGGCGAGATCTTCCAGGAACATCACGTCGAGCGTGGCGCGGTTCGTGTACAGCAGGGTGAATCGCGACGTGTCCGACCGGGTGAGCACAGTGTGCGCGAGGGCCATCAGTGGCGTGATGCCGGAGCCGGCCGCGATCCCCACCACGTGTCGGTCGTCGAGGTCGGGCAGAGCGGAGGTGAAGGTGCCCTGCGGGCTCATCACGTCGATCTCGAAGCCGGCGTGGAGACCGGTCTGCGCCCACGTGGAGAAGAGACCTCCCTCGTCCCGCTTCACGGCGACGCTCAAGCGCGTGTCCTGACCGTCGCCGCGGTGTTCCGGGGCGCGGCACAGCGAGTAGGAACGCCGGACTTCGACGCCGTCGAGTGTCGTGCGCAGCGCGACGTACTGACCGGGCAGGTGGTCGTACTCGTCGGCGAGGGCGGCGGGAACCGTGAAGGTCACCTCGACAGCGTCGTCGGTGAGCGGGCGCACGTCTTCGACCGTGAGGGTGTGGAACCGGGCGCGCTTGCGGGGTGCGGTCTCGCGGGGCGTCGTCGCCTGCGGGATGGGCGCTGGCGCGGAGGTGAAGAGCGACATGTCAGTGCACCTTGAAGTGGTCGAAGGGTTCGAGGCAGGCGCGGCACTCGAACAGGGCTTTGCATGACGTGGAGCCGAAGTGGGAGACCTCGCGCGTGTCGAGCGACCCGCAGCGGGGGCAGCGCACGCTCAACGCCAGGCGGATGGGGCCGGTCGACACGGCGGCGCGGCCCGAGGGCGGTGCGATGCCGTACTCGGCGAGCTTGCTCTTGCCCGCCTGTGTCATCCAGTCGGTCGTCCAGGCGGGGGAGAGGACCAGGCGCACGAACACCTCGTCGAAGCCGGCGGCGGTGAGAGCCAGGACCACATCGTCGCGGATCGTGTCCATCGCGGGGCAGCCGCTGTAGGTCGGGGTGATGTCGACATGCACCGCGGTGCCGTCGACCTCCACCGCGCGGAGCACACCGAGGTCCTCGATCGTGAGCACAGGAACCTCGGGGTCGGGCACGGAGGCAGCGATCCGCCACGCGGCCTGCGTCGGCGTGAGAGTCACCATGTCGCCCCCGGATGTCTGCGGGCGAGCACCTGCATCTCGGCGAGGATGTGGCCGAGCGGGGTCGCGTGCGCACCGGTGCGCCCGCCGGCTGACGACGACATCACGGCGGGCACCGAGAGCTCCGCTTCCGCGAACACCGTCTCGACCACGCCGTCGAAAGCAGGCCGCAGCGTCGACGGCACCACGGCCGCGTCGCCGAGCCGCGCGATCAGATCGTCGTCGCGGAACAGCTCATCGACGTACGGCCACACGTCGCCGAGTGCGCGGATGATCCTGGCGCGCGACTCCTCCGTGCCTCCGGCGAGACGCAGGATCCACTGCACGGCGTGGTCGCGGTGGTAGTCGACCTCCTTGAGCGACTTCTCCGCGATCGCGGCGAACGTCTCGTCGCTGCTGCCGCGCAGGGCCGAGTACAGCTCGAACATGTACGTGGCCACCACGAACTGGCGAGCGATGGTCTGGGCGAAGTCGCCGTTGGGCTGCTGCACGATCCATGCACAGCGGAAATCGGGTTCGTCGCGGAAGAAGGCCAGATCATCTTCGCTGCGCCCGTCGAAGGACCCGGCGTAGTGGAGGAACGAGCGCGCATGACCGAGCAGGTCGAGGGCGATGTTGCCCAGGGCCACGTCTTCCTCGAGCTCGGGAGCGCGGGATATCCACGCGCCCAGCTGCTGCGAGAGGATCAGCGCGTCGTCGCCGAGACGAAGTGCGTACTCCGCCACGTCGGCCGATGCGGCGACCGCGCCGGTGCCGGACAGCTCCTGCGCCAGGTCGAGTTCGTCGACCGAGACGTTCCCGTGCACGTCGATGTCCTCGTGCACCGTCTCCTCGTGTGCCGTCTCCTCGTGTGCCGTGCTCACAGGTGCGGCACTCCCTCTGAGGCGGTGTAGTACACGGCGTGGCGGTAGTTCTTGCCGGCGGGACTCTCGAAGTAGGCGCCCTTGGCGTCGGGGTCGCTCGTGGTGATCGCGTCTGCGGGGGCGACCCAGATCGAGACGCCCTCTCCACGACGCGTGTACAGGTCGCGCGCATTGCGGATCGCCATCTCGGCGTCCGGAGCGTGCAGCGAGCCGACGTGCACGTGGCTCAGTCCGCGGTTCGCTCGGACGAAGACCTCCCACAGCGGCCAGGGCTCGCGCTCGTCGGCGCCGGGCGTCGCCATCACGCCACCGCCTTCGTCTTCGGCGACTGCTTGCGCGCGTACTCGGCCGCGGCCTCGCGCACCCAGGCGCCCTCTTCATGAGCCGTCCGGCGGCGTTCGAGGCGTTCGGCGTTGCAGGGCCCGTTGCCGCGCACCACCTCGAAGAACTCGTCCCAGTCGATCTCGCCGATCACGTACTGCCCGCTCTCCTCGTCGAAGTGCAGGTCGGGGTCGGGCAGCGTGACGCCGAGGATCTCGGCCTGGGGCACGAGCATGCCGACGAAGCGCTGGCGCAGCTCATCGTTGGAGAACCGTTTGATCTTCCACTTCATCGACTGCGCCGAGTTGGGGGACTGGTCATCGGGCGGCCCGAACATGGCGAGGCTCGGCCAGTACCAGCGGTTCACCGCATCCTGAGCCATCGCGCGCTGCTCCTCGGTGCCCTGCATCAGGGTGAGCAGGATCTCGAAGCCCTGACGCTGGTGGAACGACTCCTCCTTGCAGACGCGCACCATGGCGCGGCCGTAGGGGCCGTAGGACGCCCGGCACAGCGGCACCTGGTTGCAGATCGCGGCGCCGTCGACGAGCCAGCCGATCGCGCCCATGTCCGCCCAGGTCGGGGTGGGGTAGTTGAAGATCGACGAGTACTTGGCCTTGCCGCTGATGAGCTGGTCCATCATCTCGTCGCGCGTGGTGCCGAGGGTCTGGGCGGCGGAGTACAGGTAGAGGCCGTGACCGGCCTCGTCCTGCACCTTGGCCATCAGGATCGCCTTGCGCTTGAGGCTCGGCGCGCGCGTGATCCAGTTGCCCTCCGGCTGCATGCCGATGATCTCGGAGTGCGCGTGCTGCGAGATCTGCCGCACCAGTGTCTTGCGATAGGCGTCGGGCATCCAGTCGCGGGGTTCGATGCGCTGCTCGTTGGCGATGAGCTCGTCGAACAGGCGCTCCTCATCGGAGATCTCGCCCACCAGGGACAGGTCTGCAGGACTGGTCATCATCGACTCCTCGGCATCGGGCCATCTTTACTGACCGATCGTTTGGTAATTCTGACACAGTGGACTGCCGGATTCAAGACGGCGGGGTCAGCGCGAACGGGAGATCAGATCGAGGAGGGCGCGGCCGTACGCCTCCGAGGGGTCGGGGTGCTCGAAAGCGAGCAGCTCGCCCCCGACCTCGATCTCGACGCGGAAGGAGTCCTCGAGGCGCGCCAGCGAACGGAACGTGCCGCGGAGCAGATCGCGAAGCTGGTCCTCCCGCGGCAGCCATACGGCGTCCGCGAGCGTCACCGCGTCGAGCGCCCACTCCGTCGTGCCGTTGAACGCCAGATCGGTGCCGCTCGGCGTCTGACGGGCCTCGATCGTCATCTCACTCACGGTGAAAACGTCGGCCTCCGCTTCGAGTTCCACGTCGTCGGGGAGATCGAGCTGGAAGCGGTCGCCATCGGCCGGATGCCAGATCAGTCCGGTGTCCCGCAGGGCGACGGCGAGCTCGCGTGTGATCATCCCCTCACGCTAGACGACGGCACTCGCCCGGGGCCCGGCGAACCTGTGGAACGCGACCACGGGTGTCGGAGGTGTGGGAGGTGTCGGAGGTGTCGGAGGTGTGGGGCAGAGTGGGGGGATGACCGCCGACGCCGCTGCAGCATCCCCCGAGGCCGCCGACCTCCGCGAGTCCGCCCGTGTCGCGCTGCGCGAACTCGTCGGACGCCCGGATGCCGATTTCCACGACGGACAGTACGACGCGATCGAGGCGCTCGTCGAAGGACGCCGCCGCGCGCTCGTGGTGCAGCGCACCGGGTGGGGCAAGTCCGCTGTCTACTTCGTCGCCACGCTCCTGCTGCGTCGGCAGGGGGCGGGCCCGACCGTGCTGGTGTCTCCGCTGCTCGCCCTCATGCGCGACCAGATCGCCGCCGCCGAACGTGCGGGGGTGCGGGCTGTGGCGATCAACTCCACCAATGCGCACGAGTGGTCGGATGTGCTCGCGCAGCTCGATCGCGATGAGGTCGATGTGCTGCTGGTCTCTCCCGAGAGGCTCAACAACCCCGCCTTCCGTGAGCAGCAGTTGCCGGCGCTCGTCCGGCGCATCGGGATGCTGGTGGTCGATGAGGCGCACTGCATCAGCGACTGGGGGCACGACTTCCGTCCCGACTACCGCCGCCTGCGCGACCTGATCGCCCAGATGCCGCCTGACCTGCCGGTGCTCGCGACCACGGCGACCGCCAACAGCCGTGTCGTGGCCGACGTGGCCGAGCAGCTCGGCAGCCTCCGAGCGGACGACGGGACGGCCGCCGACGCCGATGCGGTTCCGGTGCTCACGATCCGCGGGCCGCTCGCCCGGACGTCGCTGCGACTGGGAGTGCTGCGCCTGCGCGATTCGGCGAGTCGCCTCGCCTGGCTGCTGAGCCACCTCGACGACCTTCCCGGTTCCGGCATCATCTACACGTTGACGGTCGCGGCCGCCGTCGACACCGCACGCCTGCTGCGTGAGCACGGCCACGACGTGCGTGCCTACACCGGGCAGACCGACCCCGACGAGCGCGCCGAGTCCGAGGGGATGCTCAAGCGCAACGAGGTCAAGGCTCTCGTCGCCACGAGCGCGCTGGGCATGGGGTTCGACAAGCCCGATCTGGGTTTCGTGCTGCACCTGGGCGCGCCGTCTTCCCCCGTGGCCTACTACCAGCAGGTGGGTCGTGCCGGACGTGCCAGCGAGAGCGCGGACGTGCTGCTGCTCCCCGGCGTCGAGGACCGTGACATCTGGCACTACTTCGCGACAGCTTCGATGCCCGATCGTGAACGAGCCGAGCGGGTGATCGGGGCCCTCGGCGACGTTCCGATCTCGACGCCGGCGCTCGAGGCGATGGTCGACATCCGCCGCACGCCGCTCGAGTTGCTGTTGAAGGTGCTCGACGTCGACGGGGCGGTCCGGCGCGTGCAGGGAGGGTGGGTCGCGACCGGTGCACCCTGGAGCTACGACGCCGAGCGGTATGAGCGCATCGCCGCCGAGCGTGTGGCCGAGCAGCAGCACATGATCGAGTACGAGCAGACCGATGGGTGCCGCATGGAGTTCCTGCAGCGCGCGCTCGACGACGACACGGCCGCTCCGTGCGGGAGGTGCGACAACTGCGCGGGGGAGTGGTTCCCGCGGGAGATCGGTGCCTCCGCGAGCTCGCAGGCCGTGGAATCGCTCGACCGCGTCGGAGTGCCGATCGAGCCTCGTCGTGCCTGGCCGACCGGTGCGGACCGGCTGGACGTGCCGGTCAAGGGGCGCATCCCGGCAGAGGAGCAGGCGAGTGAGGGGCGTGCACTCGCGCGTCTCACCGATCTGGGCTGGGGCGGGGCGCTGCGCGAGCTGTTCGCGGCCGGGGCGCCCGATGCCGCGGTGACACCGCAGCTGCTGCAGGCGTGCGTCCGCGTGCTCGCAGGTTGGGGGTGGGAGGAGCGCCCCGTGGCGGTGGTCGCGATGCCCTCGCGCTCGCACCCGCTGCTGGTCGACTCGCTCGCGCGCGGACTCGCCGATGTCGGGCGCCTGCCGTATCTCGGGGCGCTCGAACTCGTGGGAGGAGGGCCTTCCGGCGGGCCGGGTGGGAACAGCGTCTTCCGCCTGGCGGGACTCTGGGAGCGCTTCAGCGCTCGGCATCTGGATGTGCCGACCGGACCGGTGCTGCTCGTCGACGACCTCGTCGACAGCCGGTGGACGATGACCGTCGCGGCGCGTGAGCTCCGTCGTGCCGGGGCGACGGGCGTGCTGCCCTTCGCGCTGGCGCTGCGCGGCTGACAGCCGACCGTCGGGGTGGCGCTGCGTGGGACAGGTGTCAGTCGTCGGCGGGCGCGATGCGCGGGGGCCAGGCGGTGGCGCCGAGTTCGCGTGAGATGTTGCGTGCCGTCTCCCGCAGTGCGTTGAGGATCGCATCCGACGCCGGCGCTTGCGAGGTGGGCAACACGACGGCGACCGCGGCGACGATGTCGTTCGACGCGTCAGCGACGGGGGCGGCGATCGAGGACTCGCCGAGGACGGCCTCGTCGAACTCCCCGGCCATGCCGCGTTCGGCGATCGACGGCAACTCCAGCGTCAGGCGCGCCACGTCGGTGACGGTGTCGCCGGTGAGGCTGCGCAGCGGCTGTTCGAAGACGCTCTGCTGGAACCCGAGGTCGTAGGCGAGGAGCACTTTGCCCATCGCCGAGGCGTGGGCGGGGATGGCGACACCGGTCTCGAGCATCTGCTGGCTGTCATCGGGGCGCAGATTGTGGTGGATGACGAGCACATCGGTGAAGTGCGGAGCGCCCAGCCGTACGGACAGGTCGGTGCGGCGTGCGAGCTCCTGCGTCCACCGCATGGCTCTGGCGCGCACGTCGAGGGTGTCGAGGTAGACGTTGCTCAGGCGCAGCAGGGTGGGGCCGAGCATGTAGCGCTGGCCACCCCGCTCTTTCGCGACGAGCCCATGCGCGCGCAGCGACTTCACGATCCCGTGCACGGTCGACGGCGGCAGGCCGAGGGCTGCAGAGAGGTCGGTGATGCCGAGGTGGCGTGCTCCCTGGAGCAGTTCGAGGATCTTCGCCGCGCGGTCGATCGCCTGGATCACGGGGAGGGCCTCCTTCCGGTGCGTCGTCGAGCCGGTGTCGATGGAGCCGGGCTTCACGATTGATCTTGACAACCCGGCAGGCTCCGAGCATATTCGACATTAACGAATTGCTTTCGGATTTCTGCGAAAGAGTCCGCGAAAGATCAAAGGAGATCGAACGATGAAGAAGCTCATCAACGCCCCGGAAGACGTTCTCGTCGAGTCGCTGAGAGGCGTCGCGCTCGCTCACCCCGAGCTCTCCGTCGACCTGGAGAACCATGTCATCACGCGCGCCACGCCCAAGGCGCAGGGCAAGGTCGCGATCGTCTCCGGCGGAGGCTCCGGCCATGAGCCGTTGCACGGCGGTTTCGTCGGCACCGGGATGCTGGACGCCGCTGTCGCCGGAGAGATCTTCACCTCACCCACCCCCGACCGCGTGCAGGTCGCGACCAAGGCCGTCGATCGCGGAGCGGGTGTGCTCCACATCGTGAAGAACTACACCGGTGACGTGCTGAACTTCGAGATGGCCGCCGAGCTCGCCGCCATGGACGGCATCGAGGTGGGCAGCATCACGGTGGACGACGACGTCGCGGTGCAGGACTCCCTGTATACCGCAGGACGCCGCGGGGTGGGCCTCACCGTGCTGCTCGAGAAGATCCTCGGTGCGGCAGCGGAGGAGGGGCGCGACCTCCCGGCCGTGGTCGAGCTGGCGAAGAAGGTGAACGGACAGGGCCGCTCGATGGGAATGGCCCTCACCAGCTGCACGGTGCCCGCAGCGGGCAAGCCCACCTTCGACCTTCCGGACGATCAGATGGAGATCGGCATAGGGATCCACGGGGAGCCGGGCCGGCATCGCGAACCCCTCGCCCCGGCCTCCGAGATCGCCCGGCAGCTCGTCGAGCCGATCCTGGCCGACATCGACGGCACCGGTCCTGCGATCGTGATGCTCAACGGCATGGGTGCGACCCCGCTGATCGAGCTGTACCTCATGTACGGCGAGGTCGCCGCGCTGCTGGAGAAGGCCGGAGTGCAGGTCGCCAGGAACCTCGTCGGCAACTACATCACCTCGCTCGACATGGCCGGGTGCTCGGTGACCCTGCTCAAAGCCGACGATGAGCTGCTGCGGCTGTGGGATGCCCCGGTGAACACCCCCGGTCTGCGATGGGGCGTCTGATGGCCGCGGTCGACACCACGCTCCTCGCCGACTGGATCGCACGCTTCGGCGCCGCCGTGACGGAGAAGCGCGACTGGCTCACCGAACTCGACTCGGCCATCGGCGACGCCGATCACGGGGCCAACATGGCTCGGGGCATGGGCGCTGTCGGCGAGAAGCTGTCCGCGGGCGCGCCGGCAACGGTGGACGAGCTCCTGAAGACGGTCGGCATGACGCTGGTGAGCTCGGTCGGCGGTGCCAGCGGGCCTCTGTACGGCACGTTCTTCCTCCGCATGGGCATGGCCGCGGGTGCCGTGTCCGATCTCGACGGCGACGCTCTCGCGGCCGCACTGCGGGCAGGACTCGACGGTATCGTCGCGCGCGGCAAGGCCGAGGCGGGGGACAAGACGATGTTCGACGCGATGGCGCCGGCGGTCGACGCGATGGATGCCGCGCTCGCCGCGGGCACCTCCGTCTCCGACGCCGCCAGAGCCGCTGCGGATGCCGCGGCGACAGGTCGGGACGCCACCCTCCCTCTCGTCGCCCGGAAGGGCAGGGCGAGCTACCTGGGCGAGCGCAGCGGCGGACACCTCGACCCCGGAGCGGCCTCGACGGCGATCCTCTTCGAGACGCTCGCCGAGACGATCGAGGACAGCGCCAGATGATCGGCATCGTCGCCGTCTCCCACAGTGCACGGCTCGGGGAGGCGGCGCTGGAGCTCGCCCTGCAGATGGTCCACGACGGCGAGGTGCGGGTGCGGGTCGCCGCCGGCGCCGGAGTCGACGCCGAGGGCGTACCGATCCTCGGTACGGACGCTGTCGCGGTGTCCGCCGCCATCGATGAGCTCGCCACGGAGTGCGACGGCGTCCTCGTGCTCATGGATCTGGGCTCAGCCGTGCTCAGCGCGGAACTCGCGGTGGAGCTGCGTTCGAGCGACGTGCCCGTCCGGCTCGCTCCCGCACCCTTCGTGGAGGGGCTTCTCGCCGCTGTCGTGTCCGCTGCGGCGGGCGGATCGCTCGACACCGTGGCGGCTGAGGCCTCGACGGCCCTGACGGCGAAGACCGGCGCCCTCGGTGTCGAGGAGGCGCACGAGGCGGAGACCTCCGATGCTCCGAAGGACGATGACGCGCAGGTGCGACGAGTGCGGGTCCGCAACCCGCAGGGGATCCATGCGCGCCCCGCGGCACTGATCGCGAAGGCGTCGTCCGGCGCGGATGTGCGCGTGCGCCGGCTTCCCGACGGCCCCGACGCGTCGGCGGCGAGCCTGACGCGGCTGCTCGTGCTCGGTGCGCGGCAGGGGGACGAGATCGAGCTGACCGCACGGGGCGATGCGGGAGAGGAGGCGCTGGATCGCCTGGTCGCTCTGTTCGATGACGGCTTCGGGGAGGGGACCGAGGAGACCGGACCCGATGGCGACGCGACTTCGACCGCGATCGCACCCGCACCCGGTCTGCCGACGCGCGCGGATGAACCGAACTCGCGTGAGCAGGAGGAGCCGACGCGAACCGTCGCGCCGGGCGCCGTGCTCCGCGGGCGCGGGGTGAGCTCCGGCCGGGCCGCCGCCCCCGTCGTGCATCTCGCACCGCCGCTTCCCGAACCCGATCCGGACGTGCTGGTGCCCCCCGCCGACCGCGATTCCGAGGTGTCAGCGATCGAGTGGGCCGCCGTCGCGGTCGCCGATCAGCTCCGCTCACGCACGGCGCAGGCGACGGGAGAGACCAAGGCCATCCTCGATGCCTCGCGCCTGCTGGCCTCCGACCCCGAGCTGGTGTCCGAGGCGACGGCTCTGGTCCTCTCCAAGGGGCGCACCGCCGCCCGTGCGGTCTGGGAGACCGCCGTCGTCCACGAGAAGGCCCTCGCCGCGCTGGGGGGTCGGATGGCCGAGCGCATCGCCGACATCCGCGATGTACGCGACCGGATCATCGCCGAGATCCTCGAAGTCGACATGCCGGGTGTCCCCGAGCGCGACGATCCCTTCGTGCTGGTGGCCGCCGACCTCGCTCCCGCTGACACCGCTCTGCTCGCCGGGGGCCGATGCGTCGCCCTCGTCACGGTTCAGGGCGGACCGACCTCGCACACGGCGATCATCGCGCGCTCCCTGGGGCTGCCGGCTGTCGTCGGTGTCGTCCACGCCCGGGCGATCCCGGTGGGGACGATGGTCCTCGTGGACGGCGACCGCGGCACGGTGGAGGTCGCCCCGGCGGAATCCCGCGTCGCCGAAGCGCGCGCCTCGGCGACCGCTGTCGACTTCGACGGCGTCGGAGCGCTCTCCGACGGGCAGCGCGTACCGCTGCTCGCCAACGTCGGAGGAGCGGCGGACGCGACGGTGGCGGCCGCGGCGCATGCGGAGGGCGTTGGACTCTTCCGCACGGAGTTCTGCTTCCTCGACCGCGCCGAGGCGCCGAGCATCGACGAACAGGTGACCGCCTATCGCGGCGTGCTGTCCGCCTTCCCTGGGCGCAAGGTCGTCGTGCGCACCCTCGACGCGGGGAGCGACAAGCCCCTTCCCTTCGCCAACTCCGACAGCGAGGACAACCCCGCGCTCGGCGTACGCGGGCTGCGGATCGCCCGACGCCGCCCGCAGCTGCTCGATGATCAGCTGGTCGCCCTCGCACGAGCGGCCGCGGCGGAAGCGGCGGAGGTCGAGGTGATGGCTCCGATGGTCGCGACGGTCGACGAGGCCAGGGACTTCGCCGAACGCTGTCGGTCCGCGGGGCTCGACAGGGTCGGCATCATGATCGAGACCCCGTCCGCCGCACTGCTCGCCGCGGAGCTGTTCGAGGTCGTCGACTTCGTGAGCCTCGGCACCAACGACCTCGCCCAGTACACGATGGCGGCGGATCGGCTGCTCAGCGATCTGGGCGACCTCAACGATCCGTGGCAGCCCGCAGTGCTGCGACTCATCGCCGCCGTCGGTGCCGCAGGTCGGGCTGCCGGAAAGTCGGTGGGCGTCTGCGGCGAAGCAGGCGGCGACCCCGCGCTCGCTCCGGTCCTGATCGGCCTCGGGGTGACGTCGCTGTCCATGGCGCCGCGATCGCTCGGTCGCGTGGCCGCGCGCCTGCAGGAGTTGTCCGGCGATGACTGCCGACGAGCCGCGGAGGCAGCAGTCGGTGCGAGCTCTGCGGATGCCGCGCGCGCAGCCGTCTCCTCGACTCTCGTCGAGGGGTGAACGAGACGGTCCTGCCACGTCGTATGCGCACCTCGGCATGCGTTTCGTTCCATTCTGATATCGACATGGTCCAGAAGCGTGAGGGCGATGGATCCGGCCCTAGGCTCATCAGCGAGGGGGCGTCGATCGTGGCGTCGCGAGCAATCGGAGGGTCCATGTCCACACGGTGGTCGTCACGAACTGTCCTGGGAATGCTCACGGCGGGGGCGATCATCGCCCTGTCGGGGTGCGTGCCCGCACCGCAAGCCACACCGAAGCCGACTCCGGCAACCGAGAGCCCTGCTCCGGCGCCGTACGACGGTCCGACGGTGTTCGTCGGAGACCAGCTCGACTGGTTCCTGCCGAGCGCCGACGAGATCGCCGGTCTCCTCCCCGACGTCGGCGACGTGGGGTCGCCGTCACCGTCGCTGATCCAGATCTCCGACGGAGGCGGCCCCGAGCTCTCGCCGGCGATCTGCAACCTCTTCCTCTACGAGCCTTCCCAGGCGTCGATCGGCGCGCGTTCGGTCACGTGGACCAGCTCCCTCCCCGATGGGCGGGACGGCTGGATGCATGTGCTCCAGTTCGCGGACGAGGCGACGGCGCAGGGGCTGATGGACCGGTACGTCGAGGTGGCGAAGCAGTGTGCGGACTTCACCTACGGCAGCGGCGCGTCGACGTTCGACTCGACCACGCTCGACTCCGGGGATGGGATCCGCGCCGTCACCGGAGCGTTGGTGCTCGACGACGGACTCGGCGGCGGACACCGGCTCTACCAGGGGTACGCGTCGGTCGGCAACGTCCTCGTGAACTTCTGGCAGCCGTTCACCGGCGACGCCGCCTTCGACGCTGAGCGGGCCGCCGCGTTCCTGAGCGACCAGGCGTCCGACGCTCGGTCGCAGCTGATCGAGGAGTTGACCGCGAACCCGCCGGCGCCCGCAGCGACGCCGCCTGCTGTCGACCCTGCTGCGGCGTGGAGCAGCTGGCAGGTGAGCGCTACCGGGATCGGGCCGATCGTCCTCGGCTCCGACCTCGACGAGGCCATCGCGGCCGTCCCGGGAGCGACGGTGATCAGGCCGGAGTGGGACGGAGGGCAGACGCGGATCGTCAGTCCGGACGGTTCGGCCTCTGTGCTGTTGTGGACCGACGCGGGCGACTCCGTCGTCGATGCCGCATCCATCGGTTCCGCGAACGTCGGGAACGAGCCCCAGGAGGATCCTGCCGCGTTGCCGACGGCAGGCGAGGTGCGGATCGGGGACACCGTCGGCGAGGCCGAGGATGCGTTCCCCGGGGGCACGGCGATCCGCATCGTCTCCTCCGGCGAGTACTTCTATCAGTGGACGACGCGCGAGGGGGCGGCGATCCGGTTCCGCGTCGATCGCGACGCCGGCGACCCGAGTGCCGTGATCACCGGCATCCTGACGGAGGATGCGACACTGCGCCGGCTTCCCGATTTCAGCTGAGGGGTTCGTCCACAGGCCGGGATCCCGGAGCAGACGAGGCTGACCTGCTTGACTAACTGAACGATCGGTCGGTTAGTATGAGCGGATCGGGTACCGCAGGTGCAGCGCCCGAACCCGCTCGACGAGGAGGTCGACGATGACGGAAGCGACGGCGCAGACGACGGACGACGTGCGCCCGAACCGCGCGATGATGGAGCGCGACCGCGCCTCGGCTTCGCTGGGCCTCGTGGTCGAACGCGATGACCCCGGCCACGCGGTCGTCTCGATGCGCGTGCGGGACGACATGACCAACGGCTTCCACATCACCCACGGCGGCTTCGTCTTCGCCCTGGCGGACACCGCCTTCGCGATCGCGTGCAACGAAGACGACAGGGTCACCGTGGCCGCCGGTGCGGACATCTCCTTCCTGAAGCCGACCGTATCGGGACAGACCCTCACCGCCACCGCCGTCCGACGGTCGCTCAGCGGACGCTCCGGCATCTACGACGTGACCGTGGTCGACGAACGGGGCCACCCCGTCGCCGAGTTCCGCGGGCGCTCCCGCATCACCAGCCAGACCTTCTGAATGCTCCGGAGAACCTCGTGTCGATGACGACCGCAACACCCTCCCACGTCCACCCGCCCGCATCCGCCGAGCTCGACGCGGAAGAGCGGATGACGCGCGACGAGATCGCCGCGCTCCAGCTCGGTCGACTCCAGCAGACCGTGCGCCACGCCTACGCGAACGTGCCTCTCTACACGCGCAAGTTCGACGAGGCCGGCGTGCACCCGGACGACATCCGCACGCTCGACGACGTGCGGCTGCTTCCCTTCACGACCAAGGCGGATCTGCGCGAGACCTATCCGTTCGGGATGTTCGCTGTGCCGATGTCCGACGTCGCCCGCATCCACGCCTCCAGCGGCACCACCGGCCGCCCGACGGTCGTCGGCTACACCAGAGGCGATCTCCAGCGGTGGGGCGCGCTGGTCGCGCGTTCGCTGCGAGCCAGCGGCATCCGCCCCGGCATGAAGGTGCATAATGCCTACGGCTACGGACTCTTCACCGGCGGGCTCGGCGCACACGCGGGCATCGAAGCGCTCGGCGCGACGGTCATCCCGATGTCCGGCGGCCAGACCGCACGCCAGGTGCAGCTGATACTCGACTTCGAGCCCGACGCGATCCTGTGCACGCCCAGCTATCTGCTGACGATCGCCGATGCGATGGCCGCGCAGGGAGTCGACCCGCGCTCCACCTCGTTGAAGGTCGCGGTTCTGGGAGCGGAGCCCTGGTCGAACGAGATGCGTCACGAGCTCGAGCAGCGCCTCGGCATCGACGCGCTCGACATCTACGGTCTCAGCGAGGTGATGGGGCCCGGTGTGGGCAACGAGTGTCTCGAGACCAAGGATGGTCCGCATGTGTGGGAGGACCACTTCCTGCCGGAGATCATCGACGGAGAGAGCGGCGCCGTGCTGCCGGACGGCGAACTCGGGGAACTCGTGTTCACCTCTCTGACCAAGGAGGCGTTCCCGGTCATCCGCTATCGCACCCGCGACCTCACCCGCCTGCTTCCGGGGACGGCCCGGCCCGGGATGCGGCGGATGGAGAAGATCACCGGCCGCAACGACGACATGATCATCCTGCGGGGCGTGAACCTGTTCCCCACGCAGATCGAGGAGCTGGTGCTGGGGATCGAGCAGCTGACCCCGCACTTCATCCTCGAGCTGTCGAAGGCGGGGCGCATGGACACGCTGAAGGTCCGCATCGAGCGGCACCCCGACCTGTCCGTCGAGACCTGCCGCAGCGCCGCGGAGGTGCTGGCGCAGCGGATCAAGATCTTCGTCGGATCGACGGTGGCCGTCCAACTCGAGGAGCCGGGAGCGCTGCCCCGGAGCGAGGGGAAGTACAAGCGGGTGTACGACCTGCGCTGATGCGGGCGATGCGGGGATTGACACGGAGAGCCGTCGCGCCCGCCTCGCGGTCGGTGCTCCCGCCCGCCCGCCGCTTCGAGTGCGAGACTGTGGGGTGATGTCCGAGATGCAGAGCACGCGACGAGGCCGACCGGGGTACGACCAGCAGGGGATCCTCGCCGTCGCCGTCGCCGCGTTCAATGAGTACGGGTACGACGCCACGTCGATCGGGACGCTCGCCGAGCGCCTCGGTCTGTCGAAGTCGGCGATCTACCATCACTTCGGCTCGAAGGACGAGATCCTCGACCTCGCTCTGGACGCGGCGCTGAGCGGCTTGGAAGCCGTGGTGGACGGCCCGATTCCCGACTCGGCTGCCGCTCAGGGGGCATCGAGCGCGGTCGACCGGCTCGAGCAGGTGCTGCGCGGCGCCGTCCGGGTGCTCGTGGAGCAGCTGCCGACCGTGACGCTGCTGCTGCGGGTGCGGGGCAACACCGAGGTGGAGCGCAGGGCTCTCATCCGTCGCCGGGCGTTCGACCGTCGGATCACCGCTCTCGTGTCTGAGGCGCAGCGCGAGGGGGAGCTGCGGGCCGACATCGACGCGAGTGTGGTGGCGCGTCTGGTGTTCGGGATGATCAACTCGATCGTCGAGTGGTATCGGCCCGGCGGGCGCGAGGGCGCCGACCGTCTCGCAGACGACGTGGTGGCCATCGCCCTGGACGGCTTGCGCACGGACGATGGCGCGGGAGCCGCGGTCGACTGACCGGGGCTCCCGCGCTCAGCGTCACGCCGCCGCCCGCTCCTTCGCCACCAGGGTGAGCACGTCGTACGTGGCCACGATGTCATCGTGCTGGTTCTTCAGCACCGCATCCCACCGCACCTCCCCGTACTCGTCGGTCTCCCTTGGGGTGATCTGCTTCGCGGTCAGCTCGACCCTGATGTCGTCGCCGGGGGAGACGGGCGTGACGAATCGCAGATTCTCCAGCCCGGAGTTCGCCAGCACGGGGCCGGGAGCCGGGTCGACGAACAGTCCCGCAGCCCACGACACCAGCAGGTATCCGTGCGCCACGCGTCCGGGGAAGAACGGGTTCGCGGAGGCAGCGTCCTCGTCCATGTGCGCGTAGAACGTGTCGCCGGTGAACGCCGCGAACGTCTCGATGTCGTCGAGGGTCACCGTGCGCGAGCCGCTGGCCACCTGATCGCCGACGTGCAGTTCGGCCAGCGACTTTCGGAACGGGTGCACGCCGTCGCCCCGCTCGTACGGGCGCGAGCTCGCGCCCTGGTGCCAGACTCCCGTGAGGGCGGTCATCATCTCCGGGGAACCCTGCACCGCGGTGCGCTGCATGTGGTGCAGCACCGCCCGGATGCCGCCGAGCTCCTCACCTCCGCCCGCGCGGCCCGGGCCACCGTGCACGAGGTTCGGGAGTGGAGAGCCGTGCCCCGTCGAGGTGCGGGCGTCGTCCCGGTCGAGGAAGAGGACGCGCCCGTTGTAGGCGGCCATGCCGGTGGCGAGGGCGACGGCCACCTCCGGGTCGTGCGTCGCCACGCTCGTCACGAGCGAGCCGCCGCCGCGAGCCACGAGGCTGCTCGCCTCGTCGAGGGTGCGATAGCCGACGATGCTCGACACCGGTCCGAACGCCTCGATCTCGTTCACGGCGGGGCTCGTGGGATCGGGGAAGCGCAGCAGCATCGGCGCCACGAAGGCGCCGTCGGGGGCTGCTCCTTCGGTGCCGTCGGCATGGCGGACGATCGGCGCTTCGGTCGTGCCGATCACCAGCTCGCCGCCGCCGGCCTGCAGGCGGTCGACCTGACGCAGCACCTCCTCACGCTGCGCGGTGGAGGCGAGCGGGCCCATGGTCACCCCTTCGGCGCGCGGGTCGCCGAGGATCACGCGCGACGACAGCCGCTCGCGGACCGCGGCGATCACGTCGTCGACAGCTTCCGCCGGCACGATCGCCCGGCGGATCGCGGTGCACTTCTGCCCGGCCTTCGTGGTCATCTCGGCGACCAGCTGCTTGACGTACGCATCGAACTCCGGCGTGCCCGAGACGGCATCCGTTCCGAGGACCGACGCGTTGATCGAGTCGGTCTCGCTCGTGAAGCGCACCCCTCCCGTCTGCACGGCATCGTGGGCACGC
The DNA here is from genome assembly GCF_005502545.1 of Microbacterium sp. Beta. Classification (NCBI taxonomy): domain Bacteria; kingdom Bacillati; phylum Actinomycetota; class Actinomycetes; order Micrococcales; family Microbacteriaceae; genus Microbacterium; species Microbacterium sp. Beta. Next base: position 47,644 of record NZ_SCOG01000010.1, read on the forward strand.
AGGCTCTCGGCGGTCGACGCGGAGCCGGTGAAGGCGACCAGATCGCCCAGCCGCAGTTCGTCGAAGAGACCCGGCACGCTGCCGGAGACCAGCTGCAGCGACCCGTCGGGGAGGAGCCCCGATTCCACCATCACGCGCACCATGGCCTCGGCGAGGTATCCGGTGGGGGTGGCCGGCTTCACGACGGTGGGGACGCCGGCGAGGAACGCGGGTGCGAACTTCTCGAGAGACCCCCAGACCGGGAAGTTGAAGGCGTTGATCTGCACGGCGACGCCGCGGAGTCGCGTGTAGATGTGGCGGCCGAGGAACGAGCCGTCCTTGGAGAGGTTCTCGACACCCCCGTCGACGTACACTTTCGCGTTGGGCAGCTCGCGCCGGCCCTTGCTGGAGTACGCGAACAGCACGCCGATCCCGCCGTCGATGTCGACCCAGGAGTCCTGCGCTGTGGCACCGGTGCGGCTGGACAGCTCGTACAGCTCGGCCTTGCGCTCGGTGAGGGCGAGGGCGAGCTGCTTGAGCACCACGGCGCGCTGATGGAATGTGAGCTCTCCCAGCGACGCCTGTCCCACGGTGCGGGCGTGGTCGAGCACGGGCCCCAGATCGAGCCCGTCGGTCGAGACGCGGGCGACGACCTCTCCCGTTGAGGCGTCACGGACATCCGTGGCCTCGGCGTCGGACGACGGCGTCCACCACGCTCCCTCGACGTAGCTGGGGAGGATCTCGATCATTTCTGTTCCCTTCCTGAGGCGTCCCATTCGTAGAAGCCGCGTCCGCTCTTGCGGCCGAGGTGGCCTTCGGCGACCAGGCGTCGCAGTAGGGCCGGAGGTTCGAAGCGCTCACCCAGCTGTGCGGAGAGGTACTCGGCGATGCCCAGGCGCACGTCGAGGCCCACGATGTCGGTGAGCCGCAGCGGACCGACGGGGTGCTTGTATCCGAGCGTCATCGCGGCGTCGATGTCCTCGGCGGAGGCCACACCTTCCTCCAGCATGCGGATCGCCTCGAGCCCGATCGCGACGCCGAGGCGGGACGACGCGAATCCGGGAGCATCGGCCACGACGATCGGTGTCTTGCCGATGGCGGCCACCCAGCCGCGGGCGGCATCGACGAGCGCAGGAGCGGTGCTCGCACCATGGACGATCTCGACGAGGGTGGAGGCGGGCACCGGATTGAAGAAGTGCATGCCCAGCAGCCGCGAGGGGCGATCGAGCACCGCGGCCAGCTCATCGATCGAGATGGACGAGGTGTTCGAGGCGATGGCGGCGTCCGGTGCGATCTGCGCCTCGACCCGACGGAGCGCGTCGACCTTGAGGGCGAGGTCCTCCGGAACGGCTTCGACGACGAGCGTGCACTGCGCGAACAGGGCGGCATCCGTGCCCGTGGTCAGGCGCGCCCGATAGGCCTCGGGGGAGTCGAGGGCCGTGCCGCGTGCGACCGAGGCGTCGATGGACTCGAGCACGCGTGCCGTGGCCGCCTCCGCCGCGTCGGCGTCGCGTTCGACGATGCCGACCCGGGAGCCGGCGAGCAGGAAGGCGTGCGCGATGCCCGCGCCCATACGTCCGCCGCCGAGCACCCCCACCTGTTCGGGCGCGATGAACGTGCTCTCGGTCATCGGTCTCTCCGTTCGAGGAAGTCGGTCATCCGTCGGAACTTCTCCGGGCTCTCGAAGAGCTCGGCCTGGGCTTCCAGATCGGCGGCGGGGTGGTGGTCGCGGGGTGCCCGGAACACCCGCTTGGTCGCGATGGTCGCTGTGGGGTCGTTGCGGGCGATGCGGTCGACGATGGCGTGGGCGGTCGGCAGCAGGTCCGTCGTCTCGTGGATCGCCGAGACCAGCCCGATGCGCAGCGCCTCCTCTGCCTTCACCGTGCGACCCGTGAGCAGCAGCTCGATCGCCCTGGCGTCGCCGACGATCTCCTTGAGACGCCAGCTCGCGCCGGCCGCTGCGAGGATGCCCAGCCCGGTCTCCGGGTTGCCGATCGCGAGCGTCGGCGTCCCGATGCGGATGTCTGCCGCGTAGGCGAGCTCGGCTCCACCGCCGAGCGCGTAGCCGTCGATCGCCGCGATGACGGGCATCGGCAGTTCGGCGAGTCGGACGAACGCGTGAGCGTTGATCCCGCGCAGCGCGTCGGCGGCATGCCGTTCGCGCAGTTCGGCGATGTCGGCACCCGCCGCGAAGACCCCGCCGGCGCCGGTGAGGATCAGCGGGAGCGGCACGGTCTCCAGCTCGGCGCACAGCGCGTGCAGCGCGTCGATCGTGGCCTGGTCGATCGCGTTGCGCTTGTGCGGCCGATTGAGGGTGGCGACCACGCGGTCGTGACGCCTTTCGACGAGCAGGGGTTCGTCGTGCGCCTGCGTATCGCCGAGGGGAGACCGCGGCATCACACCTTCTCCACGATCAGAGCAGCGCCCTGGCCGACGCCGACGCACATGGTGGCGAGTCCGTAGCGGGAGCCCTCGCGCTCCATGCGTCCGAGGAGCGTGACCAGAAGGCGGGAGCCGGACGAGCCGAGCGGGTGACCGAGCGCGATCGCTCCGCCGTCGGCGTTCACGCGGGATTCGTCCAGCCCGAGGCGTCGGAGGCAGGCGATGGACTGGGTGGCGAACGCTTCGTTGAGCTCGACGGAGCCGATGTCGTCGATGGAGAGCCGGGCGCGCTGCAGCGCCTTCTCCGTGGCGGGCACCGGTCCGAGGCCCATGATCTCGGGCGCGAGTCCTGCGCTGGTGCCGACGACGATCCGCGCCCGCGGTGTCAGCCCGTGCCGCTCGACCGCCTCCGCGCTCGCGACCATGATCGCGGAGGCACCGTCGTTGAGCGCGCTGGAGTTTCCGGCGGTGACGACCTGACCGCCCGCGACGACGGGCCGCAGTCGGGCGAGGCCTTCGAGCGTCGTCTCCGGTCGAGGGCCCTCGTCCACGAGCACCTCACCCGAGCCGACGGGGACTCCGACGATCTCCGCCTCGAACCGTCCGACTGCGATCGCCGCGGCGGCCCGTTGCTGCGAGCGCAGGGCGAACGCGTCCGCCTCTTCGCGTCCGATGCCGTCGACGCGCGCGACCTCCTCCGCGGTCTCCGGCATCGTGTACGTCGCCTTCTCGCGGGCCAGGAGCCGCGGGTTCGGGAATCGCCAGCCGATCGAGGTGTCGAACGCGGCGCCGGGCTTCGCCCATGCCTTCTCGGGCTTGGCCTGCACCCAGGGTGCGCGGGTCATCGATTCGACGCCGCCGGCGATGATGAGGTCGGCGTCGCCGGCTCGGATCGCCTGAGCGGCGATCGTGACGGCGGACATGCCGGAGGCACACAGTCGATTGACCGTGATGCCGGGGACGCTGTCGGGAAGGCCGGCGAGCAGGACCGCCATCCTGGCGACATTGCGGTTGTCCTCGCCCGCCTGGTTCGCGGCGCCGAGGATGACCTCGTCGATCTCCGCCTGGAGGGGGTCGACGCCTGCGCGTCGCGCGGCCTCGCGGACGACGATCGCTGCGAGGTCGTCGGGACGGACGGAGGCTAGGGCTCCGCCGTAGCGACCGACCGGGGTGCGTACGCCTCCGACGAGGTAGGCCTCGGTCATGCGGAACTCCTGACTGCGTTGTCTCGACGGGTTGCCCGTTGTCCGGACGATCGGCCCGAATTACTGACCGATCGTCCGGTAATTATGTCACAGGTGTGGCCGGCGCCGCGATCGGGGCGGCTTCAGCTGAGCAGGTCCACGCCCTTCGTCTCCTTGACGAGCGAGACGCCGATCAGTGAGATCACGGATGCCACCGCGATGTACACGCCGATCGTCCAGGCCGCGTGGAACTGGTTCATCAGCGCCTCCGCGATCATCGGCGCGAACGCTCCGCCGAGGATCGCACCGAGGGCGTAGCCGATGGAGACGCCCGAATAGCGCACGTTCGCGGGGAACATCTCCGCGTACAGGGCTGCCTGCGGGCCGTAAGAGAGTCCGAGCGCGAACGTCATCACGAACAGTGCCACGAAGTACCAGAGGATGTTCGCGGTGTCGATGAGGAACCACATCGGCACCGCCCAGAGTGCGAGCGCCACGTAGCCGATCTGGAACGTGCGGATGCGGCCGAGCCGGTCGGAGAGGTGTCCGCCCCACAGGGTGAAGATGAGCCACCCGAACGAGGCGAGGGTGGTCGCCAGCAGCACCGGGGGTCGGTCCATGCCGAGGGTGGTGACGGCGTAGGTCGCGAAGAACGCGATGAGCAGGTACCCCGCCGCGTTGTTCGCGATGAAGATGATCGCGGTGAGGACGACCTGCTTGGTGTTCTGACGGAAGAGCCGGCGCAGGGGAGCGGATGCCTCCTTGCGGCGGCGCCGCAGGTCCTCGAACACCGGGCTCTCATCGACCGCGCGTCGGATCACGTAGCCGACTGCGATGAGCACGATCGAGAGCAGGAAGGGGATGCGCCAGCCCCACTCGAGGAAGGCCTCCGGCGACATCGAACTGGTGAGCACCCACAGGGTGGAAGTGGCAAGGATCATGCCGACGGGGACGCCGATCTGCGGGAACGCCCCGAAGAGTCCTCTGCGGCTGTTCGGCGCGTGCTCGACGGCCATCAGGGCGGCTCCGCCCCATTCGCCACCCGCGGAGAATCCCTGCACGATGCGGAGCAGGATCAGCAGGATGGGCGCGGCCACGCCGATCGCGGCATACGTCGGAAGGAGGCCTATCAACGACGTGGACAGGCCCATCATGACGAGGGTGAGCACGAGCATCTTCTTGCGACCGAGCTTGTCGCCGAGGTGGCCCGCGACGATCGCGCCGAGCGGGCGGAAGAGGAAGGAGATGCCGATTGTCGCGAACGAGAGCACCTGGGCGAAGCCGGGGTTCTCCTGTGCGATCGGAGCCAGGAAGAGGGGCGCGAGCACCAACCCCGCTGCTTGCGCGTAGATGAAGAAGTCGTACCACTCGATCGACGTGCCCACGAGGGTGCCGGCGAGTACGCGCCGTTCTTCGGCGGGCATCCGTGTGGATGGGGTGCGGTCGGAGACTGCTGACGTCATGAGAACTCCATTGTTCTGCGATTCCGGGGGAGAGAGCACTGTGCGGTGCTCGGGACTTTCCTAACCGAATGATCGGTCAGTAATTGCCGAGCGTAGCGCATGGTGGCCCTCGGATCGAGGTCGAGGGACCTCTCGTCAGATCCTCCCGAATGCCCGCAACGGATGCTCGATGAGTTCGGTCACCCGGCGCAGGAAGCCCGCGGCGTAGCCTCCGTCGCATACCCGATGGTCGAACACCAGCGAGATCTGCACGATGCGGCGGGCGACGATCGCTCCGTCCACGACCCACGGGCGCTCGATGATCCGGCCGATCCCGAGGATGGCCACGTCGGGGTGGTTGATGATCGCGGCTGAGCCGTCAACGCCCAGGCCTCCGTAATTGTTGAGCGTGAAGGTCGATCCCCGCAGCCGTTCCGGTGGCATCGCGCCGGAGCGGGCCGTGGTGGTGAGTTCGCGCAGCGCTGAGTCGAGCTGGGTCACGGAGAGGTCATGGGCGCGGGGGACGACCGGGACCAGGAGCCCTCGTTCGGTGTCGGCGGCGATGCCGAGGTTCACTCCGTCGAAGGAGAGGATCTCGTCCCCGTTCTCGCTGAGGCGCGAGGCCAGCACGGGGTACTCCTCGAGGGCGAGCAGGACGAAGCGGGCGAGCAGTGCGGTCACCGACGGCGCCTTGCCTCCCTCCGGAGCCATCCGCGCACGCAGATCCCACAGCTCGGTGGCGTCGACATCCACCCAGACCGTGGCCTCGGGGATCTCGGACCGGCTGCGGGAGAGCTTCGCGCTGACAGCCCTGCGCAGCGGCGACATCCGCTCGCGCGCGCGCACCTCGAGACCGTCGACCGTCTCGCCTGCTTCGGGGCCCACGCCTGTTCCTGGCGTCGTCCGGCCGCTGTCGTGTGCGGAGGCGCCGTCGGCCACTGCGTCGACCGCGCCGTCCACCGCGGCACGCAGCACGTCGGCGCGGGTGATGGCACCATCGGCGCCGGTCGCTGTGATCGAGTGGACGTCGAGACCGAGGTCTCGCGCGAGACGACGCACGAGCGGGGAGCGGACGGCGACGGGGTGCCGCTCGGACGATCCAGCGGGCGAAGTGCCCGCAAGCGTCCCCGATGCGGAGTGGATCGTCGTCGATGCGGGGTGAATCGTCGTCGATGCGACCGGGGGGCGCCGCCGTCCCTTGGTCGCACGAGCGGTGGTGCCGTAGCCGATGAGGACGTTCCCTGAGCCCGCGCGTTCCTCCTCGCGGTACGCCTCGTGCTCGGGCTGGGCCGGTGGAGCGGGAGTCGCCGGTGATTCGGGAGCCGCCGCGGAAGACGGGGAGTCCGCCACCTCGAGCACGGGGGCGCCGACGTCGATCGTGTCCCCGGCGGTGCCGTGCAGAGCCGTGATGACTCCGGCGAACGGCGACGGCAGCTCCACGATGCTCTTCGCGGTCTCGACCTCGGCGATCGGCTGGTCCGTCACGATGGTGTCGCCGACCGCGACGAGCCACTGCACGAGTCCGGCCTCGGTCAGCCCCTCGCCGAGGTCGGGCAGTCGAAACACCCGCGTGCCCGTCTGCGGCTTCACCGGAGTGCTCATGATTCGTCCTCCCAGTGCAGGGTGTCGATCGCATCGAGCACGCGGTCGACGTCCGGCAGGTACCAGTGCTCGAGCTTCGGAGGTGCGTAGGGCGTGTCGAATCCGGTCACCCGTCGCACGGGCGCCGCCAGGTATTCGAAGCAGCGCTCGAACACGCGTGCCTGGATCTCGGAGGCGACGCTCACGTAGCCCGGCGCCTCCGCGATGACCACGGCACGGCCTGTCGACTTCACGGCGGCCGTCACCGTGGCGTCGTCGAACGGCGAGAGGGAGCGGACGTCGACGACCTGCACACTCCGCCCCTCCGCAGCGGCCACCTCGGCGACCTCCAGCGCGAGCGGCACGGACGAGCCGTACGCGAGGAGCGTCACATCCGTGCCGTCGCGGGCGATACGCGCCGAACCGAGCTCCGCGGTGACCGAGGTGTCGACCTCGCCCTTGCTCCAGTACAGCTTCTTGGGCTCGAGGAAGATCACCGGGTCGGGCGAGGCGATGGCCGCACGCAGCAGGGAGTACGCGTCCTGCGGAGTGGCCGGGCTGACGACCGTGAGGCCGGGGGTATGGGCGTAGTAGGCCTCGGACGAGTCGCAGTGGTGCTCGACGCCCCCGATGCCGCCCCCGAACGGGATGCGGATCACCAGGGGCATGCGCATGCCACCGCGCGTGCGGTTGCCGAGCTTGGCGACATGGCTCACGACCTGTTCGAACGCGGGGAGGGCGAAGGCGTCGAACTGCATCTCGATCACGGGGTGCAGCCCGTTCATCGCCATCCCCACCGCGGTGCCGACGATCCCGGACTCCGCGAGCGGGGTGTCGAAGCAGCGGTCCTCACCGAAACGTGCGGTGAGTCCATCCGTGATGCGGAAGACGCCACCGAGGGCTCCCACGTCTTCGCCGAAGACCACCACATCCGGATCCGACTCGATGGCGTCGGCCAGCGCCCTGTTCAAGGCGGCGGCCATGGTCATCGTGGTCGTCGTGGTGGCTCCGCTCTCGATGCGCGTGTCGTCCTGTGCGATCGTCATCGGTGGCCTCCGGTCGTGGCGTGCTCGGCGTCGACGAGACGCGAGCGTTCGATCTCGTCGCGCAGTAGGTGCCACTGCTCGTCGAGCTGAGGGGAGCGGGTCGCGGTCACGAAGCGGAACAGGTCTTCGGGATCGAGGTCTGTGTCGGTGTTCAGCGCTGCCCTCATCGCCGCCGCGATCTCCTCGGCACCCGAGGCGAAGCGCTCCTCGGCGGCGGCGTCGAGCGCCCCTGTCGCAGTGAGATGCGCGCGCAGGCGCAGGAGCGGGTCGCGGGCGAGCCAGGCCTGCACTTCCTCGCGCTCGCGGTAGCGGGTGTCGTCGTCGGCGTTGGTGTGCGCCTGCATGCGATAGGTGTGCGCCTCGACCAGGGAGGGGCCGCCGCCGGCGCGGGCGCGGTCGACGGCTTCCGTGAGTACCGCGAGGACCGCGGCCACGTCGTTGCCGTCGACGCGCTGCCCCGGCATGCCGTAGCCGACCGCCTTGTGCGCCAGGGAGGGGGCAGCGGTCTGCCGGGAGAGGGGCACCGAGATGGCGAACTCGTTGTTCTGCACGAAGAACACGACCGGGACATGGAACACGGCGGCGAAGTTCATCGCCTCGTGGAAGTCGCCCTCGCTCGTGGCACCGTCGCCGCAGAGCGCGAGCACGACGGTGTCCTCACCGCGGTGCCTCGCCGCCTGCGCGAAGCCGACCGCGTGCAGGAGCTGGGTCGCGAGCGGGGTGGCCTGCGGGGCGACGCGGTGCGCGCGCACGTCGTAGCCCGAGTGCCAGTCGCCCTTGAGGAGCACCATCGCCTCAGCGGGAGCGATGCCGCGGGCGATCACCGCGACCGAGTCGCGGTACGTGGGGAAGAGCCAGTCGGTGTCACCGAGCACCATCGCCGCTGCCACCTGGCATGCCTCCTGACCATGTGACGAGGGGTAGACCGCGAGGCGGCCTTGGCGGACGAGCGCGCCCGCCTGGTCGTTGATGCGTCTGCCTTCGACGAGCCCGCGGTAAGCGGCGAGCAGGACGTCGGCGGCGGGGAGCGCGTATGCCTCGTCGGGGAGGGTGGTCCCGTCCTCGTCGATCAGTCGTACCGCGGTGTCTCGCGGGAGCATGTCATGGGGGTGCATCCGTCCGCCTTCCTTGCCGAACTCGATGAGGACAGCATGCCGCGCATGCGACAGTCATCCAAGAACTGCTGCGCAATCATGGACGATTGCGCTCGCCGTGTCAGAATGGCCTCCGAAGTGTCAGTATTTCCCGGAGGAGAGAGGGGTGCCATGGCGGCGCTCGACGACACGGATCGCGCGATCATCGCTGAGCTGCGGCGGGATGCTCGCGCGTCGATGACCGCGATCGCCGAGTCGGTGCACATCTCCCGCGCCGGAGCGCACGCGCGGATCAAGCGACTCACCGACGCCGGGGTGATCACGGGGTACACGGTGCGCACCGACCCCGTACTGCTCGGACACCACGCGAGCGCCTATGTGACGCTCGCGATCGAGCAGGCCACGTGGCAGGAGGTGAGCGCGCGGCTCAGGGTGATCCCCGAGATCGAGCACATGGCTCTGGTCGGGGGCGACTTCGACGTGCTGCTGCTCGTGCGGGCCAACGACGCCCGCGACCTCCGTCGCATCGTGCTGGAGGACATCCAGGCGATCCCGTCGATCCGCTCCACACGGACGATCCTGATCTTCGAGGACTCCGACCTGGTGTGAGGGTTCTTCTGTCGGATACGACGGGGGAGGTGGGTTCGTGTTGTGAAGTGTTGATTGGGCTCTCTACGGGTGCAGGAGGAGTAAGTCAGGCGTACTGGAATATTGCTCTGAACGGGGGTTATCCGGCCTGCGAATGTCGGTGGCCCTCTGTTGAATCGACGTATGGAAGGCACTCCGGCAGCGGTTCTCGACGACACGGTCGTCGCTCTCGACGCCGTTCTGCGATCGGGCGCGGTGGGCGCTCTCGACCCACAGGAGATGATGAACCTGCTGCGGGTCGCGGGCGAGATCCAGCGACGCGCGGAGGCCGTGGTCGTCGAGGCCGTGGCGAGCGTCGATCAGCGTCCTGCCGGGTCGGGGGAGCCGGCGTTCTGCGGACTGTTCGGCTGCCGCTCGATGAACGAGCTGCTGCAGCGTGTGCTCCGCACCGACACGGCGGGTGCCGCGCGCCTTGTGAAGGGCGCGCGGTTGGTGCGACGCGATGTCGACCTCTCCTCCGGAGAGTGGCTGCCGGCGCGGTGGCCGGCGCTGCGCGAGGCCCTCCTCGACGGGGCGATCGGCGTGACCGGGTTGCTGGCTGCGACCGGGCCGATCGAGCAGGCCGGTCCACGCGTGCGCGTCGCCGACCGGTGGGAGGCGGACGCGTATCTGGCGGGAGTCGCTCGTGGCGCGGAGAGCGACGACGGTGCCGAGAACGAGCCCGGTCCGGCACCGCCGCCCGAGGATCTGCGGGTGCAAGCTCAGCTGATCGTGCAGTACCTGGACCCGGACGGGGCGGAGCCGGCTGAGGACATCGCGTTGCGGGCTCGCGGGGTGGTGCTGGGGCGCGCCAAGGACGGCGTCATCCCGTTTCGCGGCGCGCTGCTGCCGGAGGTCGCGGGGCAGCTGCAGCGGATCTGGGACGCGTATCTGAACCCGAGGGTCGACGGTCCGCCGCTTCCCGGCGTCCATTTCGTGCCGTCCGCGGAGCTCGAGGATTCCGACGCCGGGAGTCCGCATGCCCCGGTTTCCCCGGATGACGATGTGCTTCCGTCCGGGGACCCTGGCGGGATGATCGACGCGCGCACGCGGGCACAGAAGCAGCACGATGCACTCGCGGCGGCCCTGGGCATCGCGGCCCGACACAACGAGATGCCGCGGCTGGGCGGTGCTGCCCCGACTCTCGTGGTCACGGTCGGTGCCGAGGATTACGCCACGGGGCGGGGCTGGGCGCGGGTCGACGGGGTCGACACGCCTGTCTCGACCCTCGTCGCCGCGCACACGGCGTGCGGCGGTTCGATCCAGCGGGTCGTCTACGGGGCCGGAGGAAGGATCGTCGGGCTCGGGTCGAGCGACCGGATCTTCACCCCGGCGCAGCGCCGCGCGATCTGCGTGCGGGACCGCGAATGCCTCATTCCCGGGTGCCACGTCCCGGCCGCCTGGTGCGAGATCCACCACGTCACGGAGTACGCCCGTGGGGGTCCCACCCACACCGACAACGGGGTGGCGCTCTGCTGGCACCATCACCGCACGTTGGACACCTCAGGTTGGCAGATCCGCATGCGAGGGGGAGCGCCGCAGGTGCGAGGGCCGGCCTGGTGGGACCCGGCGCGGCGATGGCGCACGCCGCGACCGGCGACGGGGACTCGAACCGATCGCGGGAGGCCTGCTCGCCGCGCACCTGCCAGCGGGCGCATCGTTCGCGCGAGGACATCTTCGGCGCGCTCCGCGACAAGTGCGGCGGGAAGGGGCATCCGAGAATGAGAGGAAGGCCGGCGGCCACTCCGCCATCGGTCAGCGCCACGCTCGAAGGAGAGACACCGATGTCCGATTCCGCAGCTTCCGCAGCCGCCGCGCTGCTCGACCGCATCCAGGCGCCGGAAGGCGAGGGCCGTGAGATCCCCGATGCTGCGACCCGCGAGGTCATCGGCCGGGCACCCGTCGCCGCCGTGGACGACCTCGACGACGCGATCGCCCGTGCGAAGGCTGCGCAGCCCGCGTGGGAGGCGCTCGGTCACGAGAAACGGAGCGAACTGCTCCTGGCCGCGGCCGACGCGATCGATGCGAACGCCGAGGGTCTGGCCTACCTCCTGTCGCGCGAGCAGGGGAAGCCGCTCAACGGCCCGAACGCGCGGTTCGAGCTCGGTGCCTGCTCGGCATGGCTGCGCACCAATGCCAGCACCGTGCTCGAGTCGCAGGTGCTCGTCGACGACGAGACGCTGCACGCCGAGCTCGTCTACAAGGCGGCTGGTGTCGTCGGAGCCATCGGGCCGTGGAACTGGCCGCTCATGATCACGATCTGGCAGATCGGGCCGTCGCTGCGGATGGGCAACACGGTCGTCGCGAAGCCCAGCGAGTACACCCCGCTGAGCGTGCTCGCGATGATCGCGGTGATGAACGAGGTGCTGCCGGCGAATGTGCTGCTCGGCGTCTCCGGAGACCGTGAGGTGGGCGCTCGCCTCGCGTCACACCCCGACATCGCCAAGATCATGTTCACCGGCTCGACAGCGACCGGTCGCCGCATCATCGAGAGCTCCGCAGGCAACCTCGCCCGCCTCACGCTGGAGCTGGGCGGCAACGACGCGGGCATCGTGCTTCCCGGCACGGACGCGTCGGCCATCGCCGAAGACCTCTTCTGGGGGGCGTTCATCAACACCGGACAGACCTGCGCAGCCATGAAGCGCCTCTACGTGCACGACTCCGTCTACGACGAGGTCGTGGACGCACTCGCCGCGATCGCCGAGCAGGTGCCGATGGGCAACGGACTCGACGAGGGCAATGTGCTCGGACCGCTGCAGAACCGGCCGCAGTTCGACATCGTCAGCCGCCTGGTCGACGATGCGAAGAGCCGCGGTGCCCGGATCGTCACCGGCGGCGAGCCGGCATCCGACCTCGGCGAGCTGTTCTACCGGCCCACCATCGTCGCCGACATCGACAACGATGCGGCGCTGGTGCAGGAGGAGCAGTTCGGTCCCGCACTCCCCGTCATCCGCTACAGCGACGTCGACGAGGCCTTCGCGCTCGCGAACGCCCTCGACGTGGGCCTTGGCGCCTCGGTGTGGGCCAGTGACCCGGAGGAGGCCCGCGCCGTCGCTGCGCGCATGCAGTCCGGCACGGTATGGATCAACTCGCACGGTGGGCTGCACCCCATGGTGCCGTTCGGCGGTGTGAAGAGCTCGGGCTACGGGCTGGAGTTCGGCGTCGAGGGACTCAAGTCCGTCGCCGTCACCCAGGTCGTCTCCGGACCGGGCCGGAAGGCCTGAGCGTGACCGCGGCGAACAGCGGCGCGGTGCGCTCCGCCATCGTCGTCGGGGCCGGCACCTCGGGCGCCATCGTCGCCCGGCGTCTCGCCGACGCCGGGGTCGCCGTCACGCTCGTCGAGGCCGGCGGCTACGACACGAACCCGGCCATCCACGACCCGTCGCGGGCGGGGGAGCTCTGGCACTCCGCCGAGGACTGGGACTTCTTCACCGTGCCGCAGCCGCACGCGGCCGGTCGACGTCTGCATCTCCCTCGCGGCAAGGTGACCGGCGGCTCGCACGCGCTGAACGCCATGATCTGGGTGCGCGGCGCGGCCTCCGACTACGACGCGTGGGAGGCCGCCGGCGCGACGGGATGGGGCTGGGCCGAGGTCGAGCCGATCTACGACGCGATCGAGAACGACCTGCTGCCCGTGACCGACGATTATGCGCTCTCGCCCATCCAGGCTTCGATCATCGACGCCGCCGTCGAGGAGGGGCTGCCGCGCAACCCGAACTACAACGGGGGCACGCTCGACGGGGTCTCACAGGAGCAGGTCACGATCAAGGACGGCCGTCGGGTCAACACCTGGACGGCCTACGCGCAGCCCGTCGCCGACCGGATGACGATCCTCACCGGTCGCGCAGTCCACTCCGTGATCGTGCGCGACGGGCGCGCGGTCGGCATCCGGCTGGGGGAGGGCGATGAGACCGAGGAAGTGTTCGCGGACGAGATCGTCCTGTCGGCGGGAGCGCTCGGCACGCCCGTCATCCTGCTGCGCTCGGGCATCGGTCCCGCCGACGAGCTGAGTGCGCTCGGCATCCCCGTCGTGCACGACGCCTCCGCGGTGGGCAAGAACCTGCACGACCACCTCCTCTCCCCGGTGATCTTCGCGACCGAGAAGACGCCCATCGGCCCGCCGCAGTCGGGGGTGTCCGTCACGCAGAGCCACCTGTTCTGGCGCAGCCGCGACGGCCTCGCGCAGCCGGACACGCAGCCCATCCACTTCTCCGTGCCGATGTGGGGCGACCTGGAACCGCGGGGCGACGACGGGTTCACGCTCATGGCGGGCCTGGTGACGCCGTACAGCCGCGGCGAGCTGCGCCTCACCGGTCCCGGCCTCGACGACCTGCCGCACATCGACCTGGCGGCACTGGAGGATCAGCGCGATGCCGACGCCCTCGCCGCCTCCGTGCGCCAGTGCCGCCGCATCGGCGCACAGCCTGCGCTCGCCGAGGAGTGGGGAGCGGTGGAGGTGTACCCCGGGCCGGACGTGACGGACGACGATGTGGAGGACTGGGTGCGCCGCACGGCCATCACCTACCACCACCAGGTCGGCACCTGCCGCATGGGCAGCGACCAGGAGTCCGTGGTCGATCCGCAGCTCCGGGTACGCGGGATCGACGGGCTGCGTGTGGTCGACGCCTCCGTCATGCCGACCGTGCCCACCGGCAACACCAACGCGCCTGCGGCCATGATCGGCGAACGCGGCGCGCGGTTCATCCTCGCAGGCTGAAGGCAGGACGACGGATGCGATCAGCGGGCGGGCGGGACGGAGGGGCGACGGAGCGTCGACAGCAGCGCGTCGAGGCCGTCGTTCAGCCGCCCGTCGCCCGCCGAATCCGGCATCAGCACCGAGATCATCTGCCACCCCGCATTGCGCGACGCGATCTCGTTCACCGCGGTCTCGATGTCGATGCCGTCGGCCAGCTCGCCGTCGTCCCTGGCCTCGATCAGACACTCGCGGAACAGGTCCCGCCAGTGCAGGTTGTTCACGCGGTGGATCCTGGTGACCTCGTCGTCCTGCGACGCATGATCCCAGAACGCGATGACCACCTTGGCGTACAGCGGGCCGTTCGGGCTGTAGGGGAGGATCTCCCTGCACATCCGCTCCAGAGCCTCGAGTCCTCGGACGCCCTCGATGCGGGCGTGGATGCGGTCGTTGGCGAGCGAGTACAGACGGAGGAACGCCGCCGTGAGGACGCTCCTCTTGTCGGGGAAGTACCGGGCGATCGCGCCATGCGCGTAGCCGGCCTCCGTGGCGATCTCGCGCATCGTGAGGTTGTCGAAACCGACGCGGATGATCACCTGTGTCGCCGCATCGGCGATGTGGGTCCTGCGTTCCTCATGGTCGACGATCTTGGGCATCGCGCCCCCCTCTCCGGTCCTGCACTCTCACATCCACGATTCTCCATTTGCCGTTTTTAGTCACCAAACGGTGACTAATGTAACCCGATCGTAATCAACGAAGTACTAAGCGCGACTACGATCTTTAAAATCACCAACCGGTGACTAACTCGAAGAGGAGTTCTCATGAACGTCACAAGACTCGCACGTCGCGCCTCCGGTGCCCTCGTGGTGGCCGGGACGCTCGCGCTCGCAGCCTGCACCTCCGCCCCCGCGTCCTCCTCCGGCGGCGACGGCGAGCTGACGACGCTCAAGGTCGCGACCATCGGCCTCGTCTCCGACGGGGCGCTGATACGGGGACAGGAGCAGGGCTTCTTCGAGGAGGAGGGGCTGAAGCTGGAGACCTCGGTGGTCGCCAACCCGCCGGCCGGACTCGCCGCCGCG
Organism: Microbacterium sp. Beta; assembly: GCF_005502545.1. NCBI lineage: Bacteria > Bacillati > Actinomycetota > Actinomycetes > Micrococcales > Microbacteriaceae > Microbacterium > Microbacterium sp. Beta. The sequence goes on from NZ_SCOG01000010.1 coordinate 62,751, forward strand.
CAGGGCGGACAGGTCGACATCGCGTACGCCCCCAGCATCCCGCTGCTGAACGCACTCAGCAGCGGCGTCCCGCTGAAGGTCGTCGCACCGGCGGACGGATTCGTCGCCGGAGCGGCTGACGCCGAAGACCCCGCGGCCGTCGACGACACCGGTCTGTTCGCCTCCGCCGCCAGCGGCATCTCCTCGGTCGCGGACCTGAAGGGGGCGACCATCGCCATCCCCGCGCGCAAGGCGCAGCTCGAAGTCGTCATCTCCGATGCCCTCGACCGTGCCGGCGTCGACCCCGGCTCGGTGGAATGGGTCGTCCTGGACTTCACCTCGGCGGTCGCCGCGCTGCAGAGCGGCACGGTCGATGCGGCGGGTCTCGTCAGTCCCTTCACCGCGGAGGCGGATGCGGCGGGTGCGGTGCAGCTCGACTCGCCGTCCGTCGGCTTCTTCGAGGAGGGCGCCGTGGGGCTGTGGACCGCGGGGGAGAGCACGATCGCGGCGAAGGCCGATGCCATCGCCGCCTTCCAGCGCGCTGTCGCCAAGAGCAACGCCTACGCGAACGAGCACCCGGAGGACGCGATCCAGGCCGGGATCGACGCCACAGGCTCGACGCTGACGGTCGACGACGTCAAGCTGCCGTTCTGGCCGGCCGAGGTGGCGCCCGTGGATCTCGAACGCGTGAACGACAAGCTCGTCGCCCTCGGCTTCCTCTCGGCTCCGGTCGACCTCGAAGGCATCGTCCTCGCCGCCGGATGATGCTCATGAACCGCTCTTCTCTCCTCCCGCCGCTCATCGGAGCAGCCGGCGTCGTCTCGGCGCTCGCGCTCTGGGAATGGTCGGCGACCGCCGGGCCGCTCGCCGGGTCACCGCTGCCGGCAGCCACGGCCGCGATCGGCGAGGCGATCCGTCTGCTCGGAACCCCTGCGACGTGGACGGCCCTCGGTGACACGCTCACGATGGCCCTGGTCGGACTCGTCTTGGCGATCGTCGTCGGTGTCGCCCTCGGCGTCGCGATCGGCACGTCCCCGCTCGCGATGCACGCGACGCGGGTGCCGCTGGAGTTCCTGAAACCCATCCCGCCGATCGTGATCCTGCCCGTCGTCGTGCTGGTCATGGGGCCGACGGCGAGCATGGGCATCTTCCTGGTGTTCTTCGGCTGCTTCATCGCGATCGCCGTGCAGGCCTCGGCCGGCGTCTTCGACACCGATCCGGTCGCCAGGGCCACCGGACGCTCGTACGGCATGGGAAGAGCCGAGATCCTCGGCCGGATCGTGCTCCCGAGCGCGCTGCCCTACATCGGCACGGCCGTGCGGGTCGCCGCACCGACATCGCTCGTGGTCGCGGTGGTGGCCGGACTCCTCGGGGGAGGGCCGGGTCTCGGCCAGAGCCTGCTGCTGTCGCAGATCACCGGCAACCAGGCGCAGCTCTTCGCGTACGTGCTGATCCTCGGCGTGCTCGGCCTGTTGATTCAGGGACTCAGCCAGTGGGGCGAGCGCACGCTCCTGCACTGGCATCCGCAATACCGGAAGCAGGTCGTGTGATGACCCTCACCTCGTCGATCCAGACCCGAACCAGGCTCGCTCGACGACGCGGCCAGGACGGACTCCCGCGCGGCGTTCTGCTCGGTGCCGAGATCGCGGTGCCCGTCGCGCTGCTGGCGCTGTGGTGGTTCGCCTCGGCCGGGTCGACCAACGCGTTCTTCCCGCCGCTGCAGACGATCCTGCAACGGCTCTGGCAGCTCGCGCAGACGCCCGCCTTCCTGCTCGACATCGCCTCGTCCGTGGGCAACCTGGTGGTGTCCTTCCTACTGGCGACCGTGATCGGTGTGCTCGTGGGGCTGCTGCTGGGCCTCGTCCGTCCGCTGAGCTGGTTCGCCGAGCCGACCATCCACTTCTTCCGTGCGATCCCGCCGGTCGCGCTGGTGCCGATCTTCGTCTCGCTCATCGGTTTCGGCACCGAGACGCGCATCCTCTCCATCACCCTGGCCGCGGTGTTCCCCATCCTGATCTCGACGATCGACGGCGTCCGCGCCGGCGAGCCCACACTCGAGATGGTGAGCCGCGTGTACCGGCTGAGCGCCGGCGAGCGGCTGTTCTCCGTGATGCTCCCCGCTGCGAGTCCGCGCATCCTCTCCGGGATGCAGGTCAGTCTGATCACGGCGTTCGTCGTCATGATCGCGAGCGAGATGCTCGGCTCCTCGACGGGGCTCGGAGCGGCGACCCTGCTCGCGCAGCAGTCCTTCGCCATCCCGGACATGTGGGCCGGGATCCTCGTCCTCGGCGTCATCGGATACACCGCGACCGCCGTGTTCACCCTCTTCCGGCGCCGCGTGCTGCGCTGGTACATCGCCTCCCAGCAACAGGAGAAGAACGCATGACCACCACCACCGTCACCGCGCCGGTGCGCCTGAGCGTGCAGGGCCTCGCGAAGTCGTACGAGACGAAGGCGGGTCCTGTGCCCGTGATCGCCGACCTCACCTTCGACGTGCACGCCGGGGAGGTGTGCTGCATCGTCGGTCCCTCCGGCATCGGCAAGACCACCCTGTTGAAGTGCCTCACCGGGCTGCAGAGCATCACCGCCGGGAGCGCGGCCATCGACGGGACCCCCATCGACGGCCCTCCCGAGGAGATGGCGCTCGTGTTCCAGGAGTACACCCGGTCGCTGATGCCGTGGCTCACGGTCGAGAAGAACGTGCGCCTGCCGTTGAAGCATCTGCGCCTGCCCGCCGCGGAGCGCGAGGAGCGCATCGCCGCCGCCCTCTCCGCCGTCGGACTGTCCGGTGCGGAGTCCAAGTTCCCCTGGCAGCTGTCCGGCGGCATGCAGCAGCGCGTCGCGATCGCGCGGGCGATCGCCTACCGGCCGGAGGTGCTCGTGATGGACGAGCCCTTCGCCTCGGTCGACGCGCAGACGCGCTTCGAGCTGGAGGACCTGTGCCTGCGCATCCGCGAGCAGTTCGGGATGACGATCGTCGTCGTCACCCATGACATCGATGAGGCGGTCTACCTCTCCGACCGTGTGGTGGTGCTCGGCGAACGCCCCGCGAAGGTCACCGAGATCATCGAGATCGACTTCAGCGGTCCTCGTGATCAGCTCACGACACGAGCCCTCCCGGTGTTCGCCGAGCTGCGCACCCGCATCTTCGAGCTCATCCGGAAGGCGGGCTGAATGTCCGTGTCGTACGAAGCCCGTGGATACGAACGGTTCCAGGGCCGCGCCGAGGCGTTCACCTCGTCCTCCGAGCCCTGGTGGCCGGAGCCTCGCCGCGCGAGAGCGGGGGCTCCGAACGTGATCGTGATGCTGATCGACGATCTGGGCTTCAGCGACCTCGGGCCCTTCGGCAGCGAGATCGACACCCCGCGCATCGACGCGCTGGCCGCCGACGGCTGGGTCTTCACGAACTACCGCACCGCTCCGATGTGCTCCCCGGCCCGCGCCGCCCTGCTCACGGGCCTGAACCCCCACCGTGCGGGCTTCGGCTTCGTGGCGCACGTCGATCCCGGTTACCCGGGGTTCAGCTGCGAGCTGCCCGCCGACGCCCCGACCCTCGCCGAGTCGCTGCGGGCAGGGGGATACGCGACGTTCATGGTCGGCAAGTGGCACCTGACCCTGGAGTCGAGCCTGCACGACGGAGCCGACCGTCGCACGTGGCCGTTGCAGCGCGGCTTCGACAGGTACTTCGGCAGCATGGACGGCTTCACCTCGCTGCATCACCCGCACCGGCTCGTGCAGGACAACGCAGTGGTCGATCTGCATGAGTACCCCGACGGCTTCTTCCTGACGGACGAGCTCACGGACAGGGCGATCGGCATGATCGACGATCTGCGCGTGAACGACCCCGACAAGCCGTTCTTCCTCTATTACGCGCACACCTCGGTGCACGGCCCCATCCAGGCGAAGGACATCGACATCGCGAAGTACCGCGGTCGGTACGAGGCCGGGTGGAACCGGATGCGCGAGGATCGATTCGCTCGGCAGCGCGAACGGGGCATCGTGCCGGCGCATGCCGACCTGCCGGCGGACGCGATAGCCGACGGTGCGCAGATCCCCGCCTGGGACGACCTCGCCGAACAGGACCGGCGGCTGTTCGCGAGGCACATGGAGGTGTACGCGGCGGCCGTGGACGAGATCGACCAGAGCGTCGGTCGCCTGCTCGATCGACTCGAACGCAGCGGGGAGCGCGAGAACACCATCGTGGTGATCGCCAGCGACAACGGGGGGACGGCGGAGGGCGGTCCGACCGGCACGCGGAGCTACTTCGCGCAGTTCGGCAGCCACGGCGGCATGCCCGAGGACTGGGTCACCGACGTGCCGCGCGACGTGGACGACATCGGCGGGCCGCGCCTGTTCGGGCAGTACCCCACAGGGTGGGCGCGGGTGTCCAACACCCCGTTCCGCTCGTTCAAGGCCACCACCTACGAGGGGGGAGTGCACGCGCCTCTGCTCGTGTCCTGGCCCGATGCACCGATGCGCGGCGGGCTGCGCGACCAGTTCGTGTTCGTGTCCGACCTCGCGCCCACGCTGCTGGAACTCTGCGGGGTGCCTGCCCTGGCCGAACGCAACGGCGTGCCCGCGCTCGACATGGACGGCGGCAGCATCGTGGATGTGCTCGCGAACCCTCGCGCGGACGGGCGTGAGGTGCAGTACTTCGAGTGCGTGGGGCGGCGAGCGATCGTGGACGGCCGCTGGAAGGCGCTCTCGACCGTGACCCCCACACCGGACGAAGGACCGGCAGGCGGGCGCTGGGAACTGTACGACCTGGAGCTCGATCCCACGGAGACCGTCGACGTCGCGCATGCCCACCCGGAGGTCGTCGCCGCACTCGCAGATCGTTGGCATGCCGAGGCATGGCGAAACACAGTGTTCCCGCTGGACGACGAGGGTGCGCTGTTCCGGGTGCGACCCGACACCGAGGAGCCGTTGTCGGCACCGGTCGACCTGATCCCGTTCCGCCCGCCGCTGGAGAGATTCCGTGCGGCGAAGCTGACGGTGCTGCGCTCGTTCCGGATCGAGGTGGATCTCGAGGCCGGCCACGACGCCGCAGGGGTGATCGTGGCGCACGGCGACCAGGGCGGCGGCTACCTGCTCGCGCTCGACCGCGGCGCCCCGCTGCTCGTGTACAACGCGTACGGACGCATGCACCGCGCGCGAGGTTCCCTGCTCGGCGCCGGTCCGCATCGCCTCGTGGTGCGCATGGACGAACAGCCCGGTCTGCGCTGGAGCGCGAGCGTCGAGGTCGACGGGCGAGACGACGCCCGGATCGACGACGTGTCCATGCTGATCGGGATGTCGCCCTTCACGGGCATCAGCGTCGGCTACGACTTCGGTGGCCCCGTCGACTGGGAGCTGCACGAAGAGCACCGGTCGTATCCGTTCCGCGGCGGTTCGCTGCAGCGCGTGCGCTACGTGCCGGGTGCCCGTTCCGTGCACGACGCCACTGTGCTGCGCGCGGTGGGACGCGCCGTGCTGACGGTCGCCGACTGAGGTCGGCACCGGGTCCGGCTGGCACCGGGTCCGGTCGGCACCGACGTCTGAGGGGGCGTCGGTGCCGACCAGTCACATCGCGAGCTGTGCGACGACGACGAGGACCACCGCGATCACGCCGAAGCCGGTCCCGAACACGGTGAGCGCGAGCAGGAGCGAACCACCGGGAAGGGGCCCCGCCGCCGTCTCCGTGAGCACGGCGGTCGTGCGGCGCTGTCGTCGTCGTGCGGCGATCCAGAGCACGCATGCGGTGCCGACGCCGATCACGCCTGGTGCGATGCCCCAGGCCCCGAACACGGGCGGCAGGACGAGCGGGAAGACCCGCAGCGACAGCAGCGAGCCGATCGCGATCGCGAGGGCGGTGCGTCGCCAGGCGAGTTCGGTGCGCTCCGGTTGCAGTCCGGGGTCATACCGTCGTTGCGGTTCGATGGCACGTCGCATCATCCGCGCTGACCGATCAACGCCACAGCACGCCGGCGAGCACCAGCAGCCCGACCGTCACGACCACCGCCGCCAGCAGCACGGCGGACAGCGCGCCGGGCAGCGGCCGTGACTGCCGCATCGCGCGTTCCGCCCGCATCCACTCCCACCACGCGAGAGGCGCGACCACGGTACCGGTCACCATCAGCAGCAGCGAGGCCGCGAGGCGGAACCCCGGATGCAGATCCAGGCCGAGCACCTCGAGCGCGACGCCCCCGGCGATCAGCGCGAGAGCAGTCCTGGTCCACGCCAGGAACGTGCGCTCGTTGGCGAGCGAGAACCGCGGGTCGGGCTCTTCTCCGACGCCGTACACGGAGGAGGGGAAGCGTCGCATCGCCTCATCGTATCGGCGCGACCGCCGCATCCGCGGGTCAGTCCCCGTGCACACGGCGACCGGCGAACCACGTCGACTCGATCGAGGTGTGCACGATCTCGTCGGCGGGCCCGGCGATCGCATCGCGTGCCAGCACCACGAAGTCGGCCGATTTGCCGGGGGAGAGGGATCCGGTCTCGTTTCCGAGGCCCATCGCGGTCGCCGCGTTGATCGTGAAGACCTCCAGCGCCTCCTGCGCCGTGATCGCCTGTTCGGGCCAGAGACGTCCCGGTGCGCGGCCGAGCGGATCGGCTCTGGTCACCAGGCCCTGCAGACCCTCCAGCGTGTTCGGGGAATCGCTCACCGGCCAGTCGGATCCGCCGGCCACGAGCGCCCCGGCATCGAGGAGAGAGCGGTTGGGCTGCGAGTGCTCCGCCCGATCACCGAGCACGTCGGCCAGCGCCTGCGGGATCACCCCGGGGTACCAGATGAACGGGGAGATGTCGGCCGAGACGTTCAGCTCCGCCAGCCGAGGGATGTCGGACTCGGCGAGGAACTGCCCGTGCGCGATCTGCACGGGCGTGGTGAAGCCTGCTGCGCGCAGCTGCTCCGCGGCGTCGAGGACCAGTCGGGCGGAGCCGTCCCCCGTGCAGTGCACCTTGGCGCCGAGGCCACGCTCGGCCACGGCGCGCAGCCACCTCGTGAGCTCGTCGAGGGTCATGGTCGTCTCGCCGTGGAAGTGTGCGCCGTGCACCGGGTCGGCGGGGTACGGGTCGAGGAAGGCGGCGGTCCGGGCCGGCGGAACGCCGTCGAGGAAGATCTTGACGAAATCGGGCCGATGGTGCGGGGTGCGGAACTCCTCGCCCCGGTCGAGCAGGGGAGCGCCGATCGGGTCGAACCCGAAGATCTCGTCGTTGATCAGCAGCGATGACACGACCCAGGCGCGCAGGTCGTCCGCGCGGTCGAGGTCGGAGAGCGCGCGGAGGATGTCCACCGAGACCCCTGCATCCTGGAACGCCGTCACGCCGTAGGAGTTGAGGATCTCGACACCTCGTCGGGAGGCCGCGGCGTGCTGCTGCGGTGTGAGCCCGCCCGTGCGGTCGTACGCCTCCTGCACCGGGATCCCCGCGGCTTCGAGCAGGACGCCGGAGGGCGTGCCGTCGTCAGGGTCGAGAAGGGTCACCCCCGACTCGGGGGCGTGCTCCGCCGTGATGCCCGCGAGCTCCAGCGCCCGACTGCTCACCCAGCGGTTGTGGCGGGAATCCTCCATGAGCATCACCGGGCGCCCGCCGCTCGCCTCGTCCAGGCGGCGTCGGCTCGCGGTGTTCGCGAGGGAGGGCAGCAGGGTGGTCGCCACCGCGCCGCCGACGATCCAGGCGTCCTGCGGCAGCTCCGCGGCCTTCTCCCGCACGCGGTCGAGCACCTCATCGAGACTCAGCGACGGCGCGAGCGACAACTCGAACAGGTCCGTGCGCCCGGCGAGCGCGTGGTGGTTGTGCACATCGACGAAACCGGGGTACACGGCCGCGTCGCCGACCTCGAGCAGACGGGTCCTGCGGCCCCGGAGCGCTTCGATGTCCGAGCGCGCTCCGACCGCGGTGATCCTGCCGTCGCGCACGGCGAAGGCCTCGACCACCGGGTTCGCGCGGTCGGCCGTGCGGATCGCGGAACCGGTGACGATGAGGTCGGCGACGTCGGTCATGTCAGACGGCTCCGAAGGTCGCGGGCTCGAGCTCCGGCGCGTGCAGCGTCGTGGAGAGCAGTCGTCCGTGGGCGCCGAACGTGAAGTGCGTCGGCACCTCCCCGCTCTCGTCGAGGCCGAACAGCACGCCGTGCGAGCGGATCGCGTTCACGTCGCGGTGGTCGGCGATCGTCACGGATGCGCAGGGGATGACCTTCTCGCGCCAGGCGAACACGTAGATGCCGGGGCGGATCTGCCACACGCTGTTCTCATCCGTGTCGGCGAGGCCGCGTTCCGGTCCCGCGAGGCACTGCCACGAGTACCAGTGCGACGACAGGTAGACGTGTTCGTACGCGTGCTCTTCGCTGTACACCCACTCGACCCTGCGACCGATGAGGGTCCTCGTGGGAGCGGCCTCCTCGCCGCTCTGCTCGATGCCCTCGATCACCCCGGGGGCGAAATGGTGCTGCACGCGGGTGCGGCCCTGCTCCGGTGCCGGCAGGATCTCGGAGATCACGGCCAGAGCGCGGCCCTGTCGCAGGTCGAGGATGAGCGAGACGGCCTCGTGCGGCAGGTAGCGGTGGTGGAACTGCACGAAGTAGAGCTGTTCGTCGACCTCGAAGGCCTCGTAGTCGTCGGTGTCCGCCGCGGCCTCGGTGTCGTCCTCCGCTCCCGGCTGGTACTCCCACGAGACGGTCGAGTCGGCGAAGCGATGCACGATGCGGGTGCCGCGACCGTCGACGACGGTGACCTCGGTGCCGCTCAGCGCGGTCGAGTGCGGGGCCTTGTTGGCGTCGAAGCCGGGTGCCAGTCCCTCCAGGGGCAGCCAGGTCGAGGTGTCGGCGGGATTCAGAGTGGTCATGCGATCTCCTTCGATGGATGGTCTGGGGGAGGGGTCAGCGGTCGCTGAACTGCTCCAGGTCGGTGGCGAGGCCTTCGTAGACGGCCGGTCTGGCGCGCTTCAGGTAGGCCCCGTAGCCGATGCCGCCGATCAGGGCGACCACCAGCAGCAGCGGCATCAGCCGGATGGCGAGCTCCTCCGACCCGGCGACGATGTTGAAGTTCACGACGGCGAGGACGGAGATGGCCGCGATGCCGAGGAAGCCGATGCCGGGGGCGATGAACGTGCTCCACCAGCGCGGGTCCTGGCGGCGGCGGAAGTAGACGACGATCGAGATCGCGGCGAGTCCCTGCAGGATCAGCACGCTCAGGGTGCCGAAGCCGAGCATGGCGGGGACGAGCGTGACGATCGGGTCCGCTCCCGCGATGGCGAAGATCACCGCGACGACCGCGGCGAAGCCGGCCTGCACGATCCCGGCCAGCTGCGGCGCGCCGTTGGCACGCGTGCGGGCGAGGGCTTGCGGGAGGATCCTGGCCCGCCCCAGCGAGTACAGGTAGCGCGTCGCCGAGTTGTGGAAGGCGAGCATGGCGGCGAACAGGCTCACCAGGAGCAGGATCATCATCACGGTCGTGAGCGGGCCGCCCAGGTACTGCTGCGACAGCGAGAAGATGAGGTCGCCCGTTGGCAGGTGCTCGAGCGCGGTGGCCTGGGCCTGCGCCACACCGGTCGCGCTCACGACGGCCCAGGTGGTGACACCGAGGATCACGCCGATCGCGATGATCGAGGTGTAGGTCGCCCGCGGGATGGTGCGCAGCGGCTGCTTGGCCTCCTCGCTGAACAGCGCCGTCGCCTCGAAGCCGAGGAAGCCGGTCGCCGCCAGCAGCAGGCCGATGGGCAGCGACCCGGAGAACACGGCCTCGGGGCTGAACGCCGCCACGTCGTAGCCCGTCTGCACGAGCACGGAGATGTCGAACACCACGAGCATCAGCACCTCGAGCACGAGGCAGACCCCCAGGATCTTCGAGCTGAAGTCGACACCCACCCGGGCCAGCACGAAGCAGACGACGATGGACAGCAGGCCCCAGACGAGCCAGTGCACGTCGAGGCCGGTGAGGTCGCGGATGATCGTCTGCATGAAGAAGCCGCTGGTGCCGATCGTTCCGACGACGAAGAAGTTGTAGCCGAGGGTGGCGATCAGACCCGCGATGAGGCCACCGGTGCGACCGAGGCCCTTCACCACGAACGCGTAGAAGCCTCCGGCGTTCACGAGCTGCTTCGACATCTGGGCGTAGCCGATCGCGAACAGCAGCAGGATCGCCGCGACCAGGAAGAACGACATGGGCGTGCCACCGCCGTTGCCCAGCGCGATGGCGAGCGAGGCCACCACCACGATGCCCGTGAGCGGGGCGACGGCGGCGAGGACGAGGAAGACGATCCCGGCGACGCCGAGGGCTCCGGGTCGGAGGGAGGTGTGCGTATGCGTCGTGGACGCGGATGTCGGGTCTGCCACGTCGGCTCCTTTGCTGGGTGACGGCCGTGCGGACACGGCATCGACGACGAGGGGAATCGTCGATAGAGCGAGTCTGCTCGTGCTGTCGACGACGCGCTTGACCCTGAGGGAAAGACGATGGTGCCAGCGTGCACAGCCTCCTCCCGAACCTTCGAACGGCCGGGAACAGGGGAGCAGGATGACCGTGATGACATCGCCGTCCTCTCCCGCACCACCGGTGCAGGGACGGCCTGCGAGGGACAGGTGGATCTGCAGCTGCACGACAGGACGGCCCTGATCACGGGTGCCGGGAGCGGCATCGGGCGCGCCACGGCCCGCGCGCTCGCGCGGGAGGGGATGCGGGTGGCGTTGCTCGACCGCGACAGCGCCGCTCTGGAGGGCACCGCTGCGCTCGTGCGGGACGCTGTTCCGGAAGCGGCGGAGGCGGTTCTCGTCCTCGCCGACGTGACGGATGAAGAGCAGGTGCGCGCCGGCGTGCTCAGGGCGGTCGACGGTCTCGGCGGGGTGGATCACGTGGTGTGCTGCGCAGGCATCTCCGGCCCGGTCGGCTCGTCGATCGAGGACACCGACCTCGCTGCGTGGAACACCGTGCTCGCCGTCAACGTGACAGGGCCCTTCCTGGTGCTCAAGCACGCGCTCCCCGCGCTGCGGATCGCGGATCGGGGATCCATCGTCCTCCTCGCGAGCGACTCGGCCCTCGTCGCGTCACCAGGGATGGTCCCCTACTGCGCGTCGAAGGCCGCGGTCGTCCAGTTCGGCCGCGCGCTGTCCGTCGATCTCCTCGGCACCGGGATCCGCGTGAACTCGATCGCCCCGTCGATCGTCGACACACCGATGAGTCGCGGCGATCTGGGGGAGGCCGCTCTGGACGATCCCGGGTTCCCCGTGCAGACCGCGGACGAGGTGGCCGCCCACGTGGCCTACCTGCTGTCGTCTCACGCCGCGGCGGTGAACGGCACCACGCTGATCAGCGACTTCGGCTACACCGCCCGCTCGGGATTCCCCGCCTGATACGGACGCATCGGACCAGACCACCGCGCGCACGCGCATCGAGCGAACACCACACAGGAGAAGACATGGGAATCACGGTCGGATCGAGCGTCTCAGGGCGCGTCGTCGTCATCACCGGAGGCGGCACGGGCATCGGCGCGGCCATCGCCGAGCGCTACGCGGCAGAGGGGGCCCACGTCGTGGTGGTGGGTCGGCGAGCGGAGCCGCTGCACGAGGTGGAGCGGGCGGTGGGTGCGGTGCCCGTCATCGCGGATGCCGCGGACACCGCGTCGGCCCAGGCCGCTGTCGCCGAGGTGCTGGCGCGCTTCGGTCGCATCGATGTGCTCGTCGCGAATGCCGGCGGCCACGGGTTCTCCCCGGTCGGCGACACCGACGATGCGAGCTGGGAGGCGGCGATCCGCGCGAACCTCACGACGGCGTTCACGATGGCGCGCGAGGCCCTTCCTGCGCTGATCGAGGCGAAGGGGCAGATCGTGATCGTCTCCTCGCTCGCCGGTCTGTTCGCCGGCCCGTCGGTGGCCGGGTACACGGTGGGCAAGCATGCGCTGATCGGTCTGACCCGCACGTTGGCACGTGACTACGGCCGGCACGGCGTGCGGGTGAACGCGATCTGCCCCGGCTGGGTGCAGACGCCGATGGCCGACGACGAGATGGACGAGTTCGCCTCGCACGCGGGGCTCGGTTCCCGTGAGGAGGCGTATGCGACCGTCACGGCCGACGTGCCGCTGCGTCGCCCGGCGCGCCCCTCCGAGATCGCCTCGGTTGTGCGCTTCCTCGGGTCAGGGGAGTCGTCTTACGTCACCGGTGCCGTGATCGTCGCGGACGGCGGCTCGCACGTCGTCGACGTGCCGACCATCGCCTTCGACCACGCCGGGATGTGACCGACCGAGGGTGCGTCAGGGGCGGGTCCCGGCCGTTGCGCGGTAGCGGAGACCGTCCACGAGCAGCCCGACCAGGACCTGACTCTGCTCCTCCGACCCCGCGGAGTGGCAGAGGTTCGCTGCGGCGTACAGGAGTTGCGTCGCGTCGACGTCGCGGCGGATCGTCCCCGCCTCGGCTGCGGCGTCGAGAAGACGTTCGAGCGCTCCGCCGAGTTCGGCGGTGAAGTACGACGGCAGTGCCTCGAAGGCGGGATCTCCGGAGTGCAGCGCGGCAGCGAGCCCGCGCTTCGTGGCGACGAACTGCGTGAAGCGCTGCAGCCACAGGGCGAGCGCGTCATCCGGGGAGTGCGCGGCGGCGAGCTCGTCCGCGGCCGCCGCGGTGGCATCGACGGCATGCCGGAAGACGGCGACCACGAGGTCCGACCGCTGCGGGAAGCGGCGGTACAGGGTGCCCACTCCGACGCCTGCGCGCTCGGCGATCAGCCTCGCGGGCGCGTCGACCCCCTCCGTGGCGAAGACCTCGCGCGCGGCGTCGGTCAGTGCGTCGGCATTGCGGCGGGCGTCGGCGCGCATGGATCCTCCGGGGGTTGCATAAACGGAACACTGTTCCGCATGCTTCCGGAAAGGCGTTCCACTTCGGTCAACGATAGGGCACCGGACAGCAGAGCGCCATCGATGGAAGGAACACGACATGCACTACCGCACCCTCGGCAGGACCGGGATCCAGGTGAGCCCGTTCGCCCTCGGGGCCATGATGCTCGGCACGGACGGCAGCATCGGGAACGGCGACGAGCGGGACTCCATCCGCATCGTGCATCGAGCCATCGATGCGGGCATCAACATCATCGACACGGCCGACCGATACTCGCAGGGCGGCTCCGAAGAGCTCATCGGCAAGGCGCTCGCCGGCCGTCGCGACGACGTGGTCCTGGCCACGAAGTTCAACGGACCGATGGGCACCGACCCGAACAGGCGCGGCAACTCCCGCCGATGGATCATGCGCGCCGTCGAGGACTCGCTCCGTCGGCTGGGGACCGACTACATCGACCTGTACCAGGCGCACCGTCCTGACGACACCGTCGACCTCGAGGAGACGCTCTCCGCGCTGACCGATCTGGTCCGCACCGGCAAGGTGCGGGCGATCGGCAGCTCGGACTTCCCCGCCTCGATGCAGGTCGAGGCGCAGTGGACCTCCGAGCGTCGGGGCCTCGAGCGCTTCCGCACCGAGCAGCCGACCTACTCGATCCTGAACCGTGGCATCGAACGGGAAGTGCTGCCCGTCGCGCAGCGCTACGGCATGGGCGTCCTCGTCTGGAGTCCTCTCGCCGGCGGCATGCTGACCGGACGGTTCCGGAGGGGACAGCAGACCGATCTCGCTCGCGCGACCATGTTCCGGCACAACCAGGACGAGCGGCGGATCGACGCCGTGGAGCAGATCGTCGCGCTCTCCGAGGAGACCGGCATCCGGATGACCCACCTCGCGATGGCGTTCGCGATCGCGCATCCCGGTGTCACGAGCGCGCTGATCGGCCCGCGGTCGATGGAGCAGCTGGACGACCTGCTTGCGGGAGTGGACATCGCGCTCACGGACGAGGTGCTCGACCGGATCGACGCGATCGTCCCGCCCGGCACCGATGTCGGACGCCTCGATCAGCAGTACAACCCGCCCGCTGTGCTCGAGCCCGCGCTGCGACGGCGACCGGTGGCGCACCGCTCCGCTGCCTAGGCGACCAGGTGTGAGCTCCGGACCGCTCAGCCGATCCGGAGCTCGAAGCCGTCGTCGACGGCGGCGATCGACACCTGCGTGAGGTCGTCCACGTGCGCGGTCGGGGCGTGGGCGGCGGCGTGCGGGCCGACTCCGATCACTCGCATGCCCGCGGCGTGGGCGGCCTGGATCCCGGCGCCGGAGTCCTCGAACACGAGGCAGTCCGCGGGGTCGACGCCCAGCGTGCGCGCAGCGAGGAGGAAGCCCTCAGGGTCGGGCTTCGACGCGGACACGTTCTCGGCCGTCACGGCGAGGGCGGGCACGGTCAGCCCGGCCTGACGCATCCGCGCGGTCATCAAGGCGACGTTGGCGGAGGTCACGATCGCGTGGGCGAAGGGCTGCAGAGCATCGAGCAGACCGTCGGCGCCGGGGATCATGATGACGCCTTCCACGTCGGAAGCCTCGTTCGCGAGCATGACCTCGTTCTCGCGGAGGTTGATCGCGTGATCGCGCTCGGGCAGCATGATCGCCATGCTCTGGTGACCCTGACGTCCGTGCACCACACTCAGCACCGTCTCGGGGGCGATCCCGTGCGGCTCCGCCCAGGCCAGCCACAGCCGCTCCACCACGGCGGTCGAGTCGACGAGGGTGCCGTCCATGTCGAGGAGGGCAGCGCGGGCGTGGATGGTCTGGGTCATCCTCTCAGGCTAATCCCCACGTCCCGGTGATCGCCGACGGTCGCTCGACCCCCGACACGTGCTCAGCCGCCGAGGTAGGCCCGGTGCAGCAAAGCGGGGTCCTCCTGCAGTGCCTGCGCCGTGCCCTGGAACGAGACGCGCCCGCCGGCGACGACCACCGCTTCCTCGGCCAACCCGAGAGCGAGCTGGGTGAACTGCTCGACCAGCAGCACCCCGACCCCGGACTCGGCGATGGACTGCACGATCGGCATCAGCCTCAGGAAGACGACGGGGGCGAGGCCGAGCGACATCTCGTCGATCAGCAGGATGCGGGGTTTCGCGGCGAATGCCCTGGCCAGCACGACCATCTGCTGCTCCCCACCCGACAGCAGGGCGGTGGGGGCGTCGATGCGTTTCTCGAGTTCGGGGAACTGCGCCAGGACGGCGTCGAACTCCGAAGGGGTGCGCGCTGTGAGCGAGAGGTTCTCCCGCACGGTCAGCGACGGGAAGACGGCACGGCCCTGCTCGATGTGCACGATGCCGCGGCGCGCCCTCGTGACGCGGGAGAGCCGGTCGATGGGTTCGCCGTCCAGGGTGATCGTCCCCGCGGAGTGAGGGGTCACACCGGAGACGGATTCGATCAGACTCGTCTTCCCCGCACCGTTGGGGCCGACCAGGGCCAGCACCTCGCCGCCGGCGACCCGCAGCGAGACGTCGGAGATGACAGGTCCGGCTCCGCGACTCACCGTCACGGCGTCCAGCACGAGTTCGCTCATGTCAGCAGCTCCGTCTCTCCCATGTAGGCCTTCACCACGTCGGGGTTCGCGAGCACCTCGGCCTGCGGCCCGCTTGCCAGCACCCGACCGAAGTCGAGCACGGTCAGAGTGGGGCATACGGAGCGCACGAGGTCGAGGTCGTGCTCGATGATGATCAGCGCGACGCCGTAGCGCGCCGGCAGGTCTCGCAGACGTGCCGCGAGCGCCAGGTGCTCCTCGTGCGACAGGCCGGCAGCGGGTTCGTCGAGGATCAGCAGACGGGGTCGGGCGGCGACGTTCGCGGCGACCTCCACGAGCCTCCGGGTGCCGACGTCGACGCTCGACAGGCGCGCGCGGGAGGGAGGGCAGCCGAAGAACTCCAGCACCTCGTCGATGTCGGCCTTCGCGAGCCGGCGTCTGGCTACGAACCGCACGTAGGCGCCGACCGTGAGCGCGGGCGGGACCCGATCCTGCTGGAACGTGCGCCGCAGCCCCAATCTCGCGCGACGGGTGGGGGAGAGGCCGGCCAGGTCGCGGTCGCCGAGCAGCACACGTCCTCCGTGCTTCGGCAGGAAGCCGCTGATCGCGTCGACGAAGGTCGACTTCCCTGCGCCGTTGGGCCCGATCAGCCCCATGATCGATGCGGCCGGCACCTGGAACGACACATCGTCCAGTGCCTTGAGTGCGCCGAACTGCACGGTGAGACCCTCCACGGTGAGCACGGGCGCACCACGCAGGTCCGCATCGTCGACCGTGGCCGTTGTCGTCGTCGTGACGGCCGAGGCATCGGCTCCGGCATCGGCCGGCAGGGCGGTGAGCTGCGCGTTCGCGGTTCGCCGGTCCGCGCGGCGGTAGAGCAGGTTGCGGATGCCCTGGCCGAGGTTGGTCCCGCTGGTGAGAGCCTGCACGCCCAGCACGCCGAAGACGACGAAAGCCCAGTCCTGCGGCACACCCCAGCGCTTGAGCAGCTCGGGAACGAGCACCCAGAGCAGCCCGCCGAAGATCGCCATGTCGATCAGGTGGGCGCCGGACATGATCGCCAGCACGTAGAGCGCGAGGGACTGCAGCGGCGTGAAGCTCGACGCGAACGGCAGCTGCACCTGACCGGCCAGCAGCCCACCCGAGATGCCGCCGAGGGCCGCGGAGACGGCGAAGGCGGTCAGCTTGGCCGCCTGCACGCTCTGCCCCGAGGCGGCGGTTCCCCGTTCGGAGAATGCCACGGCCTTCCAGCTCGACCCCCAGCGGCCCCGCTGCAGGAAGAACACTCCGAGGGCGCAGACCGCGAGCACGACGATGGACAGGAAGAAGAACTCGCGGTCGTTCGAGAACATCTCCGGTCGTTCGATGGCCGTGCCGTCCGCCGAGCCGGGGAACTGGATCTGCACCAGCGTGACGTCGGCCGCTGCGGCGAAGCCGAGGGTCACGACCGCCAGGTTCACCCCCCGCAGCCGCAGGGCGGGAAGGCCGACCAGGATGCCGACGAGCCCCGCCGCGACACCGCCGAGGATCAGCCATAGGAGGAATCCTCCCGGCGCCTGCACAACGTTGAGCAGCGACACGATCCAGGCGCCGACGGCTGCGAACGTGAGCTGGCACAGGGCGATCATCCCTGCGGAGCCGGTCACGATGCCGAGGCCGAGGATGGCGATGGCGGCGGTGACCGCGCTGATGGCGAGGAAGACGAAATACCCGGGCAAGGCCGAGCTGAGGATCGCACCGACCCCGATGCCGACGAGGGCGACGGCGAACGGCCAGGTGACCCGGAACCAGGGGCGGTCAACGAGCGGCATCCCACACCTCCTTGCGCTGCGTCCAGAGCAGCAGGACGACGATGAACAGGAACGGGAGGAAGTTGCGCACCAGCGCGACCTCGTCGATCTGGGCGACGAGTCCGCCGAGCACGCCGAGGATGAGTCCGCCGGCGACGGCGAGGTCGAGACGGCGGAAGCCGCCGAGGAGCGCGGCCGCGGCGGCGGGCACGATGAGCATCGACAGGCTCGTCGCGTCGTTGGACTGCGACGGCGCCACGATGATGATCGCGATCGCGCTGATCACACCCGTGACGAACCACACCGCGATGGAGAGCGGCCGCGAGCGGATGCCGAGCAGCTCGGCCGTCGTGGGGCGCTCGGAGAGGGCGCGCAGCTGCGTTCCGACTCTGGTGCGACGCAGGACGATGCGCACGGCGATGGCCGTCACGATCGCCATCGCGACGGTTGCGACCGTGACCTGGCTGACGACGACGCCGCCGATCGTGAAAGCGGGCCCGGCGATGATCGGCGCGAACGGCTGCGGTTTGTTGCCGAACAGGATGAACGACATCGAGATCAGCAGCAGCAGCGGGCCGACGGTCATCGCCGAGCGGGTCGTGGTCGACGCTTCGGACAGCCACGTCGCAGCGATGAAGCCGATCGCCGCGGCCAGCAGCCCTGCCACGAGCACCCCGAGCACGGAACCGACCCAGATGGGCAGCCCCAGTTCGCGCACGAACCACACGGCTGTGAAGCCGCCGAACATGCCGGTCGCGGCCTGGGCGAAGTTCACGACCCGCACGAGCCGGGACATGAGCGTCAGGCATACGCCGAGAACCGCGTAGAGACCGCCGGCGGCGAGCCCCGCGATGGCACCTTGCAGCATGGGCGTCCTTTCTGTTCCGAGGGGGAGGGGGAAGGTGCCTGCCGCCGGTAATGCGCCCGGCGGCAGGCGGTCTGGTGGACTACTCGCCGATGCGGAGCCAGTCGTCGGCGACCTGCTCCCAGGCGTGGGTTCCGGACTTGAGGATGATCGGCCAGCCCGCGGTGTTCTGCGTGCCGAACGCGTAGGGCGTGCCGACCATCGGGTTCTCGATCGGCTCCATGTTCTTCAGCGCCTCGGAGACGCTCTCACGGATGATGTCGCCGTCGATGCCCTTGAGCACCTCGATGAAGTAGGTCGCCGCGAGGTAGCCGCCCTGACTGAACGACGTCAGCGGGATGTCGTTGTCCTCCATCAGGGTGCGCCAGTCGGCGTTGATCTCGCTGTCGTCCGTGAACGGGTAGAACTCGGCGGGAACGTAGATGCCGGCTCCCGCATCGTCCACGGCCTCGGCGAAATTCTCGCTGTAGACGCTCGTCAGGTACAGCCAGGTGACGTCGTCCCAGCCCTGGGCGTTCGCGGCCTTGACCTGACCGATCGCGTCCGGCTCGACGGGGTTGATCGCGAGGGCCTTGCAGCCGGCCTCGCGCGCCTTGACGATGTACGGGGTGTAGTCGGATGCGCCGTACGGGACGGTGTCGTCGACGTACTTCGGCTCCTTGCCGGTGATCTCCGACCACTTGTCGATGGCGGCCTGGTAGGTCGGCCGGGTGGAGCCGGCGATCTCCAGCAGGATGCAGATGTCGTCGAGCCCGAGCACCTCGGATCCGTACTGCAGCGTGAGGGTCATGTCGTTGAACGGGCCGACGTTCGCCGGCGAGATGTTCTCGCTGTCGAAGCAGCCGGTGTCGACGCCGATTCCCGGCATCGACAGGATGCTCTCCTGCTCGTAGTACTTGGCGTTGATCTCGCACTCGATCAGGCTCGCGGAGCCGACCAGCGCGACGGCGCCGTCGCTACCGACCAGTTCCCTGGCCGAGGCGGTCGCCGTGGCGGGGTCGCCCTTGTCATCGAGGGTCTTGTAGTCGATCTTGCGGCCGTCCAGTCCTCCGGCGTCGTTGAAGGCGTCGAAGACCGCGGCCGCCGCCTGGGAGGCCTCGGGGAAGGTGGCCGGCCCGCTGATGGTGTTGATGGACCCGACCACGATCGGGGCTCCGTCGCCCCCACCGGATCCGCCGTCTCCTCCGGCGCAGCCGGCCAGGGCGAGGGCTGCCACGGCGATGAGTGCCGCGGCGCCTGATGCGCGCTTGTTCATGTGGTTCCTGCCTCTCGTGTTCGGATCGTGCTGTGCGTGCCGTTCGTGTCGCGCAGTGATGGGGTGGCGTCGCTCAGTCGCGCAGTGCGCGGGACACGAGCTCGGTGTCGGTGAACTGCTCGAAGGCCACGACCTTGCCGTCCGCCAGGCGCCACACATGGGCCACCCGTGCGGCGAAGAAGCGGCCGGTGCGCCGATAGGTGCCGGAGTAGGTGCCGATGCCCACGACCGCATCGCCGGCGTCGAGGACCTCGTCGATGGCCACGGTGTAGTCGTCCCAGTCCTCCTGGATGCGCTGGAACACGTTGGCGGCCACCGCGTCGGGGCCGATGTAGGTTCCCGCGTACGGGAAGCCGGCGGCCTCGGTCCACTGCACATCGGGTGCGAACGGCGCGAGCATCCCGTCGAGGTCGCGGCGGTCGCTCGCCGCGTAGTGTTCGCGAATGATGTCGGCATTGCCCATGGTGTCTCCTGTTCTCGCTGTCGATCAGACGGGCTGCGCGTCGGGATAGGCGACCGAGCCGAGCGGGTAGATGTGCCCGCCGGCCCTGGAGTGCTCGGAGTCGCCATCGCCGTTCAGCCCGAGGAAGATCCCGGTCGTCATCAGCTGGTAGCCGAGGTCGTGCAGCCACACGCTCGCGACGGCGATGCGGAACTCGCGGAAGCAGAACAGGTACAGGCCGTCGGCGAACTTCCAGACGGTCGACAGGTCCATGTCGCCGTGACCGCGCTGCACGCCCTCGAGGCACTGCCACGCGTACCGCTGGCTCGACACGTACACGTGCTCGTACAGGTGGTACGGGCTGTAACGGTAGATGTTGCGCTTGCCGATCAGGTCGCGGCTGGGGCCGGGGACCTCGCCGGTGGCCGGTCCCGCATCCGTCGTGGCCGCCCAGAAGTCCTGTCCGACCTGCGGAGTGCCCTCGACGGCCTCGGAGGCGATGCGGGAGCGGATGACGGTCGCCCGATGCGTGGAGGAGGAGACCACGACCGTCAGGGCCTCGCGCTCCCGGCTCTCGAACGGGATGTTGATGAACACGACGTCCTCGCGCACACGGACGGCGTCATACGGGTCCGTGCCGCCGACCCCGAAGCCCTCCCAGGTGACGGTCTCCTCGTCGAAGCGCAGCGAGAGCGTGCCGCCGTCGTCGAGGGTCAGCGTCAAGGAGGTTCCGGCGAGCAGCGTGCTCGGCAGGCGGAAGGTGTCGATCCCGGCGGCGAACTCATCGTAGGTTCGCCATTCATCCAGTGCCGGGTCGGTCGTGATGTCGGTCATGCGGGTCCAGACGTCGCACACGGCAGGGCCTCTTCGCCCCGGGCACCGCGTCGTCGCGATGCGCTTGCCTCATGCTCGGTCCGACGCCCTCAGGGGCTCAAGGTCGCGAGGCCCATCGCGCGCCGAGAGTCAACCGGCGTGCCGTCCAGGGCAAGCGGTCGTGACGGCGATTCCGCGCGCATCGATCACCGGTCCCGCACGGTGAGTCCTCGGGTCGCGCTCAGTGTGCGGCGCGGTACTCGCTGGGGGAGATCCCGAATGCCGACTTGAATGCGCGGCTGAAGTGCGCCGCGTCGACGAAGCCCCAGCGGGCGGCGATCGCGGCCACGGGTCGGTCGGCGAGCATCGGGTCGAGCAGATCGCGGCGGCACTGTTCGAGACGGCGCGTGCGGATCCACGTCGACACGGTCACACCCTGCTCCTGGAACAGGCCGTGCAGGTGACGGGTCGAGATGAAGTGTGCCGAGGCGATCGATGCGGGACCGAGGTCGGTCGACGCGAGGTTCCGGTCGATGTGGGAGCGGATGCGCTGCACGAGCGCGCGATGCGGATCCGCCGAGACACCGTCGAGCCCGAGCTCGCGGGTGAAGACCGTGGAGACGAGGGCGCTGTGCGCGAGGCGTGCCCCGGTGGCACCGGCGAGCTGGTCGAGGTTCCCGGCGAGCTGGGTGAGGTACGGCACGACCATGCCGCCCAGACCCTCCTGCCCGGAGATGCGCACGGCGGTGAGCTGGCCGACCACGTCGGGGGGAAGGCTCAGGAGGTGCTTCGGGAACATGACGACCATCGTGGGGAACCCCTCGTCGAAGACGAGCGAGTACGGCCGATCGGTGTCGTACACCGCGAGATCCCCGGCCTGGAGCACGGCCTCCCGATCGTCCTGGATCAACAGGCCGGTGCCGGCGAGCATCAGGCTGAGCTTGAAGTAGGACCGGTCGCTCCTGGCGATCAGCTCCGGGGTGCGCTCGACGATGTGCGATGTGGCGCGCACTTCGGTCACGTGGACCTCGTCGACGGACGCACCACGGATGACGCCGCGGAAGTGGTCGGGCCCTGCCGTGGAGACCTGCAGCGGGACGAAGGACTCGGAGACGGCGGCTCTGAAATCACTGATGTTGCGCGCGACGAGAGTCGATACCGATTCGGCGGGGGCAGCGGGTGCACCGTTCATGACTGATCACCTCGGGTGGTGGAACGACGACGTTGTATACGATCCGTTCCGTGATGGTACCACCGGCCGCGCCGGATCTGCGCTCCTTCTATGATGTGGACCGGGAAGGACGAGGATGAACGCGCTGGCGAGCAGAGTCGTGCAGGTGCTGAGACAGGTGCGCGGCCCGGAGACGTCCGCCGCGGTCTTCGAGGCGACGGCACTCATCGTCGGTGCCGGCTTCTTCGTCGCGGGGTTCGCGATCGGCCTGCCGGTGTTCTGGGGTCATGACCTGGCGATCAGCGGCAGCGGGTCGATCGGCGTCTTCGCCGCATGCGGCGGGGCCATCACCGCGGTGATCGCGTTCACGCTCGGCCGGTTCGCGGTGCGACCGGAACGGCCCGACCCGCAGGCGGTCCGCGACGGCTTCAGCGTGCCGGGTGATCGGCTGCGCTGGTACGACCTCACCGCCATCGCGTTCGCCCACGCGGCGATCGCCTGCCTCGGCTGGCTCGGCATCGCCGAACTCCTCGAGCGGAGCTTCACGGACGCCCCGGTGTTCCCGCTCCCCGGAGCGATCCTGGTGGCCGTGGCCTTCGCCCTGACCGGATACGTCTGCTTCCTCAGCGCGGTCGCTCTCAACCCCATGGTGCTCTCGCTGGTGCTCGCCGTGTTCCTCGTGGTCGGAGCGTTCGCCAGCATGCTCGCCTCGAGCGATGTGCACTGGTGGCGTGACAACCTCTCCGCGCTCGGGATGAGCACCAACAGCGCGTCCGTCGCCTTCAACGTGACGCTGGTCATCGCCGGGATCATGGTCACGACCATCTCCCGGTACGCCACAGCCGGCCTGCCGGCCGAGACCCCTGAGGAGCGTCGCGGCCGGTTCATGGTGCGCGGCGGGCTCATCCTGATGGGGATCTTCCTCGCGTGCGTCGGGCTCTTCCCCGTCGACGAGTTCTTCCTCCTGCACAACACGGTCGCGACGGGCATGACGGTCGTCTTCGGGATCATCGTCGTCGGGCTGCCGTGGTTCCTGCCGAGCATCCCGCGCGTGTTCGTGGCGTTCGGCTGGATCTACGTTCTGGTGATCATCCTGCTCGCCGCCTTCTTCGCGGTCGGCTACTACAACCTCACCGCGGTCGAGCTGATCGCCGCGGTGCTGATCTTCAGTTGGATCATCGTCTTCCTGCGCACGGCCGGGTCGGTCTCAGCGCCCACTCCCGATGCGCGGGCCGACCGGTCCCCGGTCGACGCCTAGTCCCGGATCGGCTCGACGCCTCGTCCCGGATCGGGTCGACTCCTAGTCCCAGATCGGGTCGTCGGGGTCGGGGGAATCCGTGCCGTCCGCGTCGGTCATGATGCGGGCTCCGTCGATCCATGCGGTCAGGGACGCGTCGTGCAGCATGTGCGGTCGCGGTGCGCCGAGGAGGTCGGGGTCCATCACGACGCTCAGCGGCTCATCGCTCGCGAACACGACGACGTTGCCGAGAGGCCCCTCATCATCTTCCGGCTCGGCGTCCAGGACGACGGCGACATTCTGGAACACCGACCGCAGCGTCGCCGCCTGTCGCCGCGAATACTCGAACGGATGCCCGTCGAGGAGGTTCACCGCCACGACGGCGCCTGCTGCGGAGCGGGCGGCGACCCGACGATAGAATTCCTGGCTGGCCACACGGTGTCGGATGACCGCGGCGTCCCACAGGTCGACGACGGTGAAGCGTGCATCCACCCAATCGGTGTCGACGGCACTGCCACCCGTCGTCGGGGCGCCGAGCCCCGGGGAAGGGGATTCCGGCACCGCCGATCGGTCCGTGTCAGGGTGATCCGCGTCGAGGTGATCTGTGTCGGGGTGATCTGTGTCGGGGTGATCGGTGTGGGGGAGTTCCGCGTCCGCGACGGCCCGCGCGTCCCCGAAGACGACGCGCAGATCAGCGCCGGGCGGGAGGGGCAGCGCGGCGATCACCGCGGCATAGAGCGCGGGTTCGAACTCGACCACGAGCTGCGGGGATCCGGGGCGCGTGGCCTCGACATAGCGTGCCAGCGTGAGCGCTCCGGCTCCCAGGTGCACGGTGAACAGCGGTGCACCGGGCTCAGCCGCGGCATCGATCGCTCTCGCGATGTGCTGCGTGTACGCGTACTCGAGTGTGGTCGGGTCGGTCATCGAGACCACCGACTGCGCGATCCCGTCGACACTGAGCTCGTAGTGCCCTGGGCGCCTTCTCGACTCCATCAGCTTCGCCCTGCGGTTGTCGAGCATGAGCGAGAACACCCGGCGATTCCTTGGCACCCGTCGATTTTAGATCGGGCGGAGCCGAACGACGATCCGGCCACCCGCCGCGGTCCGACGGCGGCGGTCGTCCTGGCGTCACCGGGCGCGGCTACCCTGGAGGGAACATGGCACATCTTCTCGGGGCTGAAGCCCTCCACCTCGAATATCCGACAAGGGTCGTCTTCGACTCCGTGACCCTCGGCATCGAGGAGGGCGATCGCATCGGCATCGTCGGCCGCAACGGAGACGGAAAGTCGAGCCTCCTCGGCATGCTGGCCGGCATCAAGGAGCCGAACTCCGGACGCGTCACGGTGCGTGGCGGCACGCGCATCGGGGTGCTCGATCAGGCCGACAATCTTCCGGACGACCTCACGATCAGCGCCGCGGTCGTCGGCGACACCCCGGAGTACGAGTGGGCGGGCGACGCGCGGGTGCGCGATGTCATCGAGGGGCTGCTCACCGATCTGCCGTGGGACGCCGAGATCGGCTCTCTCAGCGGTGGACAGCGTCGCAGGGTATCGCTCGCCAGGCTCCTGACCGGTGACTGGGATGTCATCGCGCTGGACGAGCCGACCAACCACCTCGACGTCGAGGCGATCACGTGGCTCGCCGGGCACCTCAAGAGGCGCTGGTCGTCGAACTCGGGCGCCCTCATGGTCGTGACCCACGACCGGTGGTTCCTCGACGAGGTCTGCACCGAGACCTGGGAGGTGCACGACCGCATCGTCGAGCCCTTCGAGGGCGGCTATGCGGCCTACATCCTGCAGCGTGTCGAACGCGACCGCATGGCGGCCGCCACCGAGGCAAAGCGCCAGAACCTCGCCAAGAAGGAGCTCGCCTGGCTCCGTCGTGGCGCCCCGGCCCGCACCGCGAAGCCGAAGTTCCGCATCGATGCGGCCAACGAGCTCATCGCCGACGTTCCCGAGATCCGCGACAAGGTGTCGCTGCAGTCGCTCGCAGTCTCACGCCTCGGCAAGGACGTGGTCGATCTGCTCGACGTCGGGGTGACCTACCCGACGGCGGACGGCGGCGAGAAGGTCGTGCTGCGCGACATCGAATGGCGCATCGCACCGGGTGAGCGCACCGGCATCCTCGGTGTGAACGGCGCGGGGAAGTCGACCCTGCTCGGCCTCATCTCCGGCACCGTCGAACCCACCGTCGGTCGGGTCAAGCGCGGCACGACCGTGAAGGTGCAGACCCTCACGCAGCGGCTCGACGAGCTCACCCAGCACTGGAACGACCCGGTGCGCGTGATCATCTCCGGCCTGCGCACCTCCTACACGATGGGCGCGGGCTCGAAGGCGCAGGACCTCACGCCGGGGCAGCTCCTCGAGCGCCTCGGGTTCGACTCCGCTCAGCTCTCCACCCCGGTCAAGGACCTCTCCGGTGGACAGCAGCGCCGTCTGCAACTGCTCCTCGTGCTCCTCGACCAGCCGAACGTGCTGATCCTCGACGAGCCGACCAACGACCTCGACACCGACATGCTCGCCGCGATCGAGGATCTCCTCGACTCGTGGTCCGGCACCCTCCTCGTCGTCAGCCACGACCGGTACTTCCTGGAGCGCGTCACCGATCAGCAGTATGCGATCCTGGACGGCCATCTGCGCCACCTCCCCGGCGGGGTCGACGAGTACCTCCGCCTGCGCGAACTGCAGTCGTCCGCGGGCTCGAAGCAGACCGCGACGGCGGCAGCGACGGCAACCTCAGCGGCGGCGACGAAGGGCCTGGACGGAGCGGCGCTGCGCGCGGCGCAGAAGGAGATCTCCGCGCTCGAGCGCCGCATCCAGAAGCTCACCCAGCAGGTGAACGCCGCCAAGACCGCGCTGGCCGATCACGACCAGTCCGACTATGCGGGGCTGGGCGATCGCATGAAGAAGATCAGCGAGCAGCAGGCCGAGATCGAAGAGCTCGAGCTGCGCTGGTTCGAACTCACCGAGGAGATCGGCTGACGGAGGAATATCCTTCTCTCACCGCTGTTGGGAGGTAGGGATGGAAGGCCTCGAAGTAACAGTCCTGCTCGGACTCACGATTCTCGTCGGAACCCTGATCGCCCCGCGCGTGCGTCTCGCGCTGCCCCTCGTCCTCGTCATCTTCGGACTGCTGCTGGGCTTCGTGCCGCAGCTTCGCGAAGTGCAGCTGCCCCCGGAGACGGTGCTGCTGCTGTTCCTCCCGGTGATGCTCTTCTGGGAGAGCCGCACCACGTCCCTGCGGTCGATCCGCCGCGACTTCCGTTACATCCTGCCCATGAGCACGGTGCTGGTGGTCGCCTCGGCGTTCGCGGTCGCGGGCATCGGTGTGCTGTTCGGGATGCCGTGGGAGATCGCCCTCATCCTGGGCGCTGCGGTCGCCCCACCGGATGCCACCGCCGTCGCGGCCCTCGGGCGTCTGCTGCCGCGCCGCATGTTCATGAAGTTGAAGGCCGAGAGCCTGACCAACGACGGCACGGCCCTGGTGCTGTACGCGATCGCGATGTCGCTCGCGCTCGGCGGCCAGATCACCCCGCTGTCGGTGACGCTCGACGTGCTGATCTCCTACGTCGGTGGAATCGCCGCCGGCGTGGTCATCGCGGCTCTCGGCTACCTCCTGCTGCGGCGCACCTCGTCGACGATCGTGATCAACGTCACGCTGCTGCTGATCCCGTTCACCGCATTCCTCGCCGCCGAGATGGTGCACGCCTCCGGAGTGCTGGCGGTCGTGGTGGCGGGGCTCATCGTCGCGTACGTCTCTCCGCGGGTGACCACCGCCTCGTCGCGACGCCAGGCGGATGCGGCGTGGCCGTTCGGTGTCTTCCTGCTCAACGGCGCCCTGTTCGTGCTGATCGGTCTCGAGGTGCAGTACGTCGCGCATGAGATCTCGGCCGCCGCGATCGGGCGCCTGGTGCTCATCACTCTCGCCG
This sequence comes from Microbacterium sp. Beta, assembly GCF_005502545.1. Classification (NCBI taxonomy): domain Bacteria; kingdom Bacillati; phylum Actinomycetota; class Actinomycetes; order Micrococcales; family Microbacteriaceae; genus Microbacterium; species Microbacterium sp. Beta. The sequence goes on from NZ_SCOG01000010.1 coordinate 89,554, forward strand.
TCTGGGCGACGCTGCTGGTGGTGCGCTATGTGTTCCAGCTGCTGAACGTGGTGTTCCAGCGGCAGAGCGGTCCGCGTCCGGCGCCCGGCGCGAGAGCACGGGCCAGGGCCGTCTCCACCGTCGCCGGCATGCGCGGTGCCGTCTCCCTCGCCATCGCTCTCTCCGTCCCGACGAGCATCACCCAGGGCGGCGCGATCAACGGTCGCGACGAGATCGTGTTCGTGACGGCGGGTGTCATCCTGCTGAGTCTGCTCGTGCAGGGTCCGCTGCTGCCCGCCATCGTGCGATGGGCGCGGTTCCCCGTCGACCACGCCGAGGACGAGGAGTACGAGCTCGCAGAGCGGGCGATCTCCGGTGCCGCCCTCGCCGCCCTCGACGACCTGGCCGCCGAGCACGGTGTGGGCCAGGAGGTCCTGGATCGCGTGCGATCGGAGGGGTATCAGATGCTCGAGTTCGCCAACGCCCGGTCGCTGGCCCGCGAGCAGGCCCTCGTCGACGCTGAGGCCGACGTGCTGGACGAGATGCTCGGCGAGCCCGACCCGCTCAGCGCGGGAACCGCCGACGTCGGTGGCGACCCGGCGCCCGGAGGCGGCGTCTCGCAGGTCGTGGAGGGAGAGGCCACGGACGGCACCGTACTGCAGATCATCGCGACCTCCGCCGACGTCGATCTGGCACAGCGGTCGCCCTTGGTCCGACACGAGGAGCACACGCGCCTGAAGCTCGCCCTGCTCGACCGCAAGCGCGAGGTCCTGCTCGGACTGCGCGGCGCCGGCACCATCGACGACATCGTGGTGCGTCGCATCTCCGCCCGCCTCGACCTCGAGCAGGTGCGCCTGCAGGGGATCGAGGACTACGACTGAGCGTCCGGGCGTACGAGAGCCGGACCCACCGATGAGAACGAGGAGTCCCATGCCCACGACGATGAAAGCCCTCATCCTCGATCGATTCGGTGACGAGACGGAACTGCATGAACACTCGGTTCCGGTCCCCACGGTCGGGGACAGCGACGTGCTCATCCGCATCCATGTCGCAGGGCTAGGGTCGTGGGACCGAGAGGAGCGCGAGGGTCACTATGAAGGCGCATTCGGCGTGCCGACGACCTTCCCCTACATCCTCGGGTGGGAAGGGGCGGGGACCGTCGAGGCGGTCGGGGCCGAGGTGACGCGCTTCGCCCCGGGCGACCGGGTGTACGCCGCCTCGACCCCCGTCCCGAGAGGCGGGTTCTACGCCGAGTACGCCGTGGTCGACCAGGAACACGTCGCTCCGGTGCCCGCCCGTCTGACCGACGAGCAGGCAGGAGTGCTGGCCTGGGACGCGCTCACGGCCACGAGCGGACTCGACACCATCGATGCGAGTCCCGGTGATGCCGTGATGATCTTCGGCGCGAGCGGAGGGATCGGCCATCTCGCGGTGCAGCTCGCCAAGCATCGAGGGCTTCGTGTCCTCGCCGTGGCCTCGGGACAGGACGGAGTCGCGCTCGCGAGCAGACTCGGAGCCGACGCGGTCGTCGACGGTCGGAGTGACGACGTGCCGGCGGCCATCGCGCGCTTCGCACCGGACGGGCTCGACGGGGCGCTGGTCACGGCGGGAGGAACGGCGGCCGAGGAGGCACTGAGCGCAGTCGCACCCACCGGCCGCATCGCGTGGGCGCACGGCGTGAACCCGCCGCCGTCAGCGCAGCTCGTCGATCGGGTGTCCTTCTACGACGGCGATCGCAGCCGCGCCGCACTGCAGCGTCTCAACGAGGTCATCGAGTCGAGTCACATCTCACCGCATGTGTCCCGCGTCTTCGACGCCGATGAGATCGCGACGGCGCACCGGGCGCTCGGAGAGCACTACGTGGGCAAGCTGGCCCTGAGGGTGCCGCGGCCCTGACCACGCCTCGCTGTGACGCCGTGTGACACTCGATTCCGCGTGCGCCGCGCGGCCTGCCTAACGTATTCGAGTCCCCCAAGAGAGGAACTCCTTCACATGTCACGCCGCACCACTTCCATCCTGGCCGCGCTCGCCGCGGTCCCGCTCTTCGTCGCGCTCGCCGGGTGCGCCACGGGGTCGTCCGATGCCGGATCCGGCAGCGAGGGGTCCTCCGAGAACGAGGTCGTCAAGATCGGCGTCGTCGGCAAGGGCGACGAGCAGTGGCCGGCCTTCGTCGACGCCGCAGCCGAAGAGGGGATCACGGTCGAGCTGGTCGACTTCGGCTCCTACGAGCAGCCGAACCCCGCGCTCACCGAGGGGGAGATCGACCTCAACCAGTTCCAGCACATCGTGTACCTCGCCGAGTACAACAACGCCTCGGGTTCCGACCTCACCCCGATCGGCTCGACCGCGATCTACCCGCTCGGTCTGTACTCGAAGAAGTACGACGACGTCGACAGCATCCCCGAGGGCGAGACCGTCGCCGTCCCCGATGACGCCTCCAACCAGGCGCGTGCGCTGAACGTGCTGCAGCAGGCCGGCCTCGTCGAGCTCAAGAGCGGCGGCACGCCGTACTCCGACCTCGCCGACATCGACACCGACAAGTCCAAGGTCGAGGTCAAGGCGCTCGAGGCCGCGCTCATCCCGACCTCGCTGCCCGACGTCGCCGCTGCGATCATCAACAACGACTTCGTGCAGGACGCCGGCCTCACGTTCGAAGACGCGATCGCCCAGGACGACCCCGAGGATCCCAGCGCGCTGCCGTACGTGAACATCTTCGCCGCTCGTGCGGAGGACGCCGACAACGAGACCTACCTCAAGCTCGTCGAGATCTTCCAGACGAACGAGGCCGTCCAGAAGGGCCTTCTCGAGTCGTCGGGCGGCACCGCCGTGGCGCTGCAGACGCCGGTGGATGACCTGGTCGCCTCGCTCGCGAAGGTCCAGAAGGACGCCGACGCGAAGAAGTAGGACGCGGGAGATCCACCCCGTCCGATGAGGGAGAATCGGGTGGCGCGAAAACGCGTCACCCGATTCTTCGTTCCCGAAGCAGACCGGAGCACCACATGCCGATCGTCACCCTGACGAACGTGTCCAAGACGTACCCGCCCCGCACCCGTGACGGCGCCGAGGTCGTGGCCGTCGACGACGTCTCCCTCTCGATCGAGAAGGGCGACGTCTTCGGGATCATCGGCTATTCCGGGGCGGGAAAGTCGACCCTCGTGCGCCTGATCAACGCACTGGAACCGGCCACCAGCGGCACCATCACGGTTGACGGCGTGGACATCACCGCGCTGAAGGAGAGCGAGCTGCGCAAGGTCCGCGGCGGGATCGGCATGATCTTCCAGCAGTTCAACCTGTTCTCCTCGCGGAGCGTCAGGTCCAACATCGCGTATCCGCTCAAGCTCGCCGGCTGGTCGAAAGCCGATATCGAGACACGTGTGGCGGAACTGCTCTCGTTCGTCGGTCTCTCCGACAAGGCGAAGGCCTATCCCGAACAGCTCTCCGGCGGCCAGAAGCAGCGCGTAGGCATCGCCCGTGCCCTCGCCACCGGGCCCGCGATCCTCCTCGCCGACGAGGCCACCAGCGCCCTCGACCCGCAGACCACCCACGAGGTGCTCGATCTGCTGAAGCGCGTCAATCGCGAGCAGGGTGTCACGATCGTCGTCATCACGCACGAGATGGATGTGATCCAGACCATCGCGACCAAGGTGGCGGTGATGGAGAACGGTCGCGTGATCGAGCACGGCGATGTCTTCGACGTCTTCTCCGCGCCGCAGAACCCGGCGTCGCAGCGTTTCGTCGGAACGGTCGTCAAGGGCGTGCCGTCACCCGCAGAGCTGGCGGTGCTCCGCGAGCGCCATCAGGGCCGCCTGGTCACGTTCTCGTTCCGCGACGGCGACTCCTCGCAGGCGCAGGTCTTCCTCGATCTCGCCGGTGCCGGCCTCGACTTCGAGCTCGTCTACGGCGGCATCAACGACATCCGCGGACGGGCCTTCGGGCACCTGACACTCGCGATCCGCGGTGACGCCGCGGCGATCGATCGCGCCCTCGCGAGCATCGCCCGACGTGTCGAAGTGACCGAGATCGCCGGAGAGGAGGCGCGCTGATGGAACGCCTGAACGAACTGTGGCCGGAATTCTGGGCGGCTGCCCTCGAGACGCTCTACATGACCTCCTTCGCGCTCGTGCTGGGTGGCGTGCTCGGTCTCGCTATCGGCATCATCCTGTACGTGACGCGGCCGGGCGGCCTCGCGCAGAACAAGCCGGTCTCGCTGTTCGCGAACCTCGTGGTGAACTTCTTCCGCCCCATCCCGTTCATCATCTTCCTCGTGGTCGCGCAGCCGCTGGCCCGTGCCGTGGTCGGTGTCGGCATCGGCACGACGGCGGGTGCCTTCATCATCGGTCTCGCCGCGGCCTTCGCGATCGGACGGATCGTCGAACAGCATCTGATCTCGGTCTCGCCCGGCGTGATCGAGGCGGCGCGTGCGATGGGTGCAGGGCCCTGGCGCATCCTGTTCACGGTGGCGATCCCGGAGTCGCTCGGACCGCTCATCCTGGGCTACACGTTCATCGTGGTCGCGCTCATCGACATGACGGCGATGGCAGGTCTCGTCGGTGGCGGTGGCCTCGGCGCATTCGCCCAGATCTATGGTTTCCGACAGTTCGAGCCGCTCGTGATGTGGGCGGCGATCGTCCTCATCGTCGTGTTCGTGCATCTCGTGCAGATGCTCGGAACCCGCCTGGCCCGCAAGGTCATGCGCCGCTGACGCGAGCCTACGGATTCTCACCACGAGGCGCGTGCTGCAGCGCCCGCCTCGTGGTGAAGACCCGCTCCGCGCCGCTCAGCGGATCGACGAAGCGCAGCTCGCGTGCGAGCAGCTGCAGCGGGCGGTCGAAGTCGTCCGGCACATCGTCGAGCAGCTCGGGGTAGAACCGGTCGTTGAGGATGCCCATGCCGAGGGCGGCGAGGTGCACGCGCAGCTGATGCATCTTCCCGCTGTGCGGGCGGAGCAGGGTGTGCACCACACGGTCATCGGCGCCGATCAGTTCGATCAGCGTCTCGGCGTTCGGCTCCCTGGTGTCGTCGACCTGCACCCGCACCTGGGCACGCGGCTTCTCGATGTGGTTGCGGTAGACGAGCGGGAACGAGGGGAGTTCGCCGTGCGCGGGCAGCGCGGACACCGCCTCGTAGACCTTCTGCACCTGCCGGTTCTCGAACATCAGCTGGTAGGCGCCGCGGGTGACGGGCCGCGTCGAGAACATCAGCAGTCCGGCGGTCGCGCGGTCCAGACGGTGGATGGGCGCCAGGTCCGGGTTGTCGAGGAGGTTGCGCAGCCGCACCAGTGCCGAGTTCTGCAGGAACTTGCCGCCGGGAGTCGTTGGCAGGAAGTGCGGCTTGTCCACGACGACGAGATGCTCGTCCTGGTGCAGGATCTCGATCTCGAACGGGATCCGCGTCTCGATGGCGGGCTCGCGGTAGTACCAGATGAACTCGACACTCCCGAGCGGGGCATCGCGCGGGACCGCAGAGCCGTCGGCGCGAACGATGTCGCCGCGATCGAACCGCTCGAGCAGCCGCTCGGGATCGAGGTGGAAGAACCTCTCGATCATGTAGGCAGCGACCGTGGGCCACGAGCCGGTGAGGGGCACGTGCAGCCGTGTGGCTCCCACGCCGTCGCGCACGGGCAGGGGAGAGGGCATGCCCATCAGCTGCGGCCGGTCACGAGTCGAAGCTCAGGCTCAGCTTGCGCAGCAGCCCCGCGAGGCGGTCGCGGTCGGAGCGGGAGAGCGCCTGCAGCAGATCGGCCTCCACATCCACCAGACGCGTGATGGCGGCGTCCACGCGGATGCGCCCGTCATCGGTGAGCGTCACCAGCACGCTGCGACCGTCGCCTGGGTCAGCCTCGCGCCGCACGAACCGACGCCCGACCAGGCGATCGATCCGGTTGGTCATGGTGCCGCTCGAGACCAGGGTCTGCTGGAGCAGTTGCTTGGGGGAGAGTTGGAACGGCGCCCCCGCTCTCCGCAGCGCGGAGAGCACGTCCCACTCCCAGTGCTCCAGATCGCTCCGTCGGAACACATCGCGGCGGGCGCGATCGAGGTGCCGCGACAACCGGTCCATCCGCGACAGGACCTCGAGCGGGGAGAAGTCGAGGTCGGGACGCTGGGTGTTCCACGCGCCGACGATCCGGTCGACCTCATCCACCTCGCTCATCCGCCCATTATCGCGCGCGCGGCGACGAGATCAGGACGCGGTCGGGAGCGTGACCGTCATGAACGTGCTGTACGGATCGAGCGCGTAGCCGCCGAACGGGCCGCACTCGCGGAATCCCGCCGCGGCGTACAGCGCACGTGCCGGGGTGAAGAAGTCCGCGCTCCCGGTCTCGAGCGAGAGGCGGCTGATGCCCCTGGACTCGGCGTCCGCCAGGAGGAACGCGAGCATGGCGCGGCCGAGGCCCTGTCCGCGCAGGGCGGGGTCCGTGCGCATCGACTTGATCTCCTCGTGTCCCTCCTCGACAGTCGCCAGGGCACCGGTGGCCACGGGAGCACCGTCGAGGTGCGCGGCGAAGAGCCGCACTCCCGGAGCCAGCAACCGCTCGAACACCAGGGCGTGGCGGCTCTCCGCAGGAGCGGTGTGCTCCAACTCCGCATGGTGGGCGACCAGGAACTCGGCCAGGGCGGGGCTCGCGGCCTGCACCCGTTCGATCACGACGCTCATGTCGTCAGCATTGCAGATCGGTATTTCACGCGGATGACGGGCCGCGGTGTCAGCGGAACCGGGGCCGGAGCATGGCAGACTTGTCCCCGCGGTGCCTTCATGGGCGGCGCGGTCCGCCGTGGTGTAATGGCAGCACGACAGCCTTTGGAGCTGTGAGGTCTAGGTTCGAGTCCTGGCGGCGGAGCATGACTGGGAACAATCTCGCGATCATCGTCCTCGCCGCAGGGCAGGGCACTCGCATGAAGTCGCGTCTGCCGAAGGTGCTGCACCCGATCAGCGGACGTCCACTCGTGGGGCACGTGCTCACCACAGCGCAGCGGTTGCAGGCGACGCACGTCGAGGTCGTCGTGCGGCATGAGCGGGACCAGGTGGTGGCCGCCCTCGCCGCCGATTATCCCGACGCGGTCTTCGTCGACCAGGACGACATCCCGGGAACGGGTCGTGCGGTGCAGGTGGCCGTCGATGCGCTGCCCGCCGACTTCGAGGGCGACGTGCTCGTGCTCTCCGGCGACTGCCCCCTCGCCGATGCCGACACCCTCTCGGCCTTCCTCGCTGAGCACCGGGCGTCCGGGGCGCCTGCCACACTCATGACCGCGCTGGTGGAGGATCCCACCGGCTACGGTCGCGTGGTGCGCGATGCCGATGGCGGGGTCGACCGCATCGTGGAGCAGAAGGATGCGAGCCCGGAAGAGGCGGCCGTCCGTGAGATCAACGCCGGTATGTACGTGTTCCGCGCCGCGACGCTGCGTACCTACCTGCCGCAGCTGAGCCTCGATAACGCTCAGCGCGAGATGTACCTGACCGACGTGCCTGGACTGCTCCGCCGCGATGGCGACCGCGTCGCGGCGTCGGTCGTGTCGGACGTCACGGTCACCTACGGCGTGAACGACCGCACGCAGCTCGCGCTCGTCGGGCGCCTGCTCAACCAGCGGATCGTGCGCCGGTGGCAGCTCGAGGGCGTCACCGTGATCGACCCCGCCACCACGTGGATCGACGACGACGCGACACTCTCGCCCGACGTCACGATCCTCCCGAACACGCAGATCCTGCGGGCAACGGCCATCGCCTCCGGAGCCGTCATCGGCCCCGATACGACGCTCGTGGACTGCGAGGTCGGTGAGGATGCGGTCGTCCGCCGCACGGATGCGACGCTGGCCGTCATCGGCGCCGAGGCGACGGTCGGTCCGTTCTCCTTCCTCCGCCCCGGCACTGTGCTGGGCGCCAAGGGCAAGATCGGCGCGTACGTCGAGACCAAGAACGCCGAGATCGGCGAGGGCAGCAAGGTGCCGCACCTGTCGTACGTGGGCGATGCGACGATCGGTCGCGGAGTGAACCTCGGTGCGAGCACGATCACCGCCAACTACGACGACGTGAACAAGCACCGCACCGAGATCGGCGACGAGGTGCACACCGGGTCGCACACGGTGCTCGTCGCGCCCGTTAGGCTGGGAGCCGGTGCGAAGACCGGTGCAGGCGCCGTCGTCCGCAAGGACGTCCCCGCCGGCGCTCTGGCCATGAGCGTCGCCCCCCAGCGCAACATCGAGGGCTGGGTCGAGAAGAACAGAGCAGGGACGGGCGCGGCGGATGCTGCGTCCCGGGAGAATTCGGCGGAATAGGCGGACATGGCGCGCAAGAAGAAGACGGTCGATCTGGATCGCGACAACGGCGTGGCCCCCGGGATCATCGCGAAGACCAAGAAGCGGCTCGTCGTCGCCGGCGGTCGTTCGCACCCTGCCCTCACGGCGGCGGTCGCCGAGGCGCTGGGCACCGAGATCGCCCCGGTCGAGCACCGCACGTTCGCGTCGGGTGAGATCTACGCGCGCTTCGAGGTCTCCATCCGTGGAGTGGATCTCTTCCTGATCCAGACGTTCGGCGAGCCGGTCAACGAGTGGCTCATGGAGACTCTCATCATGATCGACGCGGCCAAGCGCGCGTCGGCGAAGCGCATCACCGTCGTCGCGCCGTACTATCCGTATTCGCGTCAGGACAAGAAGGGTCGCGGTCGCGAGCCGATCAGCGCCCGTCTCGTGGCCGACCTGCTGAAGACCGCCGGTGCCGACCGCGTCATGAGCGTCGACCTGCACGCGGCCCAGATCCAGGGCTTCTTCGACGGTCCCGTCGACCACCTGTTCGCCAAGCCCGTGCTGCTCGACTACTTCGAGCGCACCCTCTCGCCGGAGGACCGCGAGATCCTCACGGTGGTATCGCCCGACATGGGCCGCGTGCGCGTGGCCGACACGTGGTCGGACAGCCTCGGCGCTCCGCTCGCGATCATCCACAAGCGTCGCGACCCGAAGGTCGCCAACCAGGTCTCCGTGCACGAGATCGTCGGTGCCGTCGAGGGACGCACCTGCCTCCTCGTCGACGACATGATCGACACCGGTGGCACGATCGTCAAGGCTGCGCAGGCGCTCAAGGCGAACGGGGCGCACCGCGTGATCGTCGCCGCGACGCACGCGATCTTCAGCGACCCGGCGTCGGATCGTCTGCAGGACTCGTCCATCGACGAGGTCGTCATCACCGACACGATCCCGCTCACCGAGTCGCGCCAGTGGGACAAGCTCACCATCCTCCCGATCGCCCCGCTCCTGGCCCGCGCGATCCATGAGGTGTTCGAGGACGGCTCCGTCACCAGCATGTTCGGCGGAGACGCGTAACACGTTACGTCAGCCCGTTCATAGGCGCGATGCCTAGCGTGAGGGGGTCGACGACCACGTCGACCGACACCGAGCCGGGAGGACCACCATGATCCGCACGACCGTACCGACCTCTGTCCGCAAGGGATCCGCACTCCTCGGGATCGCAGGTCTCTTCGTCCTCGCCGGATGCTCCGGCGCTGCCGATGCCGAGGGCTCTTCCGGAGCCGACAGCACTCCCGATACGGGTGCCTCCGCATCGTCTTCGGGAGGTGACGCCACGGCGACCTACACCGACGGCACCTACACGGCCGAGGGCTGGTACCAGACCCCCGAGACGGTGGAGAAGATCTCCGTCACGCTGACGCTCGCCGACGGCGTCGTCACCGATGTCGAGGTCACGGGTGATCCGCAGGCGCCCGAGAGCAAGCGCTACCAGGGCGAGTTCATCGACGGCATCGCCGCCGAGGTCGACGGCAAGCCGATCGACGAGCTGAACGTCACCCGTGTCGCGGGCTCGTCGCTCACCAGCGGCGGATTCAACGACGCCGTCGAGTCGATCAAGGAGCAGGCTGCCGCGTAGGCGCCTGAAAGCCGCATGGCCACCTGGAGCTTCGAGGCCATCGGAACGCACTGGGAGATCGAGACGACCGACCCGCTCCCGGCTGCCGCGAAGGCGGCGGTGACGGCGGAGATCGAGCGCTTCGACCGCGAATGGTCCCGGTTCCGTGCAGACTCCGAGGTCGTGCGCCTCGGGAGACTCGGTGGCGTTCTCGCCTCCGCCGACGCCGCCCCCATGCTCGACGCGTATCGCGAGCTCTCCGCGGCGACCGCCGGTGCGGTGAACCCCCTCGTCGCCGCGAGCCTGGATGCGCTCGGCTATGACGCGGCCTACACGCTGATCGCCGGGCAGCCGCTCCCGGCGCCGGAAGAGTGGGATCGGCATCTCTCGTGGGATGGTGGCGAGGTCAGGGCTTCGGCTCCGGCTCTGCTCGACGTCGGCGCCCTCGGGAAGGGTCGCCTCGTCGATCTCGTGTCCACGGTGCTGGAGCGTGTGCCCGGCGATCTCGTGATCGATGCCGGTGGCGACATCCGGGTGCGCGGGGCCGGTGTGCGCATCGCCCTCGAGCACCCCTATGACGCGACGAAGGCGATCGGCGTCATCGAGGTGAAGGACCAGGCCCTGTGCGCCTCGGCCATCAACCGTCGGGCGTGGGGGAGCGGGCTCCACCACGTCCTGGATGCGCGCACCGGCACCCCGGTGCGCACCTGGGCGGCGACCTGGGCCGTGGCGCCCCACGCTATGAGGGCCGACGCTGTGGCGACCGCCCTCTTCTTCGACGGCGGCCCTGAGATCGCTGCGGCCTGGGGAACCGAGTGGGTGCGGATGAGCACCGACGGACGGGTGCAGCGTTCCCCCGGATTTCCGGCCGAACTGTTCCTCACCGTCCAGAACCAGGGAAGAGTGGAATCGTGATCACCTCATTCACCGCTGCGCGTCAGCGGGTCCTGGCCGTGCTGGGCTCGCTGTCGATGTACCGTCTGGTCCTGTTCGCGCTGATCGCCCTCGCCGTCATCGCCTTCGTGCTCTCGCTGTTCGGCGTCATCGTCTCGCCGACCCCGCTCGAGCTCGTGGCGTCCTTCCTCGTGCTCGCGCTCGTCATCTCGGTCGTCGACGCTGTCGCGCAGCGCATCCTGCGGCTGCCCTGGCGCATCGAATCCTCGGTCGTGACCGCCCTCATCCTGTTGTTCGTGCTCCGCCCCGGCGTCGAGCCGAGTGCACTCGTCGGCCTCGCGATCGCCGGTGCCGTCGCGAGCGTGTCGAAGTATCTGATCGCCTGGCGGGGCCGGCACATCTTCAACCCGGCCGCGTTCGGCGCCGCCGTCGTCTCGATCCTCGGGGCGTTCGGGGCCTTCGAGTGGTTGGGCACCTCGTCGGCGTGGTGGGTGGGCACGCCCGTGCTCACGATCCCGGTCGCGGTGCTCGGTCTCCTGGTGCTGTGGCGCACCGAGAAGATCCGCGTCGTGCTGGTGTTCCTGATCGTCGCGGTCGCCACCTCCGTGGTGCGGCAGGCAGTCCAGGCCGTGGAGTTCGATGTCGCCTTCGACGTCGCGACAGCCCTGCAGTTCGCCGTGCTGCAGTCGCCGTTCCTCTTCCTCGGGGCCTTCATGCTCTCGGAGCCGCTCACTCTTCCGCCGCGGCGTCGGCAGCAGCTCGTGGTGGCCGTCGTCGTCGGTCTGCTCGCGGGGTGGCCCCTCTCCGTGGCCGGCCTGTTCACCCTCGGACAGGAGCGCGCGCTGCTCATCGGCAACCTGGTCGCGTTCGCCTTCGCACTGCGCGGGTCGGTGCGGCTCGTGCTCGAACGACGTGAGTTCGTCACCCCGACCGCGCAGGAGCTGACCTTCCGCGCCAAGGGCCGTGTGCGTTTCCTCCCTGGTCAGTATCTCGAGCTCGACGTGCCGCACCACCGCCCCGACGCGCGCGGCACCCGCCGGGAGTTCAGCATCGTGTCGGCGCCGGCCGACCTGCCAACGCTGCGCATCGCCTACAAGAACGGCGACCAGAAGCACCCCTCCAGCTACAAGCGGGCTCTCGCGGCCGCCGAGCCGGGGGCGACCTTCGCCGTGACCGGGACCTGGGGCGACTTCATCCTGCCGCGGGGCGAACAGCCCGTGCTCATGGTCGCGGCGGGCATCGGCGTCACGCCGTTCGTGTCCCAGCTGCGGCAGCTGCAGGCGACCGGCCGACAGCGCGACGTGGTGCTGATCTACGTCGCCGCAGACGCTTCCGAGCTCGCGTTCCGCGAGGAGCTGGCCGAGACAGGCGTGCGCACCGTCGTGTTCACGCGCGACGAGCCGGCCGCCCTGCCCTCGCACTGGTCCTGGGCTCAGGGGGCGCGTCTGGACGCCGATACCCTCGAGCGTGCCGTTCCCGACCTGCCCGCGCGCCACGCGTTCATCTCGGGCCCACCCCGCCTGATCGCCGATCTCGCGCCCGCACTGCAGAAGGCCCGCAGCCTCACCACGGACGCCTTCGCCGGCTACTGATCCCGCCGGCGCAGGAATCCTCTCGCGCGCGGCTCAGCATCGTGGCGGGCTCGGTGTCGTGGCGGGCTCAGTGTCGTGGCTGGCTCAGTGTCGTGGCGGGCTCAGTATCGTGGCGGGCTCAGTGTCGTGGCGGGCTCAGTATGGTGGTGGGCGCTGTGCTCGTGGCGGGCGCTGTGCTGCGGGTCAGGTGTCCGTAGCGGCGGTGTCGGGGGAGGCCGCCGGATTCGTCGGGATGCGGACGCTGAAGGTGGTGTTCCCTGGCTCGCTGTCCACCGTGATGGAGCCGTGGTGGCCCTCGACGATGGCCTTCACGATCGCGAGGCCGAGCCCCGTCCCGCCGGTCTGGCGCGCACGGGAGCTGTCTCCGCGGGCGAAGCGGGCGAACAGCTCGTCTCGGATGGCCGGATCGATCCCCGGACCGTCGTCGTGCACGCGCAGCACCGCCTGATCGCCCTCCTGCGCGACGCTCAGTGTCACCGTCGTGCCAGCCGGCGTGTGCGTGCGGGCGTTCGCGAGCAGGTTGGCCACGACCTGGTGCATGCGTCCCGCATCTCCCAGGATCGTGACGGGCTCGTCGGGCACGTCGATCTTCCAGTGGTGGTCCACGGCCGTGGGGCGCGCATCAGACAGCCCCTCCAGCGCCAGCTGGGTGAGGTCGACCGTGCCGTAGACGAGCTCCCGGCCTTCGTCGAGGCGGGCGAGCAGCAGCAGGTCCTCGACGAGCCTGGTCATCCGCAGCGACTGCGCCTGGATGCGCTCGAGCGAAGAGGTGGTGCTCTCGATGACCTCCGGTCGCTCGGACGGTTCCTTCGTCTGGCGGAGAGCTCGCAGCGAGAGCTCGGAGTAGCCGCGGATCGAGGCGAGCGGTGTGCGCAGCTCGTGGCTGGCATCGGCGACGAACCGCCGCATCCGCTCCTCGTTCTTCTGCCGGGACGCGAGCGAGGTGTTCACGTGATCGAGGAGCTTGTTCAACGACGCCCCGACCAGCCCGGTCTCGGTGCGCGGATCGGCCTCGGAGGCGGGGACGCGCTCCGTGATGGTCACCTCGCCGCGATCGAGCTGCTGGTTGGCGACCCTGGTCGCGGTGGTCGCGACGGCGCGCAGCGGGCGCAGGCTCACGCGGATCGTGATCGCCGTGGTGAGGGCCAGCAGGATCAGGCCGCCGATCGTGGCGAGCGCGATCACCGTGAGGAGCTGCGTGAGCTGGTTCTGGATCTCGTCGCGGGGGAGACCGGTCACCACGATGACCCCGTTGCTCGTCGGCAGCGCCATCACCCGGTAGGAGCCCACGTCGCTGATGGAGACGGAGGCGACCGAGGAGTCCTTCAGCGCGCCGGCGATCTCCGCCAGCTGGGCGCCGCTGAGAGTCTGCAGCGACCCGGCGAGCGGATCGCCGTCGGTGGTCTTCGCGACGACGCCGCTGAAGCCCGTTACGGGGCTCGAGACGACGAAGAGCACGCCGACCGGCGGTGCGGAGCTGTTCGCGAGCACGTTCTGCGCGGTGGCGGACGACGGGGGGAACGCTTCGGTCACCCGGACGAGCTGGTGCGCATTGTTGGAGAGCTTCTGGTCGAGCTGATCCTCCATGGTCTTGCCCAGCGTCGCGCTGGTGATGATGGCGACGATGATGAGGATCAGCGAGACGAACCCGATCACGGCGGTCATCAGCCGTGTCTGCAGGCTCATCGGCCGTCTCATCGTCGTCGCCGAGCTCACTGAGGGGCCTTGATCATGTAGCCGACGCCGCGGACGGTGTGCAGCAGTGGCGTGCGTCCGGCGTCGATCTTCTTGCGCAGGTACGAGATGTACAGCTCGACGACCGATGACTTGCCGCCGAAGTCGTAGCTCCACACCCGGTCGAGGATCTGCGCCTTCGAGAGCACCCGGCGCTCGTTGCGCATCAGGTAGCGCAACAGCTCGAACTCGGTCGCGGTGAGCTCGATCTCGGTGCCGTCGCGCACGACCTCGTGGCTGTCCTCGTTGAGGGTGAGGTCGGCGACGCGCAGGATCGACTGGCCGTCGTCAGCGGTGGCGTGGCCGGTGCGGCGGATGATCGCCCGCAGGCGCGCGATCACCTCTTCCAGGCTGAACGGTTTGGTGACGTAGTCGTCGCCGCCCGCTGTGAGGCCGGCGACGCGATCGCCCACAGCATCCTTCGCGGTGAGGAACAGGACCGGGACCAGGTTGCCGGCTTCACGGAGTCGCTTGAGCACCGACATCCCGTCGAGATCGGGCATCATGATGTCCAGCACGAGTGCGTCGGGCTCGAACTCGCGCGCGACCTGGAGAGCCTCCATCCCGGAGGAGGCGGTGCGCACCTCCCATCCTTCCATTCGCAGCGCCATCGCGAGCAGGTCGGTAAGCATCTGCTCGTCGTCGACGGCGAGGATGCGCAAGGGGGAGCCGTCGGGACGGCGCAGTTCGGGCAGGTCGCTGGTCATGTCCCTATTCTGCGGAATCTCCTATGCGATTTCTATGGAGAACGCTATGCATCTTCTGAGAAGCGATCCGTCGGGGTGTTCAGATCAGACGGTCGTCGGGCAGTGCGAGGAAGTCGATGCCGTCCTGAAGCGCGAGTCGGTCCGACAGCTCGCCGACCGTTCCGGGAAGGTGGCCCGCCGCCCGCACGCCGAGGCGCTTCGGGCCGGACACGGCGTGGTAGACCGCGAACTGCCCGCGTGGATCGACGGCGGGGTCGAGCACGGCCGCGCTCACGTGCACGGGCAGCCGCAGCCGCCGGGCTGCGATCGCCGCGTCGAAGTAGTCGAGCACCGGCCGGACCTCCGGGTGCTCGCGGAGGTGCAGGCGCACGGCCTCACCACTCCCGGTGCATCTCCGTGACAGGCGCACGTCGTGGTTGCCGAAGCTCGGGACATCGAGCGCGGCGCGACGGAACCGCCCGTCCCACGGCAGGGCGAGCGCGCCGATGCCGCCGCCGAAGCTGCCGCCGCTGAAGTCGAGCGCTCCCGCTGCGGATGGGGCCATCTCGAGGAGCACGGTCGCCGCTCGCCAGATGTCGGCGGCGCTGAAGCGGTGCGAGTAGGTGTCGCGGTGTTCGATCCCTGCCAGCACGTGCTCGTCGGGCGATGCGGGGAACCGGCTGCTCGTGCCGATATGGGTTCCGGGGGCGACCGGGAAGATCGCGGCGGTATCGGAGGCGACGCGTTCGATGTCGGGGCCGGTGCGACCGCCGTAACCGTGGCCGACGACGAGGCCTCGGCGGGTCACGTCGGCAGCGTGCGGAAGCATCACGAACGCGACTGCCGCCTCGCCGGCGGAGGAACGGAAGCGGATCTCGGCGACGCGATGCGTCGGGGTCTCGGGGTGCTCCTGGACGACCTCCCAGGCCACGCTGCCCGTGCCGAACTCCTCGAAGGAGGCCCTCCAGAAATCGTCGAAATCCGACGGTTCCACGGGGGGATCGAGTGGGGTCAGGAGCGTGCTCAGCGAGTACTCCGTCATCTCCTCAGGCGGGGTCTCGGGCGGGGAGTGCGTCACCGCGTGCATCCTTTCGGGTGGGCTGCCTCGTCGACGCTACCGGTGTCGACGGGGCATGTGGGCTCGGGTGATCGGTGCGGCGCACGCATTGACATCATCGCATAGGAATTGCATTATGTGCATCATGGATGCAACTCCTGGCGACGGTGCCGAACACAATCCCCTGATGTGGAGCCGACGCTCCGTGCTGCGAATGCTCGTGATCGCCGGCGTGCTCCCCCCGGTGCTCGGCTCGCCGGGCGGCATGGCCCCCGCGGCGGCCACCGAACTCACCACCGCCGGCGGGGTGTATGCCGATGCTCTGCGGCGACTGGACAAACCGAACCTCGCCTTCACACAGGTCGCTCAGCTGGTGGGACAGAACCATCGCATGACCTTCCTGCAGGCGACGTGGGACGGTGGCGCGACGATCGTGCGCGACCTCGAGGTCAAGCACAACGGCGGATGGCTGCAGATCACCGACCCCGCCCACCGCTTCGACGAGCAGTGGCTCGTGCTGGAGGGCACGCTGCCGGCCGGGAGCGCTCCGGAGCTGTAGGGCCCGCTCGCGCCGAGCTGGCTGGGCTTCACCTCGTTCCAGGTGCTCGGGCCGCAGGCGATCGAACTGACCACCAGCACAGACGACGTCGACCTGGTGGTCCGCTGGCGGCTGGAGGGAGCGCAGCCCGAGGCGCACTACGTGCTCACGGCCAAGACCGCAGGCGACTACATCGTCGGTTACCAGAGCCAGGACACCCGGTCGATCGACGACCTCGACGAGGTGCTCTGCGGGTCCTATCAGCACGCCCTCTCGGTGCTCGACGGCTCGGCGCCGCTGGGGGCGTGGGAGCTCTTCGCACCGATGGCGCTGACGCAGTACGCGATCGGCGACGTCGCCGTCACCTCGGGTGTCTATCTGCCGTCGGAGGTCGCCGAGTTCGTGCACGAGCGGCAGCTGATGTCGGACCGACAGCCGTACGGCATGAGTCTGCGCAACGACAGCCTCGACATCGTGCCGTCCATGTACGCACCCCAGCCGGGGCTGCGGACGGCGATGACGGTCGGTCAGCAGCGTGGGTTCGCCTTCGGCCTCGCCGCGCGCGCCGACACGCTGTACGGCATCTACACGCAGCTGTGCCGCAACGAGTACGGCCTCACGGCGTACCGGCACAACGTCTACGACCGGTCGCTCACCGACGCCGTGCACGCCATGGCGGAGCTGATCGCCGTCGAGCCCAGCGGCGACGACTCCATCGACTACGTGCCGTCGTACTCGGGGTGGTGGAACCGTGCCAAGGGGTTCGTCGACGTCGAGAACGAGGATGCCGTCCGCGCGGCGGCGAGCGGTGTCGTGCTCTCCGCGCACTACCTGACGGGGACCGCGGACGGCACCCTCTACGACCGCCGTGCCAGGCCGCTCGTCGAGTATCAGCTCTCCCGCAAGGGCATCGGGCATACGCCGATGATCGGCAGCCCGGTCTACAACGACAAGACGCAGTACCGGATCGGTCGCATCCCCACCGACGCCGTGAACCTCGCGTCGCTGTATCAGCTCACCCACGGGCGCAACGCCGGCATCCAGCGGCTCGCGGTGCAGGCGACCAAAGCGGGTGTGGTCGGGCAGAGCAGAGCCCCGTTCTCGAACGCGCTGGCGACCTACCGGGTGACGGGGGATCCGGCCTATCTCACGGAAGCCACCCTGATCGCGCGGCGGTACTCGCAGGAGCAGATCCTGACGCCCTATCGCAGCAACGGCCAGCCGCCCGGTGGCTTCGCCTACAGCTTCTCGAAGTACTGGGTCGACCTGCTGGAGATGTTCGAGGCCACGGGCGAGTCCGAGTTCCTCGACGGCGCATACCGCGAGGTGCAGCGTTTCATCACGCAGACGGCCGTGCGCCCGGTGCCGGACACGACGGTCACGGTGCCGGTCGGATCCGTGATCACGCAGCAGTACGACTGGGAGTCGCGCTCGTCCCTCCCGTCGTATCCCACCACCGACGTGCCGACCGAGACGGTGCCGGCCTGGTACGTGTCCCCGTCGGGGCTGACGTTCGAGGCATTGTCGTCGTTCAAGCTCGGTGTCAGCACGCTCACGAACCCCGGTGGCGGCTACGTGTTCAACCCGTGCTGGGCCGGAGCACTGCTGCGCCTGGCACACCACACCGGAGACGAGCTGCTCGCCGACATCGCGCACAACATGGTGATCGGTCGCTTCACCACGTACCCCGGTTACTACGGGCGGCAGTTCCAGGTCGCGCACATGAAACCCGACTTCGCGACAAGCGGCCCGGTGGGCATCACGGGGTACTACTTCCACCACGCACCGGCCCAGCTCGGACTCGCGATGGACTACCTGATCAGCGAGAGCTTCTATCGGAGCGCGGGGGCCATCGAGTTCCCGCACGTGTTCGAGGCCGATTTCGCGTACTTCAAGTTCTTCGCCTACGGCCATGCCCCGGGAACGTTCTTCGGTGAAGACGGGGTCTGGCCGTACCTTCCCGCGGGGCTCATCGCGGTCGACAACCCTCTGGTCAACTGGATCGGCGGTGTCGGCAACGGCGCCCTGTACATCAGCCTGACCAACTCCGCCGGGACCGCGCAGCAGGTGGTCGTCGACCTCTCCAGCGACCTCACCGGGGTGCCCCGGAACTCCTCGACGCCCGTGGAGCTGGTGACGGCGAACGGCACTCGATCGACCGGAGCGGCGAGCAGCGGACGGGTCACCGTGACGGTCCCCGCGCGCGGGCTGGTGGCCCTCGTGGTGCGCGACGTCGACGTGCAGCGTCCCGAACTGCCGTTCGACGACATCGTCGATCACGGGCCGGACAGCTTCCACGAGGTCGACTCCGACCCGGCGACCGAGTACGGCGTCGCGCGAGGGATGCTCCTGGTGCGCCCCGACGGTCAGGGGTACGACGCGTACGTGCAGATCGACACGGAACAGCAGGCGACGCTGTCGTACCGGATCGGCGGGAACGCGGTGCAGCAGGCGCCCCAGAAGGCGTACCCGTTCGAATGGACGATCCCGGTCGACGACCTGACCGACACCTTCCGGTACACGATCACCTCCGGCGGAGTGACCATGCCCGAGGTCACGCTGAAGCTGCCCGCACGGATCAGCGGTGCGAACCCGGGTCTCGCGGGAGATGTCATCGCGCAGGCGACGGGCACCGCCGGCGACCGTGTGCCGCTGACGATCGAAGTGCGCAACGCGACGGACGACCCGATCACCGGCACGGTCGCGATCACACTCCCGTCAGGGTGGCAGCTCGACGGCGCGGTCCCGGCCGTCTCCGTCCCGGCGCAGGGCTCAGCCCGCATGGAATCGGCCGCGGTGATCGCCACCGCCGCACCGCTCGGTGAGGTCGAGGTGAAGGCGAAGCTCACGGTCACGGGCGAGGATCCCGTCACGCTCAGACCGGCCGCGATCGAGGTGATCGACCGGCGCCGACTGGTGTCGCTCACCTCCGATGTCGAGATCGTGAACGGGCCAGGCGCCGTCGCGAAGCTGACCGCACTCGTCATCAACACCGGGGTGACGCCCCTGCAGGGCACGCTCGCCCTCTACGGCCTCACGGGGTGGAGCGTCGGACAGCAGAGCACGACGATCACCGTGCCACTGCGATCGGATCTGACCCATACCTGGACGGTGACGGCCGGCTCCGGTGTCGCACCCGGATCGTCGACGCGCTTCGAGGCACGCCTCGATCAGAGCCTCAGGAGGGGAGTGCTCGTGCGCGTCGCCGACGAGGGCGTGATCGCCCACACGCAGTCGCCGTGGCCGGGGTACCTCGAGGCGGGGAACTGGTACCCCAGCGGACTCTCCGGCTGGAACGGCACCCGCACGCGGTACAGCGATTCCGACTCGGTGGGTAGCACTGTGACGTGGAACGTCGACCTCCCGCAGGCAGGGCTCTACCGTGTCTCGGTCTGGTACCCGACGAACCCCACGACCACGACGTCGGCGGCCTACGTCGTGGAGCATCAGAACGGCAGCTCCGAGGTGATCGTGGACCAGACCCAGGGCGCAGCCGCCTGGCGCTCGCTGGGCTCGTTCCGCTACGCGGCCGGTGCGACGGGCACGGTGCGACTCGAGGTGCGCAACACCAGCATCCACCGGGTCAGCGCCGCGCAGTTCGTCCGTATCGGCGACTGACTCCCCGGTTCGAATCGCGCAAATGGTCGCATCCGCCAGGCGGATGCGACCATTTGCGCGATTCTGAGGAGAGTTGACGACTCAGTGGCGCACATACTCCTTGATCGCGTCCTCGTCGACCGCGACGCCGAGGCCCGGGCCGGTCGGGACGACGAAGCCGCCGTCGGCGCGTACCTCGAGGGGCGTCGTGAGCAGACGGTTGGCGACCGGGAGCGTAAACGGCTGGTACTCGAACGCGAGGAGCGAGGCGGCGCTCGCCGCGACGTGAACGCCGGCGGCCATCGCGATGCCGAAGGCCGCCGAGTGGTGAGGGGCGACCTGCACGTGGAAGGCGTCGGCGACCGCCGAGATCGCGAGACCCTCGGTGATGCCGGTACGGCCGATGTCGGGCTGCGTGAGGCCGACCGCGCGGCGGGTGAGCCAGTCGGTGAACTCGAAGCGGCTGCGCATCGCCTCGCCGACCGCGATCGGTGTCGCGAGCGCGGAAGCGAGGTCTCGGTGGCCCTCCACGTCTTCCGGAGCGAGTGGCGCCTCGAAGAACCAGGCCCTGCGGTCGTCGAGCTCCCGGCCGAGAGCACGGGCCTCGCCGAGGCGGTAGGTCCAGTGCGCGTCGAGCGCGACGTCGAGGTCGGGGTGAACGCCGCGGACCGCATCGTAGGTGGCGAGGTCGGTGCGGATGTCGACGCCGAGGTGCAGCTTGATGCGCCGCACGCCCCCTTCGACGAGCTCGGCCGTCTTCTCCGCGCGCTCGACGTCGTCTACGCCGCGGATGCCCGAGACGTACGTGGGCAGCACCTCGTGGAAGCGTCCGCCGGCGAGCTCCGAGACCGAGAGCCCGGTCGCGTGACCCCAGAGGTCCCACAGGGCGATGTCGACGGCTGCCAAGGCGTCGGCCTGATGGCCGGTGAGGTGCCCGCGCTCGCGCATCGACTCGGTCATCCGGTGCCAGAGCGTGCGCACCGAACGCGGGTCCTCGCCGAGGATGAGCGGGGCCAGCAGGTTGTCCACGATCGCCGCGACCACGATCGGGGCGACCGGAGCGAGCGCTTCGCCCCACCCGATCAGCCCCTCGTCGGTCTCGATCTTCACCAGCAGGGTCTCGTAACCGGGGGAGTACAGGCTCCGCCACGGTGGGCGGATCACATAGCCGCGGTGGTCGACGGCGGTGTCGCCCGCGTAGGAGTTGTTCGCCTCCTCCTTCGAGAGGTAGAGGGGAAAGGTCTGGACGCGCGTGATTCTCACAGGGGTCTCCAAAGACATCGATGGGCGAGCGGCCGGCGGCTGGTGCCGCGGTCAGGGGTAGGGAGCGTCGCGGCCGGGCGTCAGAGCGCGGCGAACGCGGATGCGGTGCGGGAAGGGCTGTATCCGAGGGCGACGGAGATCTCGTCGGCTGCTTCGATCAGCTGCAGCGCGAGCTCCTGATGCGGGGCGTGCAGATCCAACACGGACAGCGGGCCGCTCGCCGAGATGCCGGCCACGATCTCGCCCGCACGGTTGCGGATCGGGGCGGCGATGCAGGCGCGTCCGAAGGCGAGTTCCTCGATCTCGGTCGAGTAGCCGCGGCTGCGCGTCTCATCGAGCGCGAGCTGCATGGCCTCGCGGTCGACGATCGTGTGCGGGGTGAAGCGCTGCGGTGCCTGCGCGAAGTACTCGTCCACCTGCGCGTCGGTCATGCCGGAGAGCAGTGCCTTGCCGATGCCCGTGGCGTGCAGGGGACCCGTGCGGCCCGCCATGTCGAACGACTTCGGTGCGAGCGCCCCCTCGAAGTTGCACAGGTACATGAAGGTGAAGCCGCTGAGCTCGGCGACGTTCACACCGATCTCGATCCGGCGGGCGAGGTTCTGCGCGATCTGCCGCGCTGCGCGGAAGATGGGGGAGCCGTTGAGGGCGATCGTGCCGAGCGAGACGGCGGCCGGACCCAGGCGGTACAGGCCGGTGCGCGGGTCCTGGACCACGAACTTCATGCGGTCCAGCGCCGACATCATCCGCGAGACCGTGGACTGGCCGAGCCCGGTGAGGGTGCAGAGCTCCGAGACCCGCAGTTCGCCCGATTCCTCGGTGAAGCAGGCGAGCAACGACATCGCCCGTTCGACGGTCTGGGTGCCGCCCACCGATTCCGATGCCATGGTCACTCCTCCTCAGTACTGCCGCCGCGTGGGCGACGTCGCGGCTGGTCACCGCTGCCAGTCATCCTATTCAGAGAAATGGCTTCGAGCAACACAAATGTGGGTGTCGTATGCATTTTGTGGATTTCGCATCTGCATTGTGGTTAACTGGCCGCACGTCGACGTCGACGACTGTGACGACGACGCGCAGGGCCCCGCGGGGGTCGTCTCTACTGGAAAGTGACTGCAATGCAACAAGCCATACTCGAGCGGCCCGCAGAGAGCGAGCAGAAGGCCGTCGAGCCACGCTCCGGGCGACGCTCCACGCTGGGCGCGAAGGATCGCACCTTCGGTTTCATGATCGCACTTCCCGCGGTCCTCCTGTTCCTCGTGATCGCGATCTTCCCTCTCGTGTCGAGCATCTTCACGAGCCTGTTCGATCAATCCCTCCTGCGTCCGGAGCGCACGTTCGTCGGTCTCGACAACTACGCGGCCGTCTGGGACGAGTTCTTCGCGCGGCTCGGCACGACCCTCGTCTTCGCGTCGCTCTCCACGATCTTCCCGCTCGTGCTCGGCGTGGCCCTGGCGCTGCTGCTGAACGCCCGCATGCGCGGACGGAACATCCTGCGCGGGGCCCTCATGCTTCCCTGGCTGCTCCCCGGTGTGGTCGTCTCCTTTCTCTGGGCGTGGATCTTCAACGACAGCTACGGCGTCGTCAACCACGTGCTCTCGGTGTTCGGCCTTCCCGAGGTCAGCATGCTGGGCACCCCGACCGGCGCCATGGCGGCCGTGGTCATCGCCAAGACGTGGCACTCGTTCCCCTGGATCATGGTCGTGGCCCTCGCGGTGCTGCAGACCCTTCCGAGCGAGCAGATCGAGGCCGCCACCATCGACGGAGCGACTCGCGCGCAGCGGTTCCGCCACATCTCCCTGCCGCACATCGCAGGCCCCGTGACCCTCGTCGCCGTCCTGGAGTTCATCTACAACTTCGGCAACTTCGACACGATCTTCGTCATGACCGGTGGAGGGCCGGGCAACTCGACCACGACGCTCGCGGTCAGCCTCTACGATCTCGCCTTCGGCAGCTACGAGCTGGGCAAGGCCTCAGCCATGGGCACGCTCTGGCTGGTCCTGCTGGCCATCATCACCACCGGATACCTGTTCCTCAACCGACGGCTGGAGAAGTGATGCGCCGTAGTCGCGATGTGGGGGAGTCGATCATCCGCCCCCACCTGTCCATCCCGGGACGTGTCCTGCTCCTGCTGCTGGCGCTGTTCGGCCTGCTCCCGGTGTACTGGCTCACGGCCACCGCTTTCACGAAGAAGGAGGACGTCTTCTCCCTCGACCGTCCGTTCTTCCCTGTGGATCCGACCTTCGAGAACTTCATCGGCTTCTTCCAGAACGACCTGCTGCTGAAGAACCTCCTCAACAGCATCATCGTCTCCACCGGAACCGCTCTGCTCGCCGTCCTGGTCGGCGGACTGATGGCGTACTCCCTGTCGAAGTTCCGCTACCGCGGTCGCAACGCCGTCATGTTCATGTTCCTCATCGGCCAGTTGATCCCCGGTGCGCTGCTGCTCATCTCGCTCTACCTGATGCTGAGCTCGGCAGGGCTGCTGTACACCTATACGGCACTGATCATCTCGTTCACGACGTTCACGCTGCCGCTCGCGGTGTTCCTGCTGAAGGGCATCATCGACGCACTGCCGGACGACATCATCGAGGCGGCCAAGGTCGACGGACTCTCGCGCACGGGGACGATGTTCCGCATCGTGTTCCCGCTCGTGGTCCCCGGACTCATCACCGCCGGGATGTTCGCCTTCATGCGGGGCTGGAGCGATCTCCTCTTCGCCCTCACGCTCGCAGGACCCGACAAGCAGACGCTGCCGGCGGGTCTCACCCAGGCGTTCATCCGCGAGGGCACGGCGGACTGGCCCGCGCTCATGGCGGCGTCCCTGATCACCTCCCTCCCACTCGTCCTCATCTTCATCCTCCTGCAGCGCTATTTCGTCTCCGGCCTCGCCGCCGGGGCGGTCAAGGGATAGCGCCGCACCGCAGCACCGCTCGTCACCCCTCATCCCGAAGGAGCAGTCTCCATGAACATCTCGAACTCGCAGCTGAGCCGCCGAGCCTTCCTCGGAGGCGGAACCGTCCTGGCGGCGTTCGGCGCACTCGCGCTCGCCGGCTGTGCGACCCCCGCCGCCCCCGGCACCGGAGCCGGAGCCACGGCCGCAGGAGCCACCAAGGCCAAGACCATCAACTTCTACGGCAACTCGCTCGGCGAAGAGGCTCTGAAGTCGGCGTGGCAGGGCATCCTCGACGGCTTCTCGAAGCAGGAGGGCGTCAAGGTCGCCCCGGTCATCTACCCCTACGATCAGGCCGCCACGCAGCTGGCTCTGACCGGACGCTCCGGCAACCTTATGGGCGTCGGGCAGTCGGGCGGGTGGCAGGTGCTGACCCCCATGAACGTGCTCGCCGACCTCTCCGACCTCGCGAAGGGGCTGGGCATCCCGCAGGGTGTGCTCGACTCCTACACGATGGACGGCAAGCTGCTCGTGCTCCCGCTCACGGCTGCCGGTATCGGCATCATCACCAACGGCGAGATCGCGAAGAGCGTCGGCATCAAGTCGGGCATGACCGTGGAGCAGTTCGCCACGGCGCTCGAGAAGATCAAGAAGCAGGACTCGTCGCTGATCCCTTACGCCGCCGTCACGAAGAACCCCGACCTGAAGGACGCCGTCCCGTGGATGTGGGGCTTCGGCAGCGACGTCGTCACCGATGACCTCACGTGCACCCTCGGGGATGCCGAGAGCGTCAAGGCCGTCACCTGGTACAAGTCCCTGCAGGATGCCGGTCTGACGCAGACGAACGTGGCACGCAGCGATGCCCGCATCCTGTTCGCGAGCGGTCGGGCGGCCCTGTACGACGATGCCCCGCTCGCGTCGACCTTCGTCAAGACGAACGGTGCGGCGCAGAGCATCATCGACAACATCGGCGCGATCTCGCGTCCGACCGCCGGTGGCAAGGACTCCTTCAACCGGGCTTGGGGCAGTGGTGTCTTCGCGACGGCGGGTGAGGGAGAGCTCACGAGCCGCGACTTCATCCTCTACGCCGCGACGAACGTCGAAGCGGCGACCGCGCTCTACGAGAACTCCGCTGTGGCCCCGGCCGCCAAGAGCGTCGCGGACAAGATCCCCGCCCTCGCAGCGGACAAGTTCCAGGGAGCCTTCCGCACCGAGGTCTCCGAGCATGCACGCGGTGCCGCGTGGGACCGCGTCGCGGTGACCGCGCAGATCGACGCCGCGATCGGCGCGGGTGTCGCGACGATCCTCGCCGGGCAGGTCGAGGTGCAGGCCGGCCTCAACGCGCTGAAGAAGGAAGTCCAGGGGCTGCTCGACGCCAACTCCTGATCGAGAGCTGCTGGAGATACGAAGAAGGCCGCGTCCCCGGAAAGGGACGCGGCCTTCTTCGTAGAGGTGAGCGGGTCAGAGCCAGCGTTCGCGCAGCACCGGCTTGAGCCAGGCCGCGGGGGAGGAGATCGACAGGCCGCCGTCGACCGCGATCGACGTGCCGGTGACGAAGGACGCGGCGTCGGAGGCGAGGAACGCCACGACGGACGCGACCTCCTCCGGACGGCCGATGCGTCCGAGCGGGTAGCCCTCGCTCTCGCCGGTGTCCTGCGCGGAGATGCTGCCCGGCTGCACGGCGTTCACGCGGATGCCTCGGGGGCCGTAGTCCAGCGCCAGCTGCCGTACGAGGCCGTCCACTCCGGCCTTGGCGGCTGCGTAGGCGGCCAAGGCCGGGGCGGCGAGCGACGAGTTCACGGAGGTCACCGCGACGATCGACGATCCGGCGGAGAGGCGGGGAAGAGCCGCGCGCGCCACGAAGAACGCCGAGTCGAGCGTGGCCCCCAGGGCGCCGCGCCAGTCTTCGTCGCTCGTGGTCTCGGCGCGGGCGATCGGCATGCGTCCGGCGGCGAGCACGACGACATCGAGTCGGCCGAGAGCCTGCTCCGCATCCGCGACGGCGCGATCGGCGGCCTCCGGCCGACTGCAGTCCGCGACGAGATACCGCGCGAAGACGGCGTCGTCGCTGTCATCGATCCCCACGCCGACGACGGTGTCCCCGCCGTCGGCGAAGGCACGGGCGATCGCGAGACCGATGTCGGAGCTGCCGCCGATCAGCAGCACGCCGCGGCCGGTCACACGCGCACCGTGGTGGGGATGGGGGGAAGGGCGAGCTCGTCGATCACGAGCTTCACGGACGCACGGCTGCCGGAGTCGAGGCGCGACGCGGGGTAGCGGACCGTCGCGTGGTCGATGATGCCGCGCGCGACGAGAACCTCCTTGTGCACCGCCCATGCGATGCCGCCCTGCAGACCGATGAGCACGAGAGGGAGCATACGACGGAACTCGGCTCTGGCCTCGTCGACGCGCCCCTCCAGGAACCTGTCGAGCACCGGGCCGAGCAGGTCGGGGAACTCGCAGGCGGGCATCGTGCCGACGGCGCCCCTGGCGTACTCCTCCAGGCAGAACTGCGCGTTCTGTCCGCCGAGCACGGCGAAGTCGGGGTCATCGATCGCCGAGACCACGGCCCCGACCTTGGGTGCCGTCGGGGGAGCTTCCACCTTGACCGAGTCGACGCCGTCGAGCCGGGCGATCTCGGCGATGAGAGCCGGAGCCATCACCACGCCGGTGACGCCGGGAGCGTCCTGCACCATGACGGAGAGCGACGTGGCCGCGGCCACGTCGCCGTAGAAGTCGACGAGCGTCGCTGCCGGCGGCTTCACCATGAACGGCGGAAGCACCATGAGCGCGTCGGCACCCCCTTCCTCCGCGAGGAGCGCCTGCTCGATCGAGGTCGCGGTGGACGTGCCGTTGACGCCGGCGATCACCGGGATCCGGCCGTCGACCACCCGGACGACATCGTCCAGAATCGTCCGACGTTCCTCCGTCGTCAGTGCGAAGCCCTCGCTCGCCATGCCGAAGACGGCGACACCGTCGACCCCGGAGGCGAGCTGGAACTCGACCAGCCGACGCAGGCCGGCACGGTCGAGGGCGCCCGATTCGTCGAAGGGTGTTGCCAGGATGGGCATCAAGCCATGGAGTGTCGGAGCCATCAGCTGTTTCCCGCCTTCATCATCGTCTGTCCACATTTCTCGCAAGTGTTATGCATATTGTGAGATAGTCTGCCACATAACGGTTACGAGCTACCAGCGAAGGACGCCCCCGGATGTCGCACACCCTGCCCTCCCGAACCGTCGAGATCCTCTCCGACGCCCGATACGTCCAGGCCGAGTCTCCACGGTGGGACGGTCGCGACGGCAGCCTCGCCTGGATCGACATGGCCACGGGTTCGCTGCACCGCGGGCGTATCGACGGCGGGCGAGTGATCCCCGGATCCGCGGTCGTCGTCGGCGCGCAGATCGGTGCCCCGATCCCGCTCGCGCAGCCGGGGCAGGGCTGGCTGGTCGGAGTCGATCGTCGCGTCGTGCACGTGAGCGACGACGGAGCCGTCTGCCCACTCACGGATGACATCGCCGCACCGGGGGACTACATGAACGACGGCGGCGGTGATCCGGTCGGTCGCTTCTGGGTGGGCACCCAGTCGATGCCCCGCGAACCGCACTGCACGCTGTGGAGCATCGACCCCGATGGTGAGCCGACTGCTCGCCTGGAAGGGGTCACGGTGTCCAACGGTCTCGCCTTCGACAGCACGGGATCCACGCTGTTCTACATCGACACTCTGCCGGACCGCAGCATCGAGGCCTTCGACGTGGCGCCGGACGGGGAGCTGTCGAATCGCCGCACGGTGTGCCGGGTCGAGGGCGGCAACCCCGACGGCATGGCGATCGACCTCGAGGGCATGCTCTGGGTCGCGGTCTGGGACGCCTCCGAGGTGCGCCGCTACTCTCCCGACGGTCAGCTCGTGGAGACCATCGTCCTTCCGGCGAAGCGTCCGACCGCCGTAGCCCTCGTTGACCGGTTGCTCGTGATCACCACCGCGAGCATCGGCCTGGCAGAACCAGCTGACGCCGACGGTGCGCTTCTCGGCGTGCGGGTCGAGGTCGGAGGGGTCCCCGCATACCCGTGGCGAGGTTCGGTGCCGACGGCCCGCATCGCAGGGGAGGGCGCGCTGTGAGCGCCGTCGACAACGAACAGCTGCGGGAACGGTTGCGCCGCACGCGGCTCGTCGCGATCCTCCGCGGAACCGACGTCGATGCGACGGTCGCCGCGGCACGGACCCTCCTGGAAGCCGGCGTGCGCACGCTCGAGATCGCGCTCACCCTCCCCGACGCGGAGGAGGCGATCGCGCAGGTGGTGCACGACGCTCCGGTCGACGCGCTGATCGGCGCCGGCACCGTGCTCGACGAGGCGGATGTCGATCGCGCCGTATCGGCCGGCGCGCAGTTCATGGTCACCCCGACGCTCAGCGCATCTGTGCCCTACGCCGTCAGCTGCGGCATCGGCGTCCTGCCCGGTGTCTACACGCCGACGGAGGTCCAGCGCGGTCACGACCTCGGCAGCGCGGCGGTGAAGCTGTTCCCCGCGTCGGCACTCGGTCCCGGCTTCATCCGCGCCGTGCGTGATCCGTTCCCGCACGCGCGGATCATCCCCGTGGGAGGTGTGAGCGTCGACACCGTCGGCGACTTTCTCGCGGCCGGTGCCTTCGGCGTCGGGGTCGGTGGACCTCTGGTCGGCGATGCGGCGACCTCAGGCGGCGACCTCGACGCTCTCGCTGTCCGCGCCAGGGCATTCGTGGAGGCCGTGCGGGCGGTGTGATCCGCGCTCCATAGCGTTCTCATCACCGGACCCTCGATTCCGCTTATGCGCGATTCCTAACGTCGATCTCGCCCCGCGATGGCCGCGGCGGAAGGAGAGAGATGTACGGAACATATCTGCGGCGCGAACTCGCCGGACGCAGGAAGCAGACCCTGATCGTCGCGATCGGGCTGGCGATCGCGATCGCACTGGTGATCGTGGTCAACGCCCTCACCGCGGGGGTGCGGGACGCCCAGGCGCAGGCTCTCGCGTCCGTCTACGGAGTCGGCACCGACCTCACGGTCACGGGCGCTGCCGCCGAGCCGGGCCAGGGGGAGGGGCCGCGCTTCGACTTCGATGCGGATGCCGGTGAGAGCGATGGTGAGACCACCACGCTCGCACAGTCCACGCTGCGAACCGACTTCCTGCGCGGCACCCTCGACTCGTCCGTGCTCGACACCGTCGCCGCGACCGACGGCGTCTCGGCGGCATCCGGGGCGCTGAGCCTCACGAACTCCACGTTCTCCGGCGAGGTGCCCAGCGGTGGATTCGCGCCGCAGGACGGCGAGCAGCCCGCCGCGCCGGAGGAAGGGCAGACGCCACCGGATGGCGCAGCGGGCGGCGGGGGCTCTTTCGGGGTGGACTCCTTCTCCGTGCTCGGCATCGATCCAGCTGCCACCGCCGTGGGACCGATGGCCTCGGCCACGGTCACGGACGGTCGCGGTCTCGACGCCGATGACGCCGAGGCACTGGTCGCCATGGTCGACAGCACGTACGCCTCCACGAACGGGATCACGGTCGGAGACACCATCGACGTGGCCGGCTCCGATGTGGAGGTCGTCGGGATCCTCGGATCCACGTCCGACAGTGCGGACACGGCGGCGAACGTGTATCTGCCGCTGCGCACAGCGCAGACGCTCGCCGGAGTCGACGACGTGATCTCCACCGTGTACGTCCAGGCCGATTCGGCCGCTTCGATCGATGCGGTCCAGTCCGCGCTCGCCGAAGAGCTCCCTGACGCCACCGTCACGTCGCAGTCCGAGCTCGCCTCGACGGTGTCGGGTTCCCTCTCCAGCGCCACGGCGCTGATCACGAACCTCGGCACCTGGCTCTCCGTCATCGTCCTCGCCGTCGCTCTGCTGCTCTCCGTGCTGCTCACCCTCTCGGGCGTGGGCCGTCGCACCAGGGAGTTCGGAACCCTCAAGGCGATCGGCTGGTCGAACGGGCGGGTCGTTCGCCAGGTAGCGGGCGAGTCGATGCTGCAGGGACTCATCGGGGGAGCCGCGGGCCTCGTCCTGGGTGTCATCGGCATCGTGCTCATCAACGTCCTGCGTCCCACCGTCGCTGCGAGTGGGGGAAGTCAAGCAGGTCCTGGCGGCATGGGCGGTGGCCCGACCGGAGGCGGGGCGGTGTTCCAGGGACAGCAGACGGCGGACATCGTGCTCCAGGCACCTTTCACGCCGGGGGTGCTGCTGGCCGCCGTCGGACTCGCCGTGCTCGGCGGTGTCGTCGCCGGAGCGTTCGGCGGCTGGAGGGCCGCCCGTCTCCGTCCCGCCGAGGCGCTGCGCTCGGTCGCATGACCAGGTCTCGGGCGAACGATGAGCGACCGAACCCGACATCCCCACAGAAGGACAGCCCAGAGAAGGAGAAGACCATGACCACGGCAGACCTCGCACCGACGGCGCCGACAGACGGGAGGGAGCAGCCGCTATACCGTGTCACGGGCGTCACCCGGACATACACGCAGAAGGGGCGCATCGTGAAAGTGCTGACGGGTGTGGACCTCGACATCATGTCCGGCGAGTTCGTCACGATCCAGGGCCCCACCGGAGGGGGCAAGTCGACCCTGCTGCAACTGCTCGGCGCCCTCGACACACCCTCCACCGGATCGCTTCTGCTGGACGGCAGCGAACTCGCGTCCGCTTCGAGCGCCGAGCTCACCCGGATCAGGGCGGAGGAGATCGGGTTCGTGTTCCAGGGGTTCAACCTGATCCCGACTCTCACCGCCACCGAGAACGTCGACATGGCGCTCGAGTCGCTGGGGGTCGACAGGGCCGAGCGACGCGCCAGGGTCGCGGAGGCTCTTGCCCACGTCGGTCTCGACGACAGAGGTGACCATCTGCCGGCGGAGCTCTCCGGAGGGCAGCAGCAGCGGGTCGCCATCGCGCGTGCCCTCGTCAAGAAGCCGCGAGTGCTGCTCGCCGACGAGCCGACGGGCAACCTCGATGAGAGCATGCGGGACGAGATCCTGGCGCTGCTCGAATCGCTGTGCGTCGAGGGGATCACGGTCATCGTGGTGACCCACGACTCGGCGGTGGCGCGGCGAGCGACCCGGCGTCTCCGTCTCGCGAAGGGCACGGTGCGCGACATCACGAGGGAGGGGATCGCTGCGGCGCCGTGAGCGGCGAGCCGTCGTGACCCGCGGGGGTCATGATGCACGAAGGGCCGGGTACCTCGCGGTACCCGGCCCTTCGTCGACGGGACGTCAGTGCGTGTCTTCCGCCTCGATCTCGGTGCGGTCGCCCGACCACAGCGTGTGGAAGGTGCCCGGCTTGTCGATGCGCTTGTAGGTGTGCGCACCGAAGAAGTCGCGCTGCCCCTGCACGAGAGCGGCAGGGAGGCGGTCGGCGCGGATGCCGTCGTAGTACGACAGCGACGACGAGAACGCCGGAGCCGGGATGCCCGCCTGCGCTGCGGTCACCACGACGCGACGCCACGACGACTGCGCCCGGGTGAACGCCTCGGCGAAGTAGGGTGCGGTCATCAGCACGGGGAGGTCGGGGGTCGCCGCGTAGGCATCGGCGATGCGGTTGAGGAACTGCGCACGGATGATGCAGCCGCCGCGCCAGATCTTGGAGATCGCGCCGAGGTCGATGTTCCAGCCGTACTCGGCCGCGCCGGCGCGGATCTCGTCGAAGCCCTGCGAGTAGGCGACGATCTTCGACGCATACAGCGCCAGGCGCACGTCCTCGATGAACTGCTCGGTGTCTTCGGCCGAGACCGTGAACTCCTCGTCGGGGCCGGGAAGGCCGCCGGCGACGGCGCGCTGCTCGGGGTGCGACGACAGCGAGCGGGCGAACGTGGCCTCGGCGATGCCCGACACCGGTACGCCGAGCGACAGCGCGGTCTGCACGGTCCAGGCGCCGGTGCCCTTGGCTCCCGCCTGGTCGAGGATCACGTCGACGAGCGGCTTGCCGGTCTCGGCGTCCACCTGGCGGAGCACCTCGGCCGTGATCTCGATCAGGTACGACTCGAGCTCTCCCCGGTTCCACTCGGCGAAGATCTCGGCGATCTCGGCGGGCGACTTGCCGGTGCCGCGCCGGATGAGGTCGTAGGCCTCGGCGATGAGCTGCATGTCGGCGTACTCGATGCCGTTGTGCACCATCTTGACGAAATGACCGGCGCCGTCGTGGCCGACGTGGGTGACGCAGGGCTCGCCTTCGGCGATCGCCGCGATGGACTTGAGGATCGGCCCGAGGGTGACCCACGACTCGTCCGAGCCGCCCGGCATGATCGAGGGTCCGGTGAGTGCGCCCTCCTCGCCGCCGGAGATGCCGGCGCCGACGAAGTTGATGCCGGTCTCGCGGACGGCCTTCTCGCGACGGATGGTGTCGGGGAAATAGGCGTTGCCGCCGTCGACGATGATGTCGCCCGGTTCGAACACCTCGACCAGCGAGTCGATGACCGCATCGGTCGGACCCCCGGCCTTGACCATGATGATCGCGGTGCGCGGCTTCTGCAGCGAGTCGGCGAACTCCTGGTAGGTGCGGGCCGGTACGAAGCCGGCCTCGGGGTGCTCGTCGAGGAGCGTCTGGGTCTTCTCGTAGCTGCGGTTGAAGATCGCCACCGTGTTGCCCTCGCGGCTGGCGAGATTGCGGGCGAGGTTCGAGCCCATGACGGCGAGTCCGACGACTCCGATGTTCGCTGATGCTTCGGGCACAGAAGGCTCCTCGAGATCGTGAAGAAGGGGTGGTTTCAGAGTATCGCTGTCCGGGAGGTCAGTGGCGACCTGTGTCGTGAGAGGCGATGTCGTGAGAGGCGATGTCGTGAGAGGCGATGTCGCGGGAGGCGATGAAGCGCCGCGACACCGCGATGTCGCGCTCTCCGAGCCCGGCGGCGACGAGTTCGTCGAAAGCCGCACGCAGGGTGGGCAGCAGCACGGGCGCGGTGCCGGTGGCCTCGGCGATGTCGGCGGCGAAGCCGAGGTCCTTCACCATGTACTGCGCGATGCCGCTGGGGGAGTCGTCACCGGTGACGAGCTTCTCGCGGCGGCTGTCGAGCAGG
Organism: Microbacterium sp. Beta; assembly: GCF_005502545.1. Classification (NCBI taxonomy): domain Bacteria; kingdom Bacillati; phylum Actinomycetota; class Actinomycetes; order Micrococcales; family Microbacteriaceae; genus Microbacterium; species Microbacterium sp. Beta. Next base: position 122,654 of record NZ_SCOG01000010.1, read on the forward strand.
CGCGATCCGGCGTATCCGCCCGAGAGCAGCGACCAGAGCGCATCGAGGTCGAGTCCCGAGCGCTCAGCGAGCACCGTGGCTTCGCCGAGCGCCATGATCGTGGCGGAGACGACGAGCTGGTTGCAGGCTTTGGCGACCTCGCCCGCCCCCAGCGGGCCGAGCAGCACAGGGTTGCCGCAGGGGGCGAGCACCTCGGCGGCTATCGCCGCGTCCTCCTGGTCCCCTCCGAGCATGATCGAGAGGGTTCCGGCGATCGCACCGTCCTCACCGCCGGAGACAGGGCAGTCGACGACTCGCACCCGTCCCTGCGTCTGTGCGCCCACCCGCTCCGCGAGCGCGCGCACGGCCGGCGCCGACGACGTGGACCCGATCAGGATGAGCAGGTCGCCGGCGTCGGCCAGCAACCCGTCCGGCCCGTCGAGCATGGCTTCGAAAGGAGGGAGGTCGGGCAGCATCATGAGAAGGACGTCTACTCTGGAGGCGAGTTCACGTGGCGTCTCCGCCCAGGAGGCACCGGCAGCCAGCAGTTCCGGCTGAGGGCGGCGGGCATGGATGACGAGCCGACCGTGCGCGGCGAGCAGATGGTCCGCCATCGGGCGACCCATCGCGCCGAGGCCGACCACGCCGACGGTGGCAGGTGTGTTGCTCATGCGCACACCGTAGCAACAATCCAACAGATAGAACAGTGTCCAACAGGATGGAACTGGGCTAAGGTGAGTGATTCAGACTTCCCGAGGAGGGGACCAAGATGACGGGGACCGAGAAGAAGCTGCGTGCCGTCGTGGCGGTGCCGCTGCGGGAAGAGCTGTGCCGACTGATCGAGGAGCTCGAGCCGCGCCTCGAGGTGCTCCGCGACCACGATCTGATGCCGCCGATGCGGGGTCCTGCCGACTGGTCGGGTGATCCTCAGTACACGCGCACGCCGGAGCAGCAGCGGGCCTTCGATGCGCTGGTCGATTCCGCAGACGTGCTCTTCGGGATCCCCGATGTCGACGCGGGGGCTCTGGCTCGCACGGTGGCTGCGAACCCGCGGCTGCGCTGGGTCATGACGACCGCGGCCGGGGGTGGAGCCTCGGTCAAGGCTGCCGGCCTCGACCGTTCCCAGCTCGACCGTGTGGTCTTCACCACCAGCGCCGGCGTGCACGGCGGCCCGCTCGCGGAGTTCGCGGTGTTCGGGGTCATGGCCGGTGCGAAGAACCTCCCGCGCCTCCTCGCCGACCAGGGAACGCGCACCTGGCCGGATCGCTGGGAGATGCGTCAGCTCGACGAGATGACGGTCCTGGTCGTCGGTCTCGGCGGCATCGGCTCGGAATGCGCACGGCGCTTCCATGCGCTCGGCGCGCGGGTGTGGGGCACGACGCGCTCGGGTGAGCCGGTGGCGGGTGTGGATCGTCTCGTGCCGTTGGGCGAGCTGACCGAGGCCGTGGCCGGTGTCGACGCGATCGTCGTCACCCTTCCCGGCACAGCGCAGACGCACCATCTGATCGGCGCCGACGTGCTCGAGGCTGTCAAGCCCGGTGCGATCATCGCCAACGTGGGTCGTGGCACCGTTATCGACGAGGTCGCGCTGCTCGGCGCGCTCGACGATGGTCGCGTGGCCTTCGCCGCCCTCGACGTGTTCGAGCAGGAGCCGCTCGATGCCGCCTCGCCGCTGTGGGGGCACCCGAACGTGCTGGTGAGCCCACACACCGCAGCCCTCAGCTCCAAGGAGGAGGAGCGGATCGCTCGACGCTTCGCGGAGAATGCGGCACGCCTGCTGGACGGCGAGCCGCTGGCCGCGGTGGTCGATACGGTCGAGTTCTACTGATCGACCTGCAGGTCTTCACCGCCTGAGGGATCCCGAGCGCGAAAGGCGCGGCCATGGATGACGACACCCGCGAGGGGCGAGACCCCGCACCCGCCGTGACCCGCAGCATCCGCCTGCTCGGGATCCTCGCCGAGGCCGGGGGCCCGCGCACGCTCACCGAGCTGGCCGGGGACCTGGGACTGGCGAAGTCGTCGACCGCGAACCTCTGTCTCGCGCTCGAGGCCGGCGGCATGGTCGACCGCACGCCGCAGGGTTACCGCCTCGGCGTGCGCACCGCCGAACTGGGTGGCGCGTTCGCCGCGCAGTTCAACCAGGTGCGGGAGTTCTACAGCGTGTGCGAGGCCTCGCCGCAGCTCGCCTCCGAACTGGTGCAGGTCGCCATGCTCGACGGCACGGACGCGTTGTACCTCGCCCGTCACGAGGGCTCGCGCTCGCTCCGTCTCGGCACCCCGCTCGGGTCTCGTCTCCCGGCCCCGCTGTCGGCGACCGGACGCGCGCTCCTCGCCGCGATGAGCGACGACGAGGTGACCGAACTCCTCGGTGCTGACGCCGTCTTCCCGCAGCTCACCGAGCGCAGCGCGACCACCATGTCGGGGCTTCTCGAGGTGCTCGCCACAGCCCGCCGCAGAGGCTGGGCGCTGGACGCGGAGGAATCCTTCCGTGGCATCGTCGGCGTGGCCGTGCCCCTGGAGGGGTGGGCGCCGACCGATCCGCCGCTCGCGCTCGGTGTCGCGATCCGTGCGGCCGAGGCCGACTACGAGCGGATCGAGCGTGTGGGCGAGGCGCTGCGCGAGGCCGCCGCCGCGCTGACGAACCCGTTCAGCGCTGCCGTCCGACGCTGACCTCCCCGGACGCGCCGCCGCCCTCCTGAGGGGTGGCGATTCTTCGTGCGCGAGAAAGCGGGCCACAACCCGTCCAAAGGGTTGAACAGAATTCAACAGGCTGGTACAGTCGTCATCACGCCGCAGGCGAAGCCGATCGAAGGAGATGGCCGTGACAGACCCCCGCACCTCAGCCCGAGCAGCGTCGGACGACCCGGAATACGCGGCGAATCTGCGCCGCGCGACGCTCGCGTCGAGCATCGGCAGCGCGCTGGAGTACTTCGACTTCGCGCTCTACGGCCTCTCGACCGCCCTGATCTTCAACGTCCTGTTCTTCCCCCAGGACGACCCGGCGATGGCGACGGTCGCCGCGTTCGCGACCTTCGGCGTCGGATTCCTGGCGCGTCCGTTCGGTGGACTGTTCTTCGGTGTCTTGGGCGACAAGCTCGGACGCAAGTGGGTGCTGGTCGCGACCATCGTGCTGATGGGTGGAGCATCCACGGCGATCGGGTTGCTTCCCACGTACGCCGCGATCGGCGTGTGGGCGCCGATCCTGCTGGTGCTGATGCGACTGCTGCAGGGCTTCGGTGCCGGTGCGGAGCAGGCAGGGGCGACCGTGCTGATGGCCGAGTACGCGCCGGTGAAGCGCCGCGGCTTCTTCTCGGCTCTTCCGTTCGTCGGCATCCAGGCGGGCACGCTGCTCGCTGCGGTCGTCTTCGGCCTGATCACCCTGCTCCCCGAGGACCAGCTGCTGAGCTGGGGATGGCGTGTGCCGTTCCTCGCCTCCTTCGCGCTGATCCTGCTGGCGCTGTTCATCCGGATGCGGCTGCGGGAGACGCCGACGTTCGTCGAACTCGAGAAGCACGAGCAGATCGCCGATCGTCCGATCCGGGAGATCTTCACGCATGGTCTCCCCGGCGTGATCGTGGGCGTCGGGCTGCGCATGGCGGAGAACGGCGGCTCGTACATGTTCCAGACGCTCGGCCTCGCCTTCTTCGTGACGGTGGTCGGCGACACCGCCGACAAGAGCCTGCTCACGTGGGGCGTCACCCTCGGCTCGCTGATCGGCGTCTTCTCCGTGCCGTTCACAGGGCACCTGTCCGACCGCTTCGGCCGCCGCACGGTGTACCGGTTCGGTGCGGTCTTCATGCTCGTCTACACGTTCCCCGCATGGTGGCTCCTGTCGCTCGGGAACTACGCCATCGCGATCGGTGTGATCGCGATCGGCATCGGCGTGGCGGTGAACAGCATGCTCGGACCGCAGTGCGCCATGCTCCCCGAACTCTTCGGAAACCGTCACCGGTACCTCGGCGTCGCCATGGCCCGCGAGATCTCCGCCGTGCTCGCCGGCGGCCTCGCCGGTGTCCTCGGCGCGTACCTGATCGCGGTCAGCGACGGCAACTGGGTGCTGCTGGCCATCTACATGGCGGTGCTCGCTCTCATCACGACCGCATCGACGTTCCTCGCTCCCGAGACCCTCCGTCGCGACCTCACCCGCGTCGACGACGCGATCAAGGTCTCGCGCGCCGAGGCCGGCGACGACGTGTTCGCCACCACCGTCTCGATCAAGGCCGTGGGGCGATGACGGCATTGCCTGCGGGACTGGCCGCCTTCGATCTCACGGGGCGGACGGCGCTGGTCACCGGGTCGAGCCAGGGCATCGGGAAGACGCTCGCCGCGGGGCTGGCCGGAGCCGGAGCGACCGTCGTCGTGCACGGGCGCGATGCGGCGAAGGCGCACGCGTCGGCGAGGGAGATCTCCCGCACGACCGGGGCCGACGTGCACAGCGTCGTCTTCGACGTGACAGATGCTGCAGCGGTCGACGAGGGGATGAACGCGGTCGAACGGCTGGTCGGCGCCCCTGACATCCTCGTCAACAACGCCGGTGTCCAACGACGCGCGCCCATCGCCGAGTTCGCGGACGAGGACTGGGATGCGCTCGTGCAGACCAACCTGTCCAGCGTCTTCCACCTGTCACGTCGGGTCTCCGCCGGGATGATCGCGCGCGGTTCGGGCAAGATCATCCAGATCGGCAGTGTCCAATCTCAGCTCGCCCGCCCCTCGATAGCGGCGTATGCGGCGACCAAGGGCGCGATCGTGATGTTCACGAAGGGCCTGTGCGCCGACCTCGCCCCGCACGGCATCCAGGCCAACGCGATCGCCCCCGGGTACTTCGCCACCGAGCTCACGAAGGCGCTCGTCGCCGACGAGCAGTTCTCGGACTGGGTGCGCGGACGGACCCCCGCCGGTCGGTGGGGAGACACCGAGGATCTCGTCGGCGCTCTGCTGTTCCTTGCGAGCTCCGCGAGCGACTTCGTCAACGGGCAGACGCTGTTCGTCGACGGCGGCATGACGGCGGTCGTCTGATGCGCATCGGTCGCGTCGCCGCACCCGGTGGCCCCGTGTGGGTGCGGGACGGCATCCACGGCCCGGTGCCGATCACCGACCCCTTCGCGGCCTTTGCCGGCGGGACCGAGCCGGGGGACATCGGCGAGACCGTCGAGGGGACCGTCATCGCGCCGGTGGATCCGGTCGTCATCATCGGCATCGCCCAGAACGGCCCTGACCACGCCTCGCCGGTGCAGGCGTGGCTCAAGAGCCCGCGCACCGTGGTCGGCAGCGGGGTGACGGTGACGCTGCGCCGCGACGCCGGTGCACAGGTGGCTGAGGGCGAGATCGCCGTCGTGATCGGACGCCCGACCGCAGGGCTGACGGCGCAGAACGCGCAGGAGTACGTCCTCGGCGTCACCGCCGTGAACGACCTCTCCAGTCCCGAGCGTGCCGAGGTCGACCCGCGCAACTTCGAGTCGAAGTCGGGGGAGGGCTACACCCCGCTCGGTCCCTGGATCGACACCGACGCAGGCATCGACGATGTGACGCTCGAGGTGGCGATCGACGGTCGCCGCGTCGCCGCCACCGGGAGCGCTCAGCTGCCGATGTCGATCCGGGAATGCCTCGCGTATGTGGCCGCGTGGTCACCGCTGGGTCCCGGGGACGTCATCATGACCGGCGCGCCGCACTCCCAGGCGGTCGTGGCGCCAGGACAGACCGTGACCGTCGATGTGGCGGGCATCCGATTGGTCACGCCCTTCGTGTGACCGGGGAAGGAGCGTGGTGGAGAACCTCGCTGTGGTGGCGCATGCCGCCGACGATCTGCGGATCGAAGACATCGGTGCGCCGATGGCCCGACCGGACGACGCCGTGATCGACGTGGCCTTCGGGGGCGTCTGCGGGTCAGACCTCCACTACTGGCGGCACGGAGCCGCCGGGGCCTCCGTGCTGCGGGAGCCGATGATCCTCGGGCACGAGGTGTCCGGTGTCGTGACGGTCGCCGCAGCCGACGGCTCGGGGCCGGCAGTCGGCACGCCCGTGGCCGTCCACCCGCTCACCGCGCACGGGGACGGGCGCACACCCTGGCCGGCCGAGCATCCCAACCTCGCACCGGCATCGACGTATCTCGGGTCGGCGATGCACCTGCCTCACACCCAGGGGGCCTTCGCCCGTCGCGTGGCGCTCCCCGCGCGGATGCTGCACGCTCTCCCCACCGGCCTCGATCTGCGCACGGCGGCGTTGGCCGAACCGGCCGCGGTCGCCTGGCACGGTGTGCGGCGAGCCGGCGACGTCCGAGGTCGCAGCGTCGTGGTCATCGGCGCCGGACCCATCGGCCAACTCGTCGCGGCCGTCGCCCAGCGGGAGGGGGCCACCTCCGTGACGGTCACCGATCTGCAGCAGCTGCCGCGGGAGATCGCCGAAGCGCGTGGCATCCTGTCGATCGACGCCAGGGCGGAGAGCGAGATCTCCGAGCTGCACGCCGATGTCGTGATCGAATCCAGCGGCACCGTCCCCGGTCTCGCGGCCGCCGTCTCCGCCGCCGTCCGCGGGGGCGTGGTGGTGATGCTGGGGCTGCAGCGCGGGGGCGACGTGCCGGCGCCGATGGCCACCGCGATCACGCGCGAACTCACCCTGCGCGGATCGTTCCGCTTCGGGGCGGAGTTCGACGAGGTCATCGCCGCTCTCGCCGACGGCAGCCTCGACGTGCGCGGTATCATCAGCCACGTGCTGCCGGTCGACGATGCGCTCGAGGCGTTCGCACGGGCCGCCGACCCTGCGAGCTCCTGCAAGGTGCTCATCGACTTCGGAAGAGGCGCATGAGCGTGCGCATCGTGGTGATGGGTCCGAGTGGCTCCGGCAAGTCGACGGTGGGCGCGTTCCTGGCCGACTCTCTCGGAGCGCGGTTCATCGACGGCGATGACCTGCATCCGCCGGAGAACGTCGGCAAGATGGCTGCGGGAGTTCCGCTGGACGATGCGGATCGACAGCCCTGGCTCCGCCTCGTCGGGAAGACCCTCCAGGCGGAGGAGCGCGTCGTGGTCGCGTGCTCAGCGCTTCGACGCGTCTATCGCGACCTCATCAGAGACGAGGCGCCGGAGGCCTTCTTCGCCGAACTGGCGATCGGTCGCGACGTCCTCGAGGAACGGATGCGCCTGCGCGTGGATCACTTCATGCCGGCCGCACTGCTGGATTCCCAGCTGCAGACCCTCGAGTCGCTCGATGCAGACGAAGAGGGCATCAGCATCGACGCGGCGGCGGACGTGCGGACCGCGTCCGCGCTCATCGCCGCGGCGGTGGGGCAGCGCTAGCGCCGCTGTCGCTTGTCAGTCCTTGCGGTAACCCGAGCGGCCCATCGCGAACAGCGCGATGAACGAGGTGACGGCCGCGCACACGGTCATGGCGCCGATCAGCCAGAGGAGTGCGTGCGAGAGGAAGGCGCCGTCGAGCATGGGGGTTCTCCGTGTTCTGCAGAAAAAGGACCGGTGTCCTCAGCCTATCGGGTCATCCGGTACCATTGAGGCTGTACCTCGGCGAGGGATGCTTCTGCGCGTGCGCGAACATCCGTTATCGACGCGGCGAAGCAAGCCCGGTGGCTTTCCTCCTGCGTCAGCGAGTTCGAAAATTCCAAGACCACCGCGCGGCGCCTTCGCTGCGTGCCCCGAAGGAGAACCCATGTCTGAAGACACCAAGGTCCAGGCCGAGCTCCGCGAGAGCTTCGGCAAGGGCTTCGCCCGCCGCCTCCGCGCCGCCGGCAAGATCCCCGCCGTCATCTACGGTCACGGCACGGAGCCGGTGCACGTCGCACTCCCCGGCCACCAGGTCTCGCTCATCCTGCGCCGCGCGAACGCGCTGCTCGAGCTCGACATCGAGGGCAAGTCCCAGCTCGCTCTGGTCAAGGACGTGCAGAAGGACCCGGTGCACCAGATCATCGAGCACATCGACCTGCTCGTCGTGAAGAAGGGCGAGAAGGTCGCCATCGACGTCCCGATCATCGTCACGGGCGAGTCGGCTCCCGGTACGATCGCGAACCTCGACGCCACCACCGTGTCGATCGAGGCCGAGGCCACGCACATCCCCCAGAACATCGAGGTCTCGGTCGAGGGCCTGGAAGAGGGCGCGCACATCACCGCCGCCGACGTGCAGCTCCCCAAGGGCTCCACGCTGCTCTCCGACCCCGAGGTGCTCGTCGTCGCGATCTCCGTGCCCGCCGCACCCGCGGAAGAGGACGAGGCGGAGACCGAAGGCGAGTCCGCCGATGAGGCGACCGAAGAGGCCGCCGCGGAGTGATCTCCGACTGATTCATCACAGAGGGGACGCGATCCGATCGCGTCCCCTCTGTCGTATCCTGACCGGGCTGCAGCCCCGGACAGGGAGAGGACGAGGACATGCCATCGACCTGGCTCGTGGTGGGGCTCGGCAACCCCGGCCCGCGGTATGAGAGCACTCGACACAACATCGGACAGATGGTCGTCGATGAGCTCGCCTCGCGGCGTTCCGAGGCGTTCCGCGAGCACAAGGGGGGAGCGCGCGTCGTCGAGACCTGGCTGCGCCCTGGCGCGGACAAGCTGGTGCTCGCCAAGCCCAATACGTTCATGAACGTCTCGGGCACGCCGGTGGCGGCTCTGGCGCGGTTCTACTCGGTCCCCACCGAGCAGGTGGTCGTCGTGCACGACGAGCTCGACATCCCGTTCGACACCGTCAAGCTCAAGACGGGCGGCGGGCACGGAGGGCACAACGGTGTGCGCGACGTCGCCAGAGCGCTGGGCACGGCGGATTTCCCGCGCGTGCGAGTCGGCATCGGTCGTCCGATCGGGCGTCAGGATCCTGCGGACTGGGTGCTGGCACCCTTCGGCAAGGAAGAGCGGCCGAACCTGCCGATCCTCGTCTCGGATGCCGCCGATGCGGTCGAGCTGCTGGTCGACGAAGGACTCCTGGCGGCGCAGCAGAAACACCACGCGCCGCGCTGACGCGGCAGCTGCCTACCGGCAGTGCGGTCAGGCCGAGAAGTTCGACATCCCCGCAGCGGCGCCGGTCGTGAGAGCCACCACCAGTGCGATGAAGAAGATCACCGACGCCAGGACCGCCACCACGAGAGCGGCGATTCCTGCACCCCGGCCACGCTTCTTGGCGATCGCGATGATGCCGAGGACGATCGCGGCGACGCCGACGAGGGTCCCGAGCCAGAACGAGAGCTCCGCCCAGAGCACCTGATCCCGGACCGGGGTCAGCACCCGGAGGTCATCGGCGGTGACCGATGCGCCGTTGGGCAGGTACCGACCGATCTCGAACGCGCTGACGCTGACGACGATCGCCGGTACGACCGCCGCGACGAGAGCGAAGACCAGGGCGAGCGTCCCGAAGAGCCGCGAGGACGAGGGAGCCGGTGCGGTGGGCACCTGGTAGGCGCCGGAGGGAGCCGTGTAGCCGCCGACGGGCACCTGGTAGGCGCCAGGAGGGGCTGCGGGGTAGCC
>NZ_SCOG01000011.1:0-103787 GCF_005502545.1 Microbacterium sp. Beta
GTCCGGGGAGGGTGCCTTTCGGGATACCGGTCTCACCGGCATGCGATCGAACAAATCTTCGAATCTCGGCACAATCCGCGATAAAATGAAGCATGTCCAGATTGACCGCGTTGCACGAGGCGATGTCCCGCCTCGATGAGGCGTGGTCGGATGCCGACGACTCCGGAGACCTGTCGCGCGAGCAGTTGATGGCGGTGAGCGAGTCGATCGGGGTGCTGCGGCGTCGGTTGGATGCCGTGCATATCTCGGTGGCGGCGTGCATATCGCGTGAGTCGCGTCCAGAGCTCGGCGCGGAGAGCCTGGCGAAGCAGCAGGGCTACCGCAATCCGGCGACGCTGATCGCGGCTGCGACGGGAGTGTCGACGGGCGATGCCTCGCGCCTCGTCAAGGTGGGCGAAGCGACTGCACCCCGCAGCGACCTCCTTGGCGCCCCTCTGCCGGCGAAGTACCCGTCGGTGAGTACGGCACTCGACTCGGGTGCGCTCGGCGCCCCGGCCGCCGCGATGATCATCGCGCTCCTCGATCGCTGTCGGATCGCCGCGGGAGCGGAACGTATCGCCGAAGGCGAGCGGGTGCTGGCGGAGAAAGCGGCGGGTTTGGCGCTCGACGATGTGCGTAAGCTCGTGGTCCGCGCGGAAGCATGGCTCGACCCGGACGGTCTGGAGCCCAGGGAGGACGAGCGGCGCAACAGACGTGCGCTATCGCTGTTCGAGCGTGACGGCATGGTGCATCTGAACGCGGTGCTCGACGTCGAGACCGCGGCTCCGGTGGTCACCGCGATCCGGGGGTACGTGACCGCTGCGTTCGCCGCGCGAAAAGATGCGCCCGACGAGGGTGCGCCCGATGCGGACCGCCGGACGGTGCCGATGATCCAAGCTGATGCTCTGGCGGTGTTCTGTGCGCACGTGCTCGGGTGCGAGCAGCGGGTGCCGGTAGCGGGTGCGACGGTGATCGTGCGGATGAACCTCGACGATCTGGAAGCCGGCACGGGGTCGGCGACCCTGGATGGTGTCGATCACCCGGTCAGCGTCGGAGCTGCGCGCAGGATGGCGGCCGGTGGCGGTGTGATCCCGTGTGTTCTCGGCGGCGACAGCGAGATCCTCGAATGGGGTCGCGAGAAGCGGCTGTTCACCCGCGCACAACGGCTGGCGCTGGTGGAGCGCGACGGGGGATGCGCGATGTGCGGATTGCCGCCCGAGATGACGAAGGCCCATCACATCCGCTGGTGGAAACGAGATCACGGGCCGACCGACCTCTCCAACGGGGTACTGCTGTGCGAAACGTGTCACCACCGCATCCACGACAACGGGTGGGAGATCCGTATCGACGATGCCGGGAGTATGAGTAGGAGTGGGGGCGGGAGTAGGAGGGGGACTGGGAGCGGCGCGCGGGTGTGGTTCATTCCGCCGCTATACGTCGATCCTGCGCAGACCCCGAGGCTCGGCGGTCGCGCACGCCTCGACGTCGCTGCGTGAGGATGTCGGTCTCTGGTGGGCTGGTCTCTGGTGAGGCTGGTCTCTGGTGGGCTGGTCTCTGGTGAGGCTGCTCTCTGGTGAGGCTGGTCTCTGGTGACGGTCGTCTGGTGGGGGGTCTCGGGTGAGGACGCCGCCCGACGGTGCGATGTGCTCCGTCTTACGGCACCGGTCGACCCCACCTGAGGAGTGTGATGAGGGCGGCTGTGCTCTTGAGGCTCAGCGGCGCCCGTTGACAGCTGGCCTGCCCACTCCGGCGCTGCCCACTCCTGCCCTGCCCACTCCTGCCCTGCCCACTCCTGCCCTTCCCGCTCCTGCCCTGCCCACTCCTGCCCTGCGCAGACGGTCGGCGATCAGGATGCCGAGGGCGGTGCCGCCGACGCAGCTGGCGATCGTCACGGCGAAGAAGGCGACCTGGGCGAAGAGAGACATGGATCCGAGATCGAACCAGGCCCACGCCGAGATCGGGTAGACGACGCCTACGACGACGGCGCCGACGTAGTGCATCCACGTTCCCCAGTAGCGCCAGAGCACGAACAGGAACGGCAGCTCCGTGAACGCCGCCCACCAGAGATTCGTCAGCACGCTGCTGAAACCGTACACGGAGAACGGGACCATCACGAGGCCGGCGATCAGCGCGACGAGGAGTCCGACCAGCGGCTTCCGCAGCAGCCTCAGCGCGATCACGGACGGCAACAGCCACAGGCCGGCGAGGGCCATGCCGACGAAGGGCAGCGGCCCGGTCAACAGCGTCGAGAACCAGTTCATCGGCGCGAGCAGCACCGCCCCGGCGACGCCGAGCGCGGCACAGGTCAGCAGGATGGCGGTGGGGAAGCGGAATCGTCCACCGGCGACTGACGCGCGATGTCCGGCTGCTGCTGCTGCGGGAGCATCTCCCACTGACCCCCTGGAGGCGAGGCCATCGGCTGCATCCGTTCCGCTCACGCGAGGGGCTCCGCTGCAGCGTCGCGCGCGGCCTTCGAGGCGGGGGATGAGGCGCCGATCTTCCAGTAGCCGCAGAAGCTCACGGCATTCTTGTCGACCCCGCGCGTGCCCACGAGATGCTTGCGCACCCCTGAGGCGAGTGCCTGCTCGCCCGCCGCATACGCGTGGAACGGCGCATCCGGCAGGGCAGCGCGTGCCAGCGTCTCCAGGGCGAGCGCCCCGGGAGCGATGCCATGCGGCCGCACGATCCACACGACCTCGACGCCCGAGGGATGCATGAACGCGAGAGCATCGTCGTCGCTCGGCACCTCCACGATCGCGGTGCCCGTCGCAGTGGCAGGCAGCGAGGCGCAGATGGAGGAGATCGCGGGCAGGGCGGTCTCGTCGCCGACCAGCACGACCCGCTCCACCCCGCGCTGCGGGTTGAACGTGAGGCCTTCGTCGATGATCAGCACGTGCTCGCCAGGCTCGCAGGTCTCCGCCCATCGCGACGCGGGGCCGGCGGTGCCGTCCGCGGCCGAGCCGTGCAGCACGAAGTCCACGTCGATCTCGGCGCCGGCCTCCGCGGTCGCCGGACGGTACGCGCGCACGCTGTAGTTGCGCATCACCGGACGCTCACCGTCGGGGATGCGCAGGAACTTCAGGTACCCGAACACCTTGTTCGCCTTCGCCGGCACCCGGTCGAGCCCGGCATCCCCTCCGATCGGCAGGAACAATCGGAACCACTGGTCGAACCCCATCGGCCGGAACTTCTCGATGTCACCACCGCCGAGCGTCACCCGGATCCAGTGCGCCGAGAGCTGCTCCGTGCGCAGCACCGTCAGATGGAGGAGTTCGGACGACTCGGGCTTGACCATCTTGCTGAACGCCATCAGGACGCCTTTCAGGGAAGCTGCCAGGGGAAGAAGACGACGAAGATGGCTGCAGAGGCCAGCAGGGTCGCGACCGTGAAGACGGTGTCTCGCGTTCGGAACGGGACCAGGTGCCGCTCGGTGCGCGTCGGATGTGCACCGAACGCCCGCGAGTCCATGGCCAACGCGACGCGCTCGGCGTGGCGGATCGCGCCGGCGAGCAGCGGCACGATGTACCCCCAGCCCCGGGCGATGCGCGCGAGGGGTCCGCGACCGCCGTGATACCCGCGCACCCGATGGGCCGCCCTGATCACGGAGAGCTCGTGCCCGAACCGCGGCACGAAGCGGAAGGCAGCCAAGGCCGTGTACCCGATCCGATACGGCACCCGCAGCTGCTGCACGCCGGCTCGCACCAGGTCGGGTCCGCTGTTGGTGAGCCCGCCGACGAGCGCGAGAGCGACGATCGAGCCGAGCCGTAGCGCGGTCGCGAAGCCGAGGAGCAGAGCCCCGCTGTAGAGCGTCCAGTCCCCGATGTGCACGACCGGGGTGGTGTCGTGGACCAGTCCGGTGTCGACCCACAGGGAGAAGCCGATGCCGATCAGGAGCATCCCGGCGGGGAGAGCGAGCAGCAGCAGGGCGAGGAGCCGCACGGTGAGACGCGCGCCGACCAGGATCAGCGCATAGGCGAGCACCAGGAACGCGGCGGGGGTCGCCAGATCCCGTACGAAGACGAGCAGCACCATCGCGGGTGCGAAGCCGGCGACTTTCGCGAGCGGATTCAGTGTGTAGAGGAACTGCCGGCGCGACGTCGCCGTCATGCGTGCATAGGGGTCGAACGTCGCCGCGGTCATGAGCTCACCCCGAGGCCGGCGGACGCCAGCACGCGTTGCAGGGCCGGCAGCTGCAGCCCTGCATCCGTGAACAGCAGTTCGTCCTGCAGGAGCGCGGCGGTGGGCCCGGTCGCCCGCACCCGACCCTCGGCGAGGAGCACGACGTGGCTGGCGTGCTCGGCCACCAACTGCAGGTCGTGCGTGACGATCAGGATGGTCGTCCCGTCCGCGCGCAGCTCCTGCAGCAGATCGAGCAGCTCGGCGGCTCTCGCACGGTCCTGTCCGAAGGTCGGCTCATCGAGCGCCAGCACACGGGGCCGGGTGATCAGCGCCGTGCCCACCGACAGGCGCCGCTTCTCACCGCCCGAGAGCAGGAACGGATGCACGTCCGTCTTGTGCTCGAGTCCGAAGCGCGTGAGCATCTCGTCGACTCTCGCCGTGATCTCGGCGTCGGGCACATGGCGCAGCCGCAGCCCATGGGCGAGCTCGTCGAACACCGTCGGGGCGATGAACTGGTGCTCGGGATTCTGGAACACGAACCCGATCCGCGCGGCGAGGTCGCGGGGAGACGCGGTCCCCGGGTCGATGCCGTCGACCGACACCTGTCCACGCGGTGGCGGTACGACGCCCGCGAGTGCCTGGATCAGCGTGGTCTTGCCCGCCCCGTTCGCACCCACGATGGCCGTGAGACTGCCGGGGGCGAGGTCGAGGTCGACACTGTGGAGGATCTCGGCGCGACGCCGGCGCACCGTCAGCCCTCGCGCGCGGATGATCGGCTCGACCCGTGTCGTGGCGTCTCTCCTCGTCGTCGCGGCGGACGACGTCGTGCGGCTCGGTGACGTCATATGGCTCGATGACGTCGTACGGCTCGGTGGCAGGGACGAGACCGGCTGACCTTCGAGTGCGACGGCGAGTTCCTGGGGAGACAGCGGCAGCGGATCGAGCGTGAACCCCTGACCCCGGAGTCGGAGCGCCGTCAGGGTGGCGGCCGGAAGCCACACGCCCATCCGGACCAGCTCGTCGGCGTTCTCGCGGATGATCTCGGCCGCCGGTCCGTCGAAAGCCACCCGACCCTCGCGGTCGAGCACGATCGTCCGTGTGACGAACGACATAGCCGCATCGAGGTTGTGCTCCACGAGCAGGATGGCGCGGTCACCCGCAGCGACCACCTCAGCGAGCGCGGCGTACACGTCGTCGATGCCCTGGGCATCGAGGTTCGCGGTCGGTTCGTCGAGCACGATGAGGGGTGAGCCCATCGCGAGGGCACCGGCGATCGCGAGTCGCTGCCGTCCGCCGCCGGAGAGGTGGTCGGGGTTCACCGTGCGCCGTTCCCAGAGCCCGACGCGGCGCAGTGCCTCCTCGACACGACTCTCCACCACGTCGAGCGGCAGCCGCAGGTTCTCGGGGCCGAACGCGACCTCGTCGTACACACTGCCGGTGACGATCTGCGCATCGGGGTCTTGGAACACCATCGCCACGCGGGTGCTCAGCGTCGCGGTCGGAGCGCTCGCCGTGTCGATGCCGCCCGCCTCCACCGTGCCGATCATGGCTGTGGGGAGGGCGTGCGGGATGAGCCCGTTGAGGGCGAGGGTGAGCGTCGACTTGCCCGAACCGGAGGGCCCGAGCAGGAGCACGACCTCTCCTGCATCGATGTCGAAGGTCACATCGCGCGGAGAGGGGTGCGCCGCATCGGCGTGGGTGAGGGAGAGGTCA
This sequence comes from Microbacterium sp. Beta, assembly GCF_005502545.1. Taxonomy (NCBI): domain Bacteria; kingdom Bacillati; phylum Actinomycetota; class Actinomycetes; order Micrococcales; family Microbacteriaceae; genus Microbacterium; species Microbacterium sp. Beta. Next base: position 5,812 of record NZ_SCOG01000011.1, read on the forward strand.
CGCACGCTCAGCAGGGGCGCGGATGGGCGCACGGCGGAGTCCCGGGTCGGCGGATCGTACCCTTCTAACTTAGCTGAGCCTTACCTGATTATCCACGCGCACAGAAGCCCTCCGGCGGATGACATCGATCATCCGGTGGACGGACGTGGAGCGGCCGAAGAACCGGCATCGTCGTAGAGGCGCCGACCGGGCGCCGCAGGAACGAGGGAGCACCGTGCCACAAGACACGAACACGCACACGATCGCCCGACCGCACCGTACGGCGCGGAGGGAGCAGCCGACGCCTCCACCGGAGTCGGATGCGGCACGTCGTCGCGGCGAGCTCGGCCGGATGGTCGGCATCGACTTCGCGCGCTTCCTGGCGATCATCGGCATGTTCTGCGCCCACCTGCTCCCGCCGGCCGGCCTGCCAGGCCACGTCGAATGGGTGTCGACCATCGTCGACGGGAACGCTTCGACCCTGTTCGCCGTCGTCGGCGGGATCAGCGTCGTGCTCGCCACCCGCTCCTACCTGGAACGCGGCCACGTCGCCGCCGCACGGTGGGCGATGGCTGTGCGGGGTGTGCTCGTCATCCTCATCGGGGCGACGCTCGCCCTGGCGCCGGGAAGTATCGTGGTCGTCCTCGTCTACTTCGGTGTCGCCATGCTGTGCAGCATCCCGTTCCTCAGGGTGAGTCCGCGCTGGTTGCTCGTCTCCGCGGCGATCCTCGCGATCGCGGGGCCGATCCTCAACGCCTTCCTGCGACAGGCCCTGGGGGTCATCGGGGAGGGCGGCGGAGTGTCCTGGCCGCAGTGGGGGGAGCCGGCGGTGGCGCTGCGCGCGATCTTCGTCACCGGCACCTATCCCGTCGTGACCTGGATCGTCTACGTTCTCGTCGGGATGGCCGTCGCCACACTGCTGATCGCCGCTCGGCGCAACGGGACGGAGAAGCGATTCGTCGCGTGGACGGCCGGCATCGGCGCCTTCCTCGCCGTGTTCGCCGTGTCGACCAGCGCCCTCGTCTACGAGTTCTTCGGGCGCGCGGTCCTCGTCGCGACCCTGCCGCCCGAGGCGGCTGCCGCCACCGAGAGCATCATCGGCACGCCGGGCTTCGGCGCTCCACTCTCTCCGCAGTGGTGGGCGCTCGTGCTGCAGACGCCGCACACGGGGACCACCCTCGACATCCTGCGGGGGGTCGGCATCGCCCTCTTCGTCATCGCGAGCATGCTGTTCCTCGCCGGAGTCCTCCCCAAGTCCGCGCTTCGCGTGCTCGAGCCCGTCAGGGCGGCGGGGGCTGCTCCGCTCACGGTCTACACGGTGCACGTGCTCGCCGCGGCGGCCACCTCGTTCGTGCTGCTCTCCGGTGCGGTCGACGCGTCGACGGATCTCCCGTGGTGGTACCTGGGGCCGGCGATCCTCGGTGTCCACATCCTGGGCGCGATCGTCATCGGCGCGATCCTGGCGGCGCTGAAGCGTCGCGGTCCACTCGAGGCGCTCGTGAGCTCGGTCTCGGGCGCCGTCGCGCGGCGGCTGGGCGGAGTGCCTAGCGGCGGGCGACGCCGGCGCGGCTGAGTGCCGAGCCGATCGCGAGGCCGATGGCTGTCCACGCGATCGGCCCGAGCACCGAGATCGCGAGGTAGAGGATCTGCGCCCACAGCGGCATCACCGAGAGGTGGGCGGCGAAGAACACCACGACCGCCACGAAGACGCCGATGATCGCCGCCGAGAGGAAGAAGCGCCACGGGCCCCAGGAGCGGTAGCGGGTGAGGGCGGCCACCCCCTCCTGGATCAGGCCGAACAGCAGAGCGGTGCCGATGAACCGCAACGCCCAGGCCGGGTTGAAGGCGCTCGCGATCAGAGCGGCGAACACATGGGTGATCAGCGCGACGAGCGGGAGGCGCAGCACCTCCTGCGCGATGATGCCCGGCAGCACGTGCGAGCCGAGGACCAGGCCGTAGAGGAACAGCAGGGGGCTCGCCAGCAGCACCGGAGTCACCCACCCGGCTATACCGGCGAGGATGCCCGTGGCGACCCCGATGGCCGCGCATACGAGCAGGACGCGGGTCGTCAGGACAGAGGTGCGGGCCACCTCTCCAGCTTACTGTCGACGTATCGCGAGGGCCGCCGTGGATAACCCTGGCCGATCGGCGAATGCCGGGTGACCGATCGGCCAGACTTCCTGAGAATCGCCAGGGTCGGGCATATGTTGGCCGCGGTGCAGCAAGAGGGCCGCACCGTGATCATCGGGAGCACCACATGGGTCGAACACCCCTCCGGATGGCGGCAGCCACCACCCTGGCCACGCTGTTCATCGCATCGACGGCAACCGCGGGCTACGCGACGGAGGAGGTGAGGCACCCCGTCCCCGTCGCAGGCACACCAGGGCACTACATCGTGGTGATGAAGTCGGATCCGCTCGCCACCTACGAGGGCGATGTCAAGGGTCTGAAGGCCACCAAGCCCGCCGAAGGCGACCAGCTCGAGACGCAGTCGCAGGATTCGCAGCGCTACGTCGAACATCTCCAGACCGAGCAGGAAGACCTCGTCAGCGACATCGGGGTCACGCCGGACACCACCTATCAGGTCGTCCTCAACGGCTTCAGCGCCGACCTCAGCGGCGAGCAGGTCGATGCGCTCCGCGCCTCGAAGGACGTCCTCGGCGTCTACCCGGATGAGATCCGTCACCCCGACGCGCAGAGCTCGACCGACTACCTCGGCCTCGGTGACGACCGCAAGGGCAAGGGCGGAGTGTGGCAGCAGACCGGAGGGGTCGCGACCGCCGGAGAGGGCGTCGTCGTCGGTGTGATCGACACCGGCATCGCCCCCGAGCACCCCTCCTTCGAGGGGAAGAAGATCAAGAAGCAGAAGAAGCAGCACAACCGCAACAAGGGCGGGCAGCCCTACACCGACGGCACCTACGTCTACTTCGACAAGTCCGACGGTGGGCAGTTCCAGGCCGCGATGGTCGAGGGTCAGGACTGGGACACCAGCGACTACTCCTCGAAGCTCATCGGCGGACAGTACTTCTACGCCGGGGCCGAGGCCGCCGGCTTCGACTTCCAGTACGACTACCTCTCGCCGCGTGACGGCGACGGCCACGGCTCGCACACCGCGAGCACGGCGGCGGGCAACTTCAAGGTCAAGGCCAGCATCGAGAACGTCGGTTTCGGCACGATCTCGGGTGTCGCACCGGCCGCGAAGATCTCGGCGTACAAGGCCTGCTACGTCGGCCCCGACACGACGGTCACCACCGACGACATCTGCGCGCAGAGCGACCTGATCGCCGCGATCGACCAGGCCGTCGCCGACGGCGTCGACGTGATCAACTACTCCATCGGCGGCGGAGCTGCGAGCACCGTGATGGCCCCGGAGGACCTCGCGTTCTTCAACGCCGCAGCAGCAGGCGTCTTCGTGGCGACGAGCGCCGGCAACGACGGACCTGACCCGGTCACGGCCGACCACGCCTCGCCCTGGTACACCACGGTGGCCGCATCGACCATCCCGACCTGGGAGGGCACCGTGCAGTTCGACGGGTTCGCGCAGGCCGGAGCCTCGGTGAGCGTGCCGTTCGGTCAGAAGGTCACCGGCCCGTCGATCGCCGCAGTCGACGCCGCGGCGGCGGGCGCCGTCACCCCGCAGCTCTGCCTGCCCGGCACCCTCGATCCTGCCAAGGTCGCCGGACACATCGTGGTCTGCGACCGTGGCGGCAACGCCCGCGCCGAGAAGTCGCAGGTCGTGAAGGACGCCGGCGGCATGGGCATGGTGCTCGTGAACGTGCCCGGCGGCGCCGACTCGCTCGACAACGACTTCCACGCGGTGCCGACCGTGCACCTGAACGCCGTGCACCGCGCGGCCGTGCTCGCGTATGTGCAGGGCGGCGTGGATCGTCCCATCACCCTCGTGGGTGAGAACACCACCGGCGTCGTCACCCCGACCCCGCAGATCGCGGGATTCTCGAGCCGCGGACCCATGCTGGCCGACGGCAGCGACGTGATGAAGCCGGATGTCGCGGCTCCCGGTGTCGCGATCCTCGCGGCGACCGAGAACGCTCCGGGGGAGAAGCCGACGTTCGGCATCCTCTCCGGCACGTCGATGGCCTCCCCGCACGTGGCCGGCCTCGCCGCGCTGTACCTCGGCGAGCACCCCAAGGCGACGCCAGCGGAGATCAAGTCGGCGATGATGACCACCGCCTACGACACCGTGCTGCCCGACGGATCGAAGAACACGAATCCGTTCGAGCAGGGTGCAGGCCAGGTCGACCCGAAGCGCTACGTGAACCCGGGTCTGCTCTACCTCAACGGTGTGAAGGACTGGGCGGCGTTCCTCGACGGGAAGGGACTGTCGGACTTCCCCGGCATCGACCCCATCGACGGCAGCGACCTGAACCAGGCGTCGATCTCGATCGGCTCCCTGACCAGCGCACAGACCGTCACCCGCACGGTGACCTCGACCGAGAAGGGCACCTTCACGGCCAAGGCCTCGGTGCCCGGAGTGAACATCAAGGTCACGCCGCAGCAGTTGAAGTTCGACCGTCCGGGCCAGACCAAGACGTTCACGGTGACCTTCGACAACGCCACGGCTCCGGTGGAGCAGTGGGCCACGGGTTCGCTCACCTGGACGAGTGCGAAGAACTCGGTGCGCTCGCCGATCGCGCTGTTCCCGGTCACGGCCGATGCGCCGGCCGAGGTCACGGGCAGTGGCGTCGACGGCAGCACCGCTGTCGAGATCACCCCCGGTCTCACCGGTGACCTCGCGCTCGGACTCTCGGGTCTGACGCCGTTCGAACTGCTCGCCGACGCGGACAACCCCGTCGAGGGGCACTCGGGTGACGAGAAGTCGGGCGACGCCAACAAGGACGTCTCGTGGATCGTGAACGTACCCGAGGGCACGACCCTCTCGCGGTTCGACCTCGATTCGTCGGACGACAAAGGCAGCGACCTCGACCTCACCGTGTACCGGGTGGTGAGCCCGGACGACCTGCAGTACTACGAGCGCTGGCGTTCGGCCACCGGCTCGGCGGACGAACAGGTCACGATCCCGTCGCCGAAGGCCGGAACCTACCTGGTGGTGGCGAACATCTACTCGACGACGGGCCCGATGACGTGGGACATGACCTACGCCAACGTGCTGGCCGACGGCGAGGGTGACCTCACGGCCACGCCGAACCCGCTCGCCCCGGTGCGCGGCAAGAAGACGTCGTACAACCTCGGCTGGACCGGCCTGACCGCCGGCACCCGCTACCTCGGGGTCGTGCAGTACGGCGAATCCGACGTGCGCACCGTCCTGACGGTCGACGTGCCGGCGGCGAAGGCTCCGGAGACTCCGGCGCCCGAGACGAAGGCACCGGAGACCCCGGCACCGGAGACGAAGGCACCGGAGACCCCGGCTCCGGAGACCCCGGCACCCGAGGCATCGCCGACGGGCGCGCCTCCGACGAGTGCGCCGGAGACGGCGAAGCCGGAGTAGCCCCTCCACACACACACGACGCCCCGCGGTCTCCCTTCCGCGGGGCGTCGTGTGCGTGGCGCTCGGAAACAGGCGATCCCGCGGAGACAGGCCGATTCACGAGGCAGCCGCCTGATGTGGCGGGAGGGCCTGATGCGGCGGGGCGAACGGACATCCCCGGTATCCGTTCATCGCGCCATCCGCGCCGCTCGTCGCAGCAACCGCGGCGAGCGGTCATGTCGGGAGCGGGATCTTCCTAACGTGGGGGAACGCAACGTCGCGTATCCCGAGGAGACCCCCATGACCGCACCTTCGTCGCGCCGCCGCGACGGCGCCGGACTCGTCGACGACGAGCCCATCATCGTCACCGACCCGAACCTCCCTCCCGTGGCCCTCACCGAAGAGCACCACGAGAAGGCGAACCGCTGGACCCTACCGAAGATCATCCTGTGGGCCGCGATCGCCCTGCTGGGTGCCGTCGCCTGGACCATGCTCGCGATCGTCCGCGGCGAGACGGTCAACGCGATCTGGTTCGTGTTCGCCGCGGTCTGCACATACCTGATCGGCTACCGGTTCTACTCCAAGGTCATCGAGCGCTACATCACGCGCCCCGACGACCGCCGGGCCACCCCCGCCGAGGTGAAGCAGGACGGCAAGGACTACGTCCCCACCGACCGCCGGGTGCTCTACGGTCACCACTTCGCCGCGATCGCCGGTGCCGGCCCGCTCGTCGGCCCCGTGCTCGCGGCGCAGATGGGGTACCTCCCCGGCACGATCTGGATCATCGTCGGCGTCGTGCTCGCAGGCGCCGTGCAGGACTACACGGTGCTCTTCTTCTCGATGCGACGCGGTGGTCGCACGATCGGGCAGATGGCCCGTCAGGAACTCGGCAAGATCGGTGGAACCGCCGCGATCATCGCCTCGCTGCTGATCATGCTGATCATCGTCGCGATCCTCGCTCTCGTCGTCGTCAACGCGCTCGGGGAGAGCCCGTGGGGCGTCTTCTCGGTCGCGATGACCATCCCGATCGCGTTGTTCATGGGCGTGTACCTGCGCTACCTGCGCCCGGGCAAGGTGACCGAGGTCTCGATCATCGGCTTCGTGCTGCTCATGGCCGCGATCATCGGCGGGGGCTGGGTCGCCGGCACCGAGTGGGGCCAGGCGATCTTCCACCTCGACCGCACCACGATCGCCTGGGGCATCATCATCTACGGCTTCATCGCCGCGGTGCTCCCGGTGTGGCTGCTGCTCGCCCCCCGCGACTACCTGTCGACCTTCATGAAGATCGGCGTGATCGTGATGCTCGCCGGGGCCATCGTGCTGGTCCGTCCCGAGATCACCGTCCCCGCCATCAGCATCTTCGGTGAGAACGGCATGGGGCCGGTGTTCGCCGGTCCGCTGTTCCCCTTCTTGTTCGTCACGATCGCCTGCGGAGCGCTGTCGGGCTTCCACGCCCTGATCGCCTCCGGCACCACCCCGAAGCTCATCGAGAAGGAGCGTCAGACGCGCTTCATCGGCTACGGCGGCATGCTCATGGAGTCGTTCGTCGCGATCATGGCACTCGTCGCCGCGATCTCGATCGACCAGGGCATCTACTTCGCGATGAACGCACCGACCGCCGCCACAGGGGGCACGGTCGAGGGGGCCGTGGCCTTCGTGAACTCGCTCGGCCTGACGGGGGTGAACCTGACGCCCGACATGCTCACAGGCACGGCAGCGGCTGTCGGGGAGGAGTCGATCGTCTCGCGCACCGGTGGTGCCCCCACCCTGGCGCTCGGTCTTGCGCACATCATGCAACAGGCTCTCGGTGGCCAGGCCCTCATGGCGTTCTGGTACCACTTCGCGATCATGTTCGAGGCGCTGTTCATCCTCACGGCCGTCGATGCAGGAACCCGCGTCGCCCGGTTCATGCTGCAGGACTCGATCGGCGCCTGGTTCCCCAAGTTCCGCGACGTCTCCTGGCGCCCCGGGGTGTGGATCTGCACCGCGATCATGGTGGCCGGCTGGGGAGCGATCCTCATCCTCGGCGTCACCGACCCGCTCGGCGGCATCAACACCTTCTTCCCGCTGTTCGGCATCGCGAACCAGCTGCTCGCCGCGATCGCGCTCGCCGTGGTGATGGCCATCGTCGCCAAGCGCGGCAAGAGCTACATCAAGTGGCTGTGGATCATCGGGCTGCCTCTGGCCTTCACCGCGGTGGTCACGATCACGGCGTCGCTGTACAAGATCGCCTCTCCCGTGCCGGCCATCGGCTATTGGGCGAATCACTTCCGCTACGTCGCCGCCCGCGACAGCGGAGACACCTCGCTCGGCGAGCCGGCGGTGCTCGATGCGGTCATCCGCAACACCGCCGTGCAGGGCACGCTGTCGATCATCTTCGTGACCCTGGCGATCATCGTGATGGTGGCGGCCGTGATCGTCACGATCAGGGCGATCCGCAACGGTGGTGGCGAGAACACCGAGGACGCACCCGTGGCCTCGCGCCGCTTCGCCCCGGCCGGGTTCCTGCCCAGCGCCGAAGAACGCGAGCTCGAGAAGCAGTGGGAGCCGATCCTCGCCGACGAGCGCAAGGCGTCGACCCACTGATGTCGAGACACTGAGATGGCTGACACCACGAGTCGGACGGATGCCGCGACCACCCTCCTGCGGACGCTGCTCAGCGCCGCGGTGCGGGCCGGCCGCGGCATCCGCTGGTACATCACGACCCTGATGGGCGACAGCGCCTACGCGACGTACGTCGCCCATCACGGTCGCGTGCATCCCGGCGAGGAGCCGCTGACCGAGCGGCAGTTCTGGCGGCAGCGGATGGACGACCAGGATCGCAACCCCGGTGCCCGCTGCTGCTGAGGCGTGCGCGGCTCCGTAGGCTGAACCCATGACCGACGTCGTTCTCGCAGCGATCCTCGGCGTGCTCGGCGGCATCGTCCTCTCGGTGCTCCTCCTGCTCGCACGTCGACTCGCCCGCGGCGCCGCCGAGCTGGGGAGCGACGCCGAACAGGCCGCCCTCACCGTGCTGCATCAGGCGAGTCTGGCGGCACCGCATCTGCGCGCTGGACTGTCCGCCCCCGACGTCGTCAAGGCCGCGCGTCACCTCCGGGTGCTCCTCGGCAGCGCGGCGGTCGCGATCGTCAGCGCCGAGGGCACGGTGTCGTTCGACGGGCCGTCCGACGGACTGGAATCCGCTGCCCGCCGCATCGCCGCCGGGGTCGGGGAGTCGGGACGCAGGCAGGTCTTCCCCGCGCCCGGTGCCGACGACGACCTCGAGGCCGTCGGGGCGCCCATCCTGGTCGATGGACGCGTGATCGGCGTCGTGGTCGCCTTCGCGGCGCCCGTCCGTGCCGCGCTGGTGCGTGCCTCGGAGGAGGTGGCCGACTGGTGTGCCGCGCAGGTCGAGCTCGGCGGACTCGACGCGTCCAGGACGCAGCTGGCCGAAGCGGAGCTGCGCTCGCTGCGTGCGCAGATCTCGCCGCATTTCATCTACAACGCCCTCACGGCGATCGCCTCCTTCGTGCTCACCGACCCCGCACGCGCGCGCGAGCTGGTGCTGGAGTTCGCCGACTTCACCCGCTACTCCTTCCGGCGCCAGGGGGAGTTCACGACGGTGGCCGACGAGCTCGGCAGCATCCACTCGTATCTCGAGCTCGAACGAGCGCGGTTCGGGGACCGTCTGCGCGTGACGCTGCAGATCGCACCGGAGACGCTGGCCACCGTCATCCCGTTCCTCTCGGTGCAGCCGCTGGTCGAGAACGCCGTCCGTCACGGGCTCGAGCCCGGCGAAGGGGGAGGGGAGATCCGCATCGCCTCACGCGACGACGGCACCCACACCGAGATCACGGTCGAGGACGACGGGGTGGGCATGGACCCCGAGGCTCTTCATGCGACGCTCACCGCCGGCGACGACGGGGTCCACGTGGGACTCCGCAACGTCGACACCCGGCTCCGCCAGCTCTACGGGGCGGACGGCGCTCTGGTGGTCGAGACGAACACGGGCGCCGGTACCCTGGTGCGCATGCGGGTCCCGAAGTCCCAGCCGCAGCACGACCCGGACGGCGACGGCCGAGCATGACCAGAAGCGTGCAGCCGATCGATGTGCTCGTCGCGGACGACGAGAGACCCGCCCTGGATGAGCTGGTCCATCTGCTGCGCACGGACGCGCGCATCGGCGCGATCGTCACCGCATCATCGGGTGCGGAAGCCCTGCGGCTGCTGTCGGAGCGGGCCGTACGGATCGCATTCCTCGACATCCACATGCCGGGGCTCGGCGGGATGGAGCTCGCGCGTGCGCTGCTCGCCCTCGCGGAACCACCGGCTGTCGTGTTCGTGACCGCCGATGATGCCAGGGCGGTGGAGGCGTTCGAGCTGCGTGCCGCCGACTACCTCCTCAAGCCCGTGCGCATCGAGCGGCTCCGACAGGCGGTCGGACGGGTGGTCGAGGTCGCGGAGGCTCCGACGCCCGGCGACGACGAGATGCTGCCGGTCACGATCGGATCCGTGGTGCGGTTCGTGCGTCGCAGCGAGGTGCGCTGGGTGCAGGCCCAGGGGGACTATTCCCGGTTGCACACCGGCGACGGTGCGGGGCACCTGGTGCGCACGCCCATCTCGGAACTCGAGACGCGGTGGGCGGAAGCCGGGTTCCTGCGCATCCATCGCTCCTCGCTCGTGCGCATCGCCGTCGTGTCCGAGGCCCGGCTCTCCGGCGCTGAACCCTCGGTTTCGATCGGCGCCGTCTCGCTGCCGGTGAGCAGACGCCTGGTGCCAGCGGTGCGCGATGCCCTTTTGCGCGGGGAGGTCGGGGGATGACGGAGAAGCCGAAGCGCGTGCGGGTGCGGGTGACCGCTGATCTGCCTGATCGTCGGCCGGCGGCCTTCACCCGGGGAATCGCGCTGCCGGGCGCACCCGTCGACGAGGCGGATGCCGTCTACGCCAGGGCTCTCATGCGCAGTCAGCTGCGACTCGCACTCGGAACGGTCGCCGGGTTCGTGATCGTCGTCATCGCGCTGACTCTGGCGATCGCGCTCATCCCGGAGATCGGGCAGGTCATGGTCTGGGGCCTGCCGTTGTCATGGCTGCTGCAGGCGTACGCGTTCTATCCGATCATCGTGGTGTTCGCGGTGCTCTACGTGCGCACCGCAGCGCGCAACGAACGTCGATATCGTGCCCTCCGGGATCGCGAATGAATGCGGTGCTCGACCTCATCGGCGTCGCGCTCGTGATCGTCGCGACGCTGCTGATCGGCATCTACGGTCTGCGCATCTCGCGGACGACCGGCGACTTCTTCGTCGCGTCCCGCACCGTGCGGCCGGTATGGAACGCCTCGGCGATCAGCGGCGAGTACCTCTCGGCCGGCACGTTCCTCGGGCTGTCCGGCCTCGTGCTGCTCGACGGCGCCCGTGGCTTCTGGTTCCCCATCGGCTACGCGGCCGGCTATCTCCTGGTCCTGGCATTCGTCGCGGCACCCCTTCGGCGCAGCGGCGCCTACACGATCCCGGACTTCATCGAGGCGCGGTTGGAGTCGCCGTCGGCGCGCCGGGTCACGAGCGTCGCGGTGCTGGTCATCGGCTGGCTCTACATCGTGCCGCAGCTGCACGGAGCGGGGCTGACCCTGCTGGTCGTCGCCGGGCTGCCGGAGTGGGTGGGCGCCGTCACCGTCGCGGTGCTCGTCGCCGCAGCGGTCGCGGCCGGGGGCATGCGCGCCATCACCTACGTGCAGGCTTTCCAGTACTGGCTCAAGCTCACCGCGCTCCTCGTTCCCGTGGTCTTCATCGCGTTCGCGCTCAGCGGCGGGCCGCACGACTTCGATCCAGCGCTGGTGTTCCCGGTCGAGGCCGGGCCCTCGGGGTTCGACGCCTACGAGACCGCCTCGCTCCTGCTCGCGCTGCTGCTGGGCACGATGGGTCTACCGCACGTGCTGGTGCGCTTCTACACGAGTCCGACCGGGGTGTCCGCACGGCGCACGACCGTGATCGTGATCGGCATGGTGAGCGCCTTCTACGCGGTGTCGAGCACGATGGGGCTGCTCGCGCGCATCGCCGCTCCGGACCTGGCGGTGCCTGGAGTCGCCGACACGGCGGTGCTGCTGCTCCCCTCGCGCGTCTTCCCCGGGGCGTTCGGTGAACTGTTGACCGCGCTGATCGTCGCCGGAGCGTTCGCAGCGTTCCTGGCGACATCGGCCGGCCTCGTCGTGTCGCTCGCCGGCGTGATCAGCCAGGACGTGTTCTCCGGATCCGTACGGTCGTTCCGGCTGTCGGCGGTGCTCTGTGCCCTGGTGCCGCTCGCCGTGGCGCTGCTCACGGCCCCGGCGGGCCTCGGGTCGAGCGTGGGTGTCGTGTTCGTGGTGGCGGCGTCGACCCTCTCGCCGGTCGTGCTGCTCGGCGTGTGGTGGCGGGGGCTCACCGCACGAGGTGCGGTGGCCGGAATGGTGTCGGGTGGGTGCGCTGCGGGACTCGCCCTGCTGGTGCACGCGGCGGTCGGCGGCATCGGAGCAGCGGCGCCCTATCTCGCGCAGCCCGCCGCATGGACGATCCCGCTCGCCACAGCGGTCACGGTCGTCGTCTCGCTGCTGGATCCGCGGGGTCCGTCGCCGCGCACCGAGCGCTTCCTCGCGCGCGTGCACACCCCCGAGCGCGGCTGACCGCACGGCGTCTGGCGCTCCCGTCGCGATATGACAGCCCGGCTGGCGCAGCAAGCTGCCATATCGCGACCGGAGCAGCAGATGCGCGACCCGAGCGGATGTCAGAGCTTGCGGCTGCGGGGCATGAGCCGAACGGGAGGGAGTGGAGGGGCCGGGATGCGCACGTCGTGTCCGGCCACGATCCCGAAGCGGTCCGACGCCGCCTCCCACTGCTCGCGCGCCTCCACGATCTCGTCGTGCGAGCGGCCGGCGAAGTTCCACCACATCACGATGTCCGCTTCGAAGGGTTCGCCACCGAGTAGGAAGAGCAGTGCGCCGTCGTCGCTCGACACCTCGATCTCATCGCGCGAGTCGCCCACGTAAAGCAGGGCGTTGCGATCGAGCGGATGCTGCGCCACCACGGCATCGCCCTCGACGAGCATCAGCGCGTGCTCCCAGTCCGAACGAAGTGGCAGGCGCACGCGGGAACCGGGGGCGAGCACGATCTCCGCTCCCACGATGGGGGTGTGCACGGTGGCGGGGGAGTGCGCCCCCGCGAAGTCGCCGAGCACGACGGTGGCCTCGGCCACGGCACCCTCGTCCGCCGGAAGCGTGACCCCCGGCAAGTCGGTGTGCCGTTCGAAGCCCGCATCGCCGTGTCGGCTCGACTCGGGCAGCACCACCCAGAACTGCAGGGCGTCGAGGGGCACCGGCTCGTCGCCGATCGAGTACTCCGAGTGCGAGATCCCGTTGCCGGCGGTCATCAGGTTCAGCTGCCCGCGGCGCAGGTCGGCGTCGCTGCCGAGCGAGTCGCGGTGACGGATCTCTCCCACGAGCGGCCAGGTCACGGTCTGCAGCCCGATGTGCGGGTGCGGCTCGACCCGCATCTTCGTGTCAGCGGGCCCGAACCGATCGAGGAAGCACCAGGCTCCGATGGTGGGGAGGTTGCGATGGGGAAGCGCTCGCAGCACGTTCATGCCGCGCACTCCGCCGAGGGGCACTTCGCGCGGCTCGATGAGCAGGCGGTGCTGTCCGATCATTCCGCCCGGCCCGTCGGGTCCTCGCCCGCGGATCCGGCGGATCCGGACGGGGACTTCGGCCAGCGGATCTCGGCACCCGGCACGTCGTGCGTCTCGAGGTACTTCGCGATGTACGGGCACAGCGGGACGATCGCCTCACCGCGTCCGACAGCATCCGCCAAGGCCTCGGACGCGAGCTTGCCCGCCAGCCCCTGGCCCTGGAACGCCGGGTCGACCTCGGTGTGGATGAAGCGGATCGATCCGGGGCGCAGGTCGAACTCCGCGAAACCTGCGAGCACGTCGTCGGAGCGGATCTCGTAGCGCGACTCGTCGTCGTTGCGGGTCACGGTGATGTCGGTCATCGGAGGCTCCTTCGAACGGGTTGACTCCAACCTACGCCCCGCGTGCGGGGTCGGGCCCGGTGGAAACCCAGACCGTCCGCTGCCGCACTGGCGCGTCGGAGCGCGACACTCCGCAGGGGCGGCGGGTGGTCTGGGTTTCGGCGGCAGGGGCGCTCGAGGCTGTGGATGACACGCAGCTGCCGTCGGCGGGGGTCGTTACGCTGGAGGGATGCCGCAGACTCCCCGTGACCCGTACGCGGATCTGCCGTACGCCGACGAGCCCTACGACGACGGCTGGGAGTCTTCCTACCCGCCGGAGCCGATGGACTGGGAGCCGCAGGGGGCCGGGTTCGAGCCGCCGCTGGACTGGGGTCAGGGTCCGGTCACGCCGGTCACCTCTAGCGCCACGTCTTCCACCACCTCTTCTAGTACCGTGCGCCCGCCCGTCGAGCGCCGCGCGACGCCGAGCCGCTATGCCACGGCGCGCGACGCGCTGCACACGGTGTTCGGATACGACGACTTCCGCGGCGACCAGGCCGAGATCGTCGAACAGGTCATCGCGGGCGGAGACGCCGTGGTGCTGATGCCGACCGGAGGCGGAAAGAGCATCACGTACCAGGTGCCCGCGCTGGTGCGCGAGGGCACGGGTCTCGTCATCAGCCCGCTCATCGCGCTCATGCACGACCAGGTCGATGCGCTGCGCGCCAACGGCGTGAAGGCCGCCTATCTCAACTCCACCCAGGCTATCGACGAGCGTCGCGAGGTGGAACGGGCCTATGTCGCCGGCGAGCTCGACCTCATCTACGTGGCGCCCGAGCGTCTCTCCAACTCTCAGACCACGGCGCTGCTCCAGCGCGGAACGCTCAGCGTGATCGCGATCGACGAGGCGCACTGTGTGTCGCAGTGGGGTCATGACTTCCGCCCCGACTACCTGACCCTCGGCGACCTGGGCGAGCGGTTCCCCGGGGTGCCGCGCATGGCTCTCACGGCGACGGCCACCGCGGCGACGCACAAGGAGATCACCGAGCGCCTGCACCTCGACGGCGCAGCGCACTTCGTGGCGAGCTTCGACCGCCCGAACATCCAGTACCGCATCGTGCCGAAGGTCGATCCGCGCAAGCAGCTCGTCCAGTTCATCCGCTCGCAGCCGGAGGGCGCGGCGGGCATCGTGTACGCGCTCAGCCGGAAGTCGGTCGAGCAGACGGCTACCTATCTCGCCGCCCAGGGGTTCGACGCCCTGCCATACCACGCGGGTCTGCCCGGCGAGGTGCGCGCCGCGAACCAGGCGCGCTTCCTCCGCGAGGACGGCGTCGTCATGGTCGCCACCATCGCATTCGGGATGGGCATCGACAAGCCGGATGTGCGCTTCGTCGCGCACATCGATCTGCCGAAGTCCGTGGAGGGCTATTACCAGGAGACCGGGCGCGCCGGTCGAGACGGCGAGCCCTCGGTGGCCTGGATGGCTTACGGGCTCGGCGACGTCGTGCAGCAGCGCAGGCTCATCGACCAGAGTCCCGGTGATCGCACCTTCAAGATGCGCATGGGGCAGCACCTCGACGCCATGCTCGCGCTGTGCGAGACCGTGGAGTGTCGTCGGCAGAACCTGCTCGGCTACTTCGGCCAGGAGTCGCAGCCGTGCGGCAACTGCGACACCTGCCTCGACGACACCGAGACGTTCGACGGGCTCGTCCCAGCACAGAAGCTGCTGTCGACGATCGTGCGGTTGAAGCGCGAGCGCAATCAGGCGTTCGGCGCCGGGCACCTGATCGACATCCTCCGCGGGGCCTCGACAGAGCGCATCAGGCAGCAGGATCACGACAAGCTCGCGACCTACGGCATCGGCAGCGATCTCTCGGATCAGGATTGGCGCAGCGTCGTCCGTCAGCTCCTGGCCCGCGGCATTCTCGTCGCGCAGGGTGACTACGGCACCCTCGCGCCCGGTGAGCAGGCGGCAGGAGTACTGCGTGGTGAGACCGCTGTGCCCCTGCGCAAGGACACGATCGGGCGTCCGACCTCGTCGGGCCGCGCCCGCAAGGCCAGCGCCGCCGATGCCCTGGACGCGGGGGATCGGCCACTGTTCGAGGCACTGCGTGCATGGCGTGCTGAGACCGCTCGCGAGCAGGGCGTGCCCGCGTACATCGTGTTCGGTGACGCGACGCTGCGCGCGCTCGCGGAGCACCGCCCTGCTGCTCTCGCCGACCTCGACGGCATCACCGGCATCGGTGCGAAGAAGCGCGAGGCGTACGGCGAAGGCGTGCTCGCGGTGATCGCCGGCGCCTGACGCCGACGCCCGACGCCTCGCCTTCGGGCGTACTCCGGATCGTGGCGTCTTGAACACTTGCCCATATGGGTATATGTTGATCACATGGCGCGAGCGGCAACCACATCCGATGTCTTCAACGCGATCGCCGAACCGCGACGCCGGGACATCCTGACGCTGCTGCGCAGTGGCGACCGCCCCGTGATCGAGGTGTCCGAGGTGCTGGGGATGACTCAGCCGGGTGCCTCCAAGCACCTGCGTGTGCTGCGCGAGGTCGGTCTCGTGCGCGACCGCCGGGAGGGCAAGCAGCGGGTCTACGGGCTCGACGCCACGGGGCTCCGGGCCGTCCATGAGTGGACGGGCGGCTTCGAGCAGTTCTGGAACGAGAGCTTCGACCGGCTCGACGCCTACGTGCAGGACCTGAAAGCGGAAAGAAGGCAGGAGTAGTGGATGGATACGACGATTGATCGCGAGATCGTGATCTCGCGCGTGATCGACGCCGCGCCGGCGCTGGTGTTCGAGGCGTTCACCACGGTGCAGCACCTCTCGAGGTGGTGGGGCCCCGACGGTTTCACCACGACGACGCGATCGTTCGAGTTCCGTGTCGGGGGCGAATGGGAGTTCGTGATGCACGGACCGGACGGCACCGACTACCCGGAGTGGATCGTGTGGACCGACATCGTCGCGCCGGAGCGGATCGTGATGCTCCATGGTGAGCACCGCGACGATCCTGAGGCATTCGAATCACACCTCACGTTCGTGCCGGACGGCGATCGGACCCGCATCGAGATGCGCACGGTGTTCCCCACACCGGAACTGCGCGACCGGGCGATCGAGCGACATGGCGCACTCGAGGGTGGCCGGCAGACACTGGACAACCTCGCCGTCCACGTCGCGGAGATGGCGATCGCGCGAGGGGAGCGCTGATGGCCGGAGCAGTGTTCTTCAGCGTCTCGATGTCTCTCGACGGGTTCATCGCCCCCGAGTCGCCGGACGAGTTGATGGGTCGGCAGTGGATGGAGCTGCAGAAGTGGGTGTTCCGGCAGCGGTCCTTCCGCGAGAATCTGCACCTGGGCGAAGGTGGGGACGAGGGACGCGACAACGACATCGTGCGCGAGACGTTCGAGCGCACCGGGGCGAGTGTGATGGGGAAGCGGATGTTCGACGCCGGCGAGCACGCGTGGCCGGAGGACCCGCCGTTCCATACGCCGGTCTTCGTCGTCACCCACGAGGAGCGCGAGCCGTGGGAGCGCCGCGGCGGCACCACGTTCCACTTCGTGAACGACGGCATCGAGTCGGCGCTCGACCAGGCGCGCGCTGCTGCCGGCGACCTCGACGTCCGCATCTCGGGCGGCGGTGAGACGATCGTCCAGTTCCTCAATGCCGGTCTGGTCGACGAGTTCCACATCGCTCTCTCACCTGTGCTGTTCGGGGCAGGAGTGCGCCTGTTCGACGGTGTGGACGGGGAACGCCTCTCGCTCGACCTGGTGGGCGCGGAGGATTCCCCGCAGACGACGCATCTGCGCTACGCCGTCCGTCTGCGCTGATCCGCGCGGCGTCGTCTCCGCGCGGCGTCGTCTCCGCGCGGCATCGTCTCAGCGCAGCGCCGTCTCAGCGCGGAGGCAGCACGTCGTCGAGATGAGCCCGCAGGTGCGTGGCGATGTCGACCCTGTCGCGGTCGTACAGCCACTGGTACTGCAGCCCGTCCCACATCGCGATGAGCCAGGTGGCCTCGTGCACGGGATCGCGGTGCGCTGGCAGGTCGCCGTCGACCTGGGCGAGGCGGAAGAGCTCAGCGAAGTAGTCGAGGGCGTTCGCGAACCGCATCGTGAAGTAGTCGTGTGCGGGGTGTGCGACGGGGACGGCCTCGCACGACAGCACCGCGTAGACCTCGATCAGTCCCGGTTCGTCCCGTGCGCTGAGCGCCGCGCCCTCGGGAATGCTGCGGAGCACCGTGGCAGCCGACGCGGTGCTCGTGAACATCTGGTTCTCGTTGATGGCGCTGTCGCGTTCCGTGAGCACGGCGCTCAGTAGCAGCTCCTTCGACGCGTAGTGGTGCAGCAGCGTCGACTTCGACACTCCGACCGCGGTGGCGATGTCCTGCAGGCTGGTGTCGCCGTAGCCGTCGCGGGCGAACAGGCGCATCGCATCGGAGACGATCTGTGCGCGCCTGCGGCGGCCGACCGCGTAGCCGGGGTCGGCCTCGGCGACTGTGGTGGCGCGCAGTCGCGGGAGGGGACCGGCAGGAGTCGCGGACCCGGATGAGGATTCGTCGTCAAGGTCCCGCCACGCGTGCGGCAGCGCCCACAGGTTCTCGCGCTCCTCGAGCATCTCGACGACGTCCACCCGAGCGGGCAGGTACTGCGAGAGCAGCTGCAGCCCGTCCCACCCCGCCGTGTGCCGGACGGCCTCGCCGTCGACATCGCGGTCGGCGGCGACCACCCCGTGGTACTGGGCATCCTCGAGCACGTCGTTGCTGAGTGCGCGGATCCGGCAGTAGCGCTCGCGCATCCGCTCGTGCGCGGGGTGGTCCGGCGCCGAGGCCTCCCCGGTGAGGGCCGCGAACAGCTCGAGGTAGCCGGCGGTGCGCGCATTGCGCTCGGCGATGCCGGCGAAGACCAGCTCGCCCGGTTCGGATGCGGCCGAGATCGCGCTGAACACGGACTCGTTCTCGGCTTCGAGCCCGGCGACCACCTCTCCGAGCAGATCGTCCTTCGAGGCGAAGTGCCCGAGGAGCCCCGGGTGGCTGACGGAGGCGGCTGCGGCGATGTCGCGCAGCGACGTGGATCGGTAACCGCGGGTCACGAACAGATCGTGCGCGGCGGTGAGGATGCGCTGCCTCGTCGCGACGGCGCGCGAGTGACGGGTGCCGGTCGCCGTCATCGTCATCGCATCCTCCGTCATCACTCTATCCTCGCTCATTACCAATCGGTCTGGTTTGACTTACCAACCGGTCGAGATTGGTGTACTGTCATGCCAGAACCGCATCGCCCGAAGATGTGCGGTGAATCGAAAGGACTGTCATGACAGAGCTGTCATCCGCCGCCAATGCGGCCGCGGTGGGCACCACGGGATTCAAGGCCCCGGGGACCACGCCGCTCAAGACCCCGCGCGGTTACACCCCCGGCCTCGCCGCGGTGAACTTCGGTGTCTTCCTGGCGCTTCTCACCCCGGTGATGGTGTCGATGGCGTTCAAGATCCAGCACATCGACCCCGTCAACACCGAGGGAAGCCTCGGACTCGTGATGGGCGTGGGTGCGATCTTCGCCCTCGTTGCGAACCCGCTCGTCGGCAGGCTCTCCGACCGTACGACCTCGCGCTGGGGCATGCGTCGTCCGTGGATCCTGGGTGGCGCCGTCGTCGGCCTCGGCGGGTTCTTCCTCATCGGCTCGGCAAACTCCGTCTGGATGGTCCTGCTCGCCTGGTGCCTCGTGCAGACCGCGATGAACGCCGTGCTCGCGGCGGCGAACGCGACCCTGCCCGACCAGGTGCCGGTCACGAGCCGCGGCAAGGTGTCCGGCATCATCGGTATCACCACCCCGATCGGCATCCTCGCCGGCAGCTTCCTGGTGAACTTCCTGCCCGGCGATTTCGAGCGCTTCGTCGTGCCCGGCGTGATCGCGCTGATCCTGGTGGTCGTCTTCGTCCTGATCCTGAAGGACCGCCGCCTCTCCGAGAAGCCCGCCGAGAAGTTCACGATCGGGATGTTCTTCGGCTCGTTCGTGTTCAACCCGCGCAAGCACCCCGACTTCGGCTGGACCTGGCTCACCAAGTTCTTCGTGATGTTCGGCTATGCCGGCATCGCCACCTTCCTGCCGCTGTACCTCGTCACCAAGTTCGGCCTCGACGAGCAGGGTGCGGTGGGCGTCATCCTCGCGGCCAATCTCGCCTCGATGGCGGCGATGGCGATCTCCTCCCCGCTCGGCGGCTTCCTCTCCGACAAGATCGGCAAGCGCCGTCCCTTCGTCGCCGTCGCCGGTGTGATCATGGTGGTCGGTCTGGTCATCCTCGCCATCGCCCCCGATGTCACGACCGTCATCATCGCCCAGGCCATCATCGGGCTCGGGGCCGGATCGTTCCTCTCGGTCGACCTCGCCCTCGCCACCGAGGTGCTGCCCAACCCGGACGACGTGGCGAAGGACCTCGGGGTGCTGAACATCGCCAACGCGCTGCCGCAGTCGATCGCCCCCGCGATCGCGCCGGGCATCATCGCCATCGGGGCGGCCACGCCGCTGGGCGGCTACACCACGTGGTACCTGTTCGGTGCGGTCGTCGCGCTGGCCGGTGCCGTGCTCGTCTACCGCATCAAGGGAGTCAAGTGACCATGACAGAGACCACCATCGCGCGCCCCTGGCTCGACACCGACCTCTCGGTCGACGAGCGGGTGCAGCTGCTGCTCGATGCCATGACCATCGAGGAGAAGGCAGGGCTCTTCTTCCACACCATGATCGCGATCGGCGACCTCGAGGAGCCCAACCCGGTGTTCGCGACGCCGTCGGCCCGCGAGTTCCTCGAGTCCAAGCAGATGACGCACTTCAACCTGCTGGGCGCCGCGCCCACCGGCCGGGAGATCGCCGCGTGGCAGAACGCCCTGCAGCAGCTCGCGGCGTCCACGCGCCTCGGAATCCCGGTCACGCTCTCCACCGACCCCCGGCACTCGTTCAGCGAGAATCCGGGAGCGTCGATCCTGGCAGGGCCCTTCTCGCAGTGGCCGGAGACGCTCGGCCTCGCGGCCACCCGCGACGAGGAGCTCGTCGAGCGCTTCGCCGACATCGCCCGCCAGGAGTACACGGCCGTCGGTCTGCGCGTGGCACTGCACCCGCAGGTCGACCTCGCGACCGAGCCGCGCTGGGCGCGCCAGACGGCGACGTTCGGCGAAGACGCCGAGCTGTCGGGAAAGCTCGGCGCGGCCTACATCCGCGGCTTCCAGGGGAAGTCGTTCGGGCCTGGCTCGGTATCGACCATGACGAAGCACTTCCCCGGCGGCGGCCCCCAGAAGGACGGCGAGGATCCGCACTTCCCGTACGGCCGCGAGCAGGTCTATCCTGGCGGCGAGTTCGAGCTTCACCTGAAGCCGTTCGAAGACGCGCTCGCCGCGGGTACCCGGCAGATGATGCCGTATTACGGGATGCCCGTCGGCACGGAGTACGAGGAGGTGGGTTTCGGCTTCAACAAGTCGGTGATCACGGGTCTGCTCCGCGAGCGCTACGGCTTCGACGGTCTGGTGTGCACGGACTGGGGTCTGATCAGCGATTCCGAGATATTCGGGCAGCCGTTCCCTGCGCGTGCCTGGGGTGTGGAAGATCTCACCCCTCGCGAGCGGATGAAGAAGGTGCTCGATGCGGGCGCCGATCAGTTCGGCGGCGAGGCGAACCCGGAGCTGCTGCTCGAGCTCGTCGCCGACGGCGAGATCACCGAGGCCCGGCTGGACATCTCCGCACGACGCATCCTGCGCGAGAAGTTCGAGCTCGGACTGTTCGAGAACCCTTACGTCGACGAGGACGCCGCCGACGAGATCGTGGGTCGTGCCGACTTCCGTGCCGCGGGGGAGGATGCCCAGCGTGCGTCGATCACAGTGCTCGCGAACGACGGCGCGCTGCCCTTCGCCCGAGGGGCGAAGCTCTACGTCGAGGGCATCGACGTCGCCGTGGCTGAAAAGTTCGCCGACGTCGTCGAGACGCCGTCGGAAGCCGATCTGGCGATCATCCGGCTGCAGGCTCCGTTCGAGGAGCGCGCGACCATGTTCGAGAACTTCTTCCACGCCGGTTCCCTCGACTTCCCGGATGACGTGATCGCCCATGTCGGCGAGGTCGCGGCCGTCGTGCCCACAGTGGTCGACGTGCTCGCCGATCGCCCGCCGATCCTGACGCCGCTCGCCGAGGTGGCGGCTGCGATCACGGTGAACTGGGGCGCTTCCGGGACGGCGCTGCTGGACGTGCTCAGCGGTGCGTTCCCCGCGCAGGGTCGACTGCCCTTCGACCTGCCGCGCTCGATGGCGGCTGTCGAGGCCTCGCGTCCCGACGTCCCGTTCGACACGACCGACCCGCTGTTCCGCTTCGGTCACGGGCTCTCGCTGTAACACCCGAGGGCATTCGCGAAACGCCTCGACGGCTTCGGCCGCGGGGCGTTTCGTCGTGTCGGCGAACCCTCGATCGCGGGTCCGATGTCGGCCGATGGCGAAGTGTCTCGGACGATGACGATGGCTGAAAAGTTCTCTGGACGAATGCTGGACAACGCGTCCCGTATCCCGTAGAACTGTCCTCAACATCGCTCGGCCGACTGACGTCGACCCGTGGGGGGCCATGTGACGCGGAAGATCGCATCACACGGGAGTAGCGAATGGAATTGCAGGAGAGGACTCTGCGGCGACGCAGAGCAGCAGGAGGAAGCATCG
Source organism: Microbacterium sp. Beta (assembly GCF_005502545.1). Classification (NCBI taxonomy): domain Bacteria; kingdom Bacillati; phylum Actinomycetota; class Actinomycetes; order Micrococcales; family Microbacteriaceae; genus Microbacterium; species Microbacterium sp. Beta. Next base: position 27,861 of record NZ_SCOG01000011.1, read on the forward strand.
CCGGCGTCACCGTCGGCGCGGTGATCCTCGCAAGTGCACTGGTGCCGACAGCGGCGAATGCGCTGGACGCGGCGAATCCGAACGATCCGTCCGTCGCGCAGGGGCAGATCATCCAGCTGCCGGCCGCACTGCTCGGCGGACTCGACATCGCCGCGCTCGGTCACACGCTGACGAGCAACCCGGCCGCCCCTGGCTCGGAGCTCGGCGGACTGAACCTCGGACTGCTCGAGGCGCTCAACATCGACGTGGGCACCCTCAACGTGCCGCTGCTGACCGACGGCACCACGCCGGGTCTGCTGCGGCTCGGCGACCTGGGCGCTGCGCAGAGCTTCAGCTCCTCGCCGACGCAGACCCAGTCGATCGCCTCGTCGGGCACGATCACCTCGGGTGGGGCTGTCGACACCGGCGCCATCGACGGCAGCGTGAACCCCGGCACCCTCGAGCTCACAGACCTCTTCGACCAGCTCGCCGTGGCGGGTCTGACCGATGCGGTCCTCGACCAGGCCTCCATCGGCATCGGCGTCCTCGCGTCGCGTGCCGAGTCGAACGCGGGAACGGTGACGTCCGAGTACCGCATCGCCGACCTGAACCTCGATCTGCACAGCAACCTGGTCGCCGGGCTCTCCGGCACCCTCGCCTCCGCGATCCAGGGCACCGTCACTCCCGTGAGCAACCTGGCCGGTCCCGGCGGCGCGCTGACCGCTCTCACCACCACGATCGTCAACACGATCAACGCGATCCCCGATGTGCCGCTCGTCGCCGCCTTCACCGCGACAGGGGGCACCGTCTCGATCGCGGGGCTCGACACGGTCGGGCAGACCGTGACGACGCAGGTGCTGCAGACCCCGGTCGAGAACACGACCGGTTCGGTTCTCGTCGACCTGAGCACCGGCACGGTCTCGGTCGATCTCGCCAAGATCCTCGTCGAGACCGGCGCGGGCGCGAACCTCAACACACTGCCGGCGAACACCCCGGTGCTCTCCGCCACGACGATCTCCGCCATCCAGCAGGGGATCACCTCCGCACTCACGGGCACGCACCCGAACAGCCTGAACGGCAAGGTCTCCACGATCCTGAAGTCGACGCTCGACGCCCTCCAGGTGACGATCACGGTCGGCGTCGACCTCACGGTGCCGCTCACCGGGACGCCGCTCGTGTCGGGCGACGTCACGGTCAAGGGTTCACTGGCGCAGTTCGCCGGCACCGCCACTCCCGTTCCCACGGTCGCGACCGACATCACCCTGGCCGGCCTCAACATCGGCGTGCTCCTGAACCCGGTGGTCGCGACGGTGACGAATGCGGTCGCCACGACGACGGGTCCGCTCGTGAACACCGCGTTGACCAGCGTGATCCCGCTCGTGCAGCCGGCACTCGCCACTCTCACGGGTCCCGTGCTGACGACGCTCGATCCCGTGCTCCAGGGCGTGCTGTCGGACATCGCGACCATCACCGTCAACGAGCAGCCGGCGACGGGAGACATCCCGGGCGGCAGCTTCACGGTGCGTGCGCTCGGAGTGAACCTGCTCCCGGCCGTCGGAGGCGGGGTCGCTCTCGACCTCGGTTCCTCGACGGTCAAGGCTGCCGCGGCAGCTGTGGCGGCTATCGACGCGGCCCCGACCGTCCAGGCGGGGACGAACCTGCCCGTGACCGGCTCCGGCTGGCCCGCGAACACGCAGGTCTCCGTGCAGGTGACCGCACCCGGCGGGGGGATCGTGAACGACCCTGTTCCGGTCACGACCGACGGCAACGGTGCATTCACGGTCGATTACTTCGTCCCGACCGCGACGACGGTGGGCACCGGGTACACGGTCACCGCGACGGCAGGTGCCGTCTCGGCGACGGATACGACCGAGGTGACGGCCGCGGCGACGGTCGATGCCGCCCCCGCCGTGCAGGCGGGGACGGATCTCGCGGTCTCCGGTGCCAACTGGCCTGCGAACACCCAGGTCTCGGTGCAGCTGTCGGCTCCGGCTTCCGGCCCGAACGTCGGCGGCCCCGTACTGGTCACCACCGACGGTTCCGGCACCTTCACGGTCGCCTACCCGGTTCCGGCCGGCACACCCGCGGCCACCGGCTACACGGTGACGGCATCGGTGGGCACGCAGACGGCGACCGACACCACCGAGGTGACGGACGCCCCCGTGGCCGCCGTCGATGCCGCAGCCACCGTGCAGGCGGGCACCAGCCTTCCGGTCACGGGATCGAACTGGCCGGGGAACACCCAGGTGTCCGTGCAGCTGACAGCTCCGGGCGGCGGCGCGAACGTCGGCGGCCCTGTCACGGCGACCACGAACGCCTCGGGTGACTTCACGCTCGACTACCCGGTTCCCGCTTCTGCGGCTCCGGGTGCGGCATACACCGTCACGGCGACCGCAGGTGCCGTCACGGCGATCGACACCACGGAGGTCACGGCCGCCGCGGCTGTCGATGCCGCTGACACGGTGCAGGCGGGCACGAGCCTTCCGGTGACCGGTACGAACTGGCCGGCGAGCACGCAGGTCTCGGTGCAGTTGACGGCGCCGGGTGGCGGGAACGTCGGTGGTCCGGTGACGGCCACGACCGACGCGTCTGGCGGGTTCACGCTCGACTACCCGGTTCCGGCTTCGGCCACGCCCGGCGCGGGCTACACGGTGACGGCGACCGTCGGCACCCAGACGGCGACCGACACCACGGAGGTCACGGCCGCCGCGGCTGTCGATGCCGCTGACACGGTGCAGGCGGGCACGAGCCTTCCGGTGACCGGTACGAACTGGCCGGCGAGCACGCAGGTGTCCGTGCAGTTGACGGCGCCGGGTGGCGGAAACGTCGGCGGTCCGGTGACGGCCACGACCGACGCGTCTGGCGGGTTCACGCTCGACTACCCGGTTCCGGCTTCCGCGACGCCCGGCGCGGGCTACACGGTGACGGCGACCGTCGGCACCCAGACCGCGACCGACACGACCACCGTGACTGCGGCGGCCACGGTCGACGCGGCGGCGACGGTGCAGGCAGGGGACGATCTGCCCGTCACCGGAGCGAACTGGCCGGCGAACACGCAGGTTTCGGTGCAGCTGAGCGCACCCGGCGGCGCGGCCGTCGGTACCCCGCGCACGGCCACGACCGGCGCGCTCGGCGGCTTCGCGCTCGACTACCCGGTCCCGGCCGGCACCCCGGCAGGCACCGGCTACACGGTCACGGCCTCGGTCGGTGCGCAGACGGCGACGGACACGACGGAGGTCACCGCGGCTCCCGTCGTGGTCGACGCGGCCGCCCAGGTTCCGGCGGGCAGCAACCTCGCCGTGACCGGCTCTGGATGGCCCGTGAGCTCCTCGGTCTCGCTGCAGCTGACAGCTCCGGGCGGAGGCGCGAACGTCGGCGGCCCGGTGACGGCGACGACCGATGCTTCGGGAGCCTTCACTGCGAACTATCCCGTACCGGCGGGCACCACTCCCGGAACCGGATACACGCTGACCGCGACCGCCGGTGCCGTCACCGCGACGGACTCCACCGAGGTGACGGCGCCCGGCGGTCCCTCCGATGTCAACACCAACGCAGCCGCGTCGGCGTCGGCCTCGGCGGACGCGACCGCGGACGGCGACCCGTCGGCCCAGGCCGCTGCGGAGGCGGCTGCTCTGGCCGATGCCACCTCGTCCGCATCGGCAGCCGCCACCGCTGACGCGACCGCGGCCGCCGAGGCTGCGGCGACGACGACGGCATCGACGACAGCGTCGACCGACTCGACATCGACCGCCAACGCCTCCGCGGCCGTCGCCGCCCAGGCCGCGGCGCTGGCTGATGCCTCGACGAACGCGAACGCCGCAGCCTCGGCGGCAGCGGAAGCGAACTCCGCGGCCTCGTCGGAGTCCGCAGCGACCTCCGACTCCTCCACCGACGCATCCTCGGAAGCCTCGACCAACGCGAACGCGGCTGCCTCGGCATCCGCTTCGGCGAACGCCGACGCCACCACCGCGGCCGTCGCGGAAGCGTCCGCGCAGGCAGCGGCCTTCGCGGATGCGACAGCGCAGGGCTCGGCGGCGGCCGACCCGGCAGCGGACGCCGCATCGGAGTCGGCGGCGACGGCGACCTCGTCCACGGCGGCGACGGCTGATGCCACCTCGGCGGCGAACGCCGGCGCGGCCATCGCGGCCCAGGCCGCGGCCCTCGCCGACGCCACGACGAACACGGCGGCTGACGCCACCGCGACGTCGGATGCCAGCACGAGCGCTGCGGCGAACGCGAGCGCGGCGGCGATCGCGAACGCCTCGACCGATGCCTCGTCCGACGCGGTCGCCTCGGCTGACGCGTCGGCGGAGATCAACACCAACGCGTCCGCGTCGGCAGCGGCCTCCGCCCAGGCTGACGACGACAGCAACGCCTCGGCTGAGGCCGCGGCAGTGGCTGCGGCACTCGCGGACGCGACCAGCCAGGCATCCGCTGCGGCCGACGTGTCGGCCAACGCAGCGGCTCAGGCGGCGGCGACCACCGATGCCTCCACCGATGCCTCGACCACGGCCACCACGGCGGCGAACGCCTCCGCGGCTGCGGCGGCTCAGGCGGCGGCGCAGAACGATGCGACCTCGACGAGCGCGGCGGATGCCTCGGCTGCGGCCGATGAGGACCCGAACGCCTCTGCGGCCGCAGCGGCCAACGCGTCCTCGTCGGCGACGGCATCGGCATCGGCTGCGGCCGACGCCTCGGCCGAAGCCACCGCGGAGGCATCCGCATCCGCCACCGCGAGCGCTTCGGCGGACGCGGCAGCCGACCCGACCGGGAACATCGCGATCGCCCTCCGGTCGCCGGTCCTGGAACGCGGACAGCAGCAGACCGCCGTCGGCACCGGCTTCAAGCCCGGAGAGAAGGTCACCGGCGTGATGGCCTCCGATCCGGTCGCGCTGGGCAGCCAGGTCGCGAACGCGCAGGGCACGGTCACCTTCACCTGGACCGTGCCGACCGCCACCGACCTCGGATCGCACACCGTGACACTGACCGGGGCGACCTCGGGCAGCGTATCGGCCTCGTTCCAGGTGGTCGCCTCTGGCCTGGCCACGACCGGTGGACAGGTGCAGGGCGGCTGGATCGCCCTGGCCGCACTGCTCCTCGTCCTCGGCCTGGGGACGATGAGACTCGCGACATCCCGACGGCGACTGATCCGTACGGAGTGATCGCGATGCAGGAACGCTGAGTGGTCGGGACCGTTTCCCCACGGCGGTCCCGACCCCTCGGCGGTATGGAGGGAAGTGAATGAGCACCAGACTCGAGTCCGCACCGCACTCCGACGCGGCAGGTTCCGAGGCGGTCGAGCCGGAACCCTCGGCAGCCGCGCGGCCACGGCCGACGTGGTGGGTGAAGCTCATCGCCTTCGCGGCCTGCCTCCTGACGCTGTGGCACATCGGCGCCTCGTTCCTGTGGATAGCGCCATACTCCGCACTGCGGGAGATCCCCACCCAGCAGGTCCTCGCCGGGTACATGCTGCCGATGTTCGGTCAGTCCTGGAGCGTGTTCGCACCGGAGCCCATCAACGGCGACTATCACTTCAACGTCCGCGCCCTCATCGAGAAGGACGGCGAACAGGTCGAGACCGGGTGGGTCAGCGCCACCGACGTGGAGCTCTCGATGATCCGGTACAACCTCTTCCCTCCTCGGGCCGGCATCCAGTCGAGTGAGGTGGCGAGCGGACAGATGAACGCCTACAACAAGCTGAACGCCGACCAGCAGGCCGTCATCGGCCTGGACTTCATGAAGGACGACTGGGAGGAGTGGATGGTGCGCTCCTTCGACGAACTGCAGGGTGAAGACAATCCATCGACCGAGGCCTACATGGCCGAGGAGCACCTCTCGACCGCGTACGCGACCCAGGTGGCCTACGCGATCTGGGGGGCGGATGCGGTGGTCGCGGTGCAGTACCGCGTGAGCCGCCAGAACGTGGTCCCCTACAAGGATCGCAACGACCCCGGCGCGCAGCGCCCCGACCCGACCTTCTCGACGACCGGATGGCGTCTGCCCATAGAAGAGGAAGGGCAGAGTCGCGAGAACTTCGCGAACACCTTCCGCGGCCAGTTCGAGAGGATCCAGCCGTGAGCGCGCCGGTCAAGACCGCGGACCGCCGGAAGGACGCGAAGAAGAAGGAATCCGCGCCACGGAGCACCATCACCGCTCCGGCCCCGGCGTCCGCGCCGCCCACCCCTCCTCGCGAACCCGCCCCGGCACCGGCTCCGGCGAGCACCGTGCCGCCGCGGTCGTTCGTCACACGGCTGCTGACCTTCGTGTCGTCGATGATCGGTGGTCTCTGGTCGATGGTGCTGTCGGCGATCGACCGCATCTCGGCGTTCGTCGGCGACTGGCTCTTCCATGGGAAGAAGGCGCTCTACGGACTCGCGGTCACGCGCATCCTCTTCGGACTCACCGCGATCGGCCTGCTGTTCTCGAACTTCAGCACCCGGCTCTACACGTTCGGATCGGGGTCGGCCTGGAACGGCGAGCTCGCGGAGCCGGTGAGCGATTTCCCCAGGATCTGGGTGTTCAGTGCGTTCCATGCCGCGATGGGGAACGATGCGCTCTACACGGCGCTCTACCTTCTGCTCGGAGTGCTCGCCGTGCTGTTCGTGCTCGGGTGGCGCTTCCGGATCGTGCTGCCGATCTTCTTCTGCCTCTGGGTGGGGTTCATCGAGGCGAACGACATGGTGGGCGATCAGGGCGACAACATGTTCCGCATCGCCCTGCTGCTGCTGTTCTTCGCCGACCCGGCGGCGCGCTGGTCGCTGGATGCCCGGCGTCGGGCGAAGTCGGGGGAGTGGTTCGCCCCGAACAGCCAGCCGGCGCTGCTGGGAACCATGTTCCACAACCTGGCGCTCGTGGCTCTCACGGCACAGGTCTGCTTCGTCTACGCCTCCGGCGCTCTCTACAAGGCGGGCGGCGCGCCGTGGGAAGAGGGGTATGCGGTCTACAACCCGCTGCAGACCGCCCGGTTCGGCACCTGGCCGGTGCTGAGCGACCTCGTCACGACATGGGGACCGATGGTCACCGTCGCCAGCTGGGGTTCGATCATTCTGCAAGTGGCGTTCCCGCTCATGCTGCTCACCCGTCCCACGCGGTTGATCGGACTGCTGGGCATCCTGTCGTTCCACATCGGCATCGCCGTGCTGATGGGGCTGCCGTGGTTCTCGCTGACGATGATCGCGATCGATGCGATCTTCATCCGCGATCGCACGTGGGCGCGTCTGAGCGCGGGGACGAAGCGGCGTTGGCGGGAGGCAGGAGCGCCACCGCCTACCGTGCCGGAAGATGCGCTGCCGGCCCGGACTGTGGTCTGACGACAAGCCGGCGGGGAGATGCCCCCGCAGCGCATTGGAGGAAGTGGACAGGGCAGTAGGACTCCCGTTGTGGCAGACCTACCATGGCAGTATTCCCACTTCCCTCTGAGAGGAACGCTCATGGTCGACGCCGCCGTCCGTCCGAAGACGACCCGCACCTCCCCCGACAACGCTGACGCCACCCCGCGTCTCGATGTCGCCCGCGTGAACGACGCCCTGATGGGCACGTGGGGTGACGTGCGTCGTCAGGCCCGCGAGATGATCAAGGACTCGGCGTTCTGGCGCAAGGACGAACTCGGCAAGGACGAGCACCGCGAGCGCGTGCTCAGCCAGCTGCACCTGCTGGTGGAGAACAAGGCCGTGCATCGCGCGTTCCCGAAGTCGCTCGGCGGCGAGGAGAACAACGGCGCGAACATCGCGGGCTTCGAGGAGCTCGTGGTGGCCGACCCCAGCCTGCAGATCAAGTCGGGTGTGCAGTGGGGTCTCTTCGGATCGGCGATCCTGCAGCTGGGTACGGAGGAGCACCACGCGAAGTGGCTCCCCGGAGTGATGGACCTCTCGATCCCCGGTGCCTTCGCGATGACCGAGATCGGCCACGGCTCCGACGTCGCTGCGGTCGGCACCACGGCCACGTACGACCCGGAGACGGAGGAGTTCGTCATCAACACCCCGTTCCGCGGGGCGACGAAGGAGTACCTCGGAAACGCCGCACTGCACGGCGTAGCGGCGACCGTCTTCGCGCAGCTGATCACGAACGGCGTGAACCACGGCGTGCACTGCTTCTATGTGCCGCTGCGCGGTGAGGACGGGGTGGACCTCCCCGGCATCGGCCGCGAGGACGACGGTCTCAAGGGCGGACTCAACGGCATCGACAACGGGCGCCTCTCCTTCGACCACGTGCGGATCCCGCGGACCAACCTGCTCAACCGCTACGGCGACGTCGCGGCTGACGGCACCTACTCCAGTGCGATCGACAGCCCTGGCCGCCGCTTCTTCACGATGCTCGGCACCCTCGTGCAGGGGCGGGTGTCCCTCGACGGCGCGGCATCCTGGGCCTCCGCCCTCGGTCTGCACATCGCGATCACCTACGCCACCCAGCGCCGTCAGTTCGACGGTGCTGATGGGCAGGAGGTGGTGCTGATGGACTACGGCAAGCACCAGCGCCGTCTGCTGCCGCGCCTGGCGACCACCTACGCGCAGATCTTCGCGCACGACGAGTTCCTGCAGAAGTTCGACGGTGTCTTCTCCGGCCGGACCGACACCCCGGCGGACCGGGAAGACCTGGAGACCTTGGCCGCCGCCCTCAAGCCGCTGTCGACGTGGCATGCGCTCGACACCCTCCAGGAGGCCCGAGAGGCCACCGGCGGTGCCGGCTTCATGTTCGAGAACCGTCTGGTCGGGCTTCGTGCCGACCTCGACATCTACGTCACCTTCGAGGGCGACAACAACGTGCTGCTGCAGCTGGTGGGCAAGCGTCTGCTGACCGACTACGCGAAGCAGTTCCAGGGCAAGGATGCGGCGGCCCTCGCCAAGTTCGCCGTGGGCATGACCGCGGGCAAGCTGTTCCACGGTGCGGGCCTGCGTCAGCTCGGTCAGGCCGTCTCCGACTTCGGTCAGGTGAGCCGATCGGTCGAGCGGGGCCTGCGCGAGGAGCAGCAGCACGATCTGCTCGCCGGACGTGTGCAGCAGATGGTGGCCGACATCGCCTCGCGCCTCCGCCCCGGTGCGAAGGACAAGGCCCTCGGCGCTCGCCTGTTCAACGAGAACCAGGCCGAGCTCATCGAGGCCGCCCGTGCGCACGGAGAGCTGCTGCAGTGGGAGGCGTTCACCGACGCCGTGCACCAGATCGACGACGAGGACACCAAGAAGGTGCTCACCTGGCTGCGCGACCTGTTCGGCCTGCAGCTCATCGAGAAGCACCTCGCCTGGCATCTGATCCACGGACGTCTGTCGATGCAGCGCGGCGCGGCGGTGTCGAGCTACATCGACCGCCTGTGCGCCCGTCTGCGCCCGTACTCCCTCGACCTCGTGAACGCGTTCGGCTACGAGCCCGAGCACGTGCGCGCTCCCATCGCGAGCGGCCTGGAGAAGCGGCGGCAGGACGAGGCCCGTGCGTACTACGCCGACCTCGAGGCGAGCGGACAGGCCCCCATCCAGGAGAAGGCGCTCAAGAAGAAGCAGCGCTGACCCGCCCGCGGCTCGCTCTCCTCTCGACGACCGTCGACTCGCGCGGCACGGCTGATTCACCTCCCGCGCTGGGTAGTCTCGGCAGGTACCCGATCCGAGGAGTCCGAGATGCCTGCCGTGAACGCCTATGCCGCACCCCGTGAAGCAGCCCCGCTGGAGAAGACCGTCATCCAGCGACGCGAACTCGGCCCGCTCGACGTGCTGATCGACATCGCCTTCGCCGGGATCTGCCACTCGGACATCCACACCGTCCGCGGCGATTGGGGTCCGCAGCAGTATCCGCTCGCTCCCGGGCACGAGATCACCGGCACGGTCGCTGCGGTCGGCGAGGCCGTCGCCCGGTATGCGGTCGGCGATCGTGTCGGCGTCGGATGCCTGGTGAACTCCTGCGGGGAGTGCCGCAACTGTCTGCGCGGTGAAGAGCAGTTCTGCACCCAGGGGGCCGTGCTCACCTACGGCGGCATCGATCGCGACGGCACCGTCACCCAGGGCGGATACTCCGAGCAGGTGGTCGTGACCGAGGCCTTCGTGCTGCGCATCCCCGACGCTCTGCCGCTGGACGTCGCCGCACCGCTGCTGTGCGCGGGCATCACGACCTATTCGCCGCTGCGGCACTGGAACGTCGGACCCGGCACACGCGTCGCGGTCGTCGGGCTCGGCGGCCTCGGGCACATGGGAGTGCAGATCGCCCATGCTCTCGGCGCGGAGGTGACCGTGCTCTCGCAGACCCTGAGCAAGAAGGACGACGGTCTGCGGCTCGGCGCCGACCACTATCGCGCCACCAGCGACCGGGAGACCTTCCGCGAGCTGCGCTCATCGTTCGATGTGATCCTCAACACCGTGAGCGCCGTGATCGATCTGCGCTCCTACCTGAGCCTGCTCGACGTCGGCGGAGCCATGGTGTGCGTCGGCGCTCCCGGCGAACCCCTGGAGGTGGGCGTGATGTCGCTGATCGGTGGTCGGCGCTCGCTTGCCGGCAGCAACATCGGCGGCATCGGCGAGACGCAGGAGATGCTCGACTTCTGTGCCGAGCACGGCATCGCGGCAGAGATCGAGGTCATCCCCGCCTCCGACATCAACACCGCCTACGAGCGCGTGCTGGCCTCCGACGTGCGGTACCGGTTCGTGATCGACGCCGCCACCTTCGCCTGAGCGTTCGCCGTTCGCAGCCGCGAGGCGCGAGGGCATCCGGTGTCGGTCGCCGCGGATAGCCTGAGCGCATGACCTCTCTTCTCACGGGCCCCGACGCCCGCGACCGCTGCGCCTGGGTGGGCGACGACGACGAGTACCGCCGCTACCACGACGAGGAGTGGGGCACGCCGTTGCACGGCGACCGCGCGCTGTTCGAGAAGATGGCGCTGGAGGGGTTCCAGGCCGGGCTCTCCTGGATCACGATCCTGCGCAAGCGTCCGCGGTTCCGGGAGGTGTTCGAGGGGTTCGTGCCCGAGATCGTCTCGGAGTTCGACGAGTCCGATGTCGAACGTCTGATGGGGGATGCCGGCATCATCCGCAACCGCGCGAAGATCGAGGCCACGATCGGCAACGCCCGCATCGTCCGTGGCATGGCCGATGGCGAGTTCGACGAGCTGATGTGGTCGTTCGCTCCTGCGGTCTCCGGTGAGCGCCCGGCATCGTTCGCCGACGTCCCGGCCGTCACACCGGAATCGACCGCTCTGAGCAAAGAACTGCGCCGTCGCGGGTTCCGTTTCGTCGGGCCGACCACCATGTACGCCCTGATGCAGTCGGGTGGGATGGTCGACGACCACATCGCGGGGTGCTGGAGGGCGTGATGTCGGCTCCGTCGGCGCTCAGTGCCCGGCAGCCTCCCGGGTGAGCGCTGAGCGCGCGTCGGAGGTGTTCTCGACGGCGAAGGTGGCCATCGTCGGCAGGTAGCGGTCGTCCGCCACCTCGACGAGGGAACCGTCGGCCGCCCATCCCGTTCGTCGTACGCGCAGCAGCGGTGTGGACACGGACACCGCCAGTGCCGCTGCATCGATCTCGTCCGCCGGTACCGCGTCGAAGACATGACGTGCGCGAACGGGCGCCAGGCGATGCTCCTGCATCGCCTGGTAGATGCTCCCCGCGTCGAGGTCGGCGGCGAGCAGCAGTCTGCCGACGGGGAGAGGGAACGCCGAGCGTTCGAGCATCGCCGGTTCGTCGTCGAGCAGTCGCAGCCGTACGATCTCCACGATCGCGGCGCCCGTCTCGATTCCGAGGTCATCGGCGATCGCTTCCGAGGCGGGTCGGCGTGCGGCCTCGAGCACGCGTTGGCCGGGGCGTCGTCCGATCGAACGTGCCCAGTCGGTGAACGAGACGAAGGTCTGGAACGACTGCGTCGGCACGATTCGCCGCACCCGAGGCGGTGCGCCTCTCCCGCCGTCGACCGCACCTTCGGCTCGCAGCGTCGCGAGAGCCTGCCTGATCGGTCCGCGAGAGGTCCCGAACTCGGCGATCAGGGAGTGCTCACTCGGCACACGTTCGCCCTCCGGCCATTCGCCGCTTCTGATGCGATCGAGCATCCGCTCGTAGAGCTGCTCGTGCAGAGGTCTGGGCATTCTCGTTCGTGCTCCTGTTGTCGTGACTTCTCATCCCCGCGGCGACCGCGACATGTTCACTCTGACGCACGTCGGTGAACAATCGGGGAATTTCCGTAGAAAAAGTTGTCATGACTACTTTCGCTCCTCATGCTCGGAAGAGACGGAATCCCCCTGCCTCGGCCGACATGAGCGGTCGACCAACCCCTAGGAAGAGACATGAGAACCAGACACGGAATCGGCGCCATCGCCGTGACGTGCGCCCTCACGCTGCTCGTCGGCGCGGCGGCGACGCCCGCCTTCGCTGCAGCCCCGCCGCTGACCGAAGGCTTCACCGACGCGACGGCCTCGCAGCCCCCTGCCGGATGGTCGATCGACAACACCAACGTGACCGGTATGCGGGCGGACTGGCAGGGCTGGTCGTTCCACACCTCGGCCGAGGTCGTGTCGACCTGGGGGAACAGCGGCGATCGCGGCTCCTTCACACGTGCGGACGCTGTCACCGCGGTCGTGCACTCCGACGCCAACCGGCCGACGGACGGGCGCTTCAGCTCCGTGCTGTGGGCACCCGCCGTCGACCTGCAGAGTCAGGACGGGGCGGTGCGGGTGCGCTTCGACAGCCACTACAAGCAGGGGCAGTCGCCGCAGACCGCGCAGCTCGTCGCTCGCTTCGACGACGCAGCGCCGGTGGTGGTCGAGTCGTTCGCCCGGAACCGTCTCGACGAGCAGGTGGACGTCTCGATCCCGGTGCCTGCGGGGACCGATGCCGTCACGGTGGGCTGGTCGTACGCCGAGAGCAGCAACAACTGGTTCTGGATGATCGACGACGTGCAGATCAGCGAAGCCCCGCCGGCCGACGCAGCACCGCGCATCCTCTCCGCCGCGAAGCCCGTCGCCAGAGCAGGTGCGACGGTTCCGGTGAAGGTCGGCGGACTGCGCCCCGGTCAGCAGCTGACGGCGTCGTTCGGCGATGCCGGGGCGGCGGTTCCCGGTATCCCGGTCGCTGACGCCGCGGGGGAGACGTCGTTCTCGGTCGCGCTGCCCGCTGACCTCGCGCCCGGCTCGGTGACGCTGTCTCTCGGTGGGGCCGGCATCGTGTCGACCCGGCTCGTGATCACCGTGCTCGCCGCCGATGACCCGGACACCTCGACCACCGAGCAGCTGCTCTGGTTCGACGGTTTCGAGACGGACAGCTGGACGAGCGAGGGGGCGTGGACGCTGTCGAACCTCGACAGCGTGATCGCCCAGTACGGCACCGATCGCCGACACGCATTCACCCGCGCTTCGGGGCGGATCGCCGTGGCGGAGGCGACGAGCGGGGCATTCGCCGGCAGCCTCGCCTCCTCTCCGATCGCCGTGAAGGCGGGGGATGCGCTGGAGGTGCGCCTCGACAGCCACTACCGCAAGAGGGGCGGAACCCAACATGGCACCGTGACGGCGGTGTTCGACGAGGGAACGGAGACCGTGCTGCGCGAGCTCTCCGATGCCGACGAGGAGTCAGCGCAGCTCCGGTTGCCGGTCACGGTGCCGGCGGGCGCATCCGCGATGACCCTGCGGTTCGTCTTCGACGCCCCCGGCGCCGCGGGATCGTGGATGCTCGACGACGTGCAGGTGGTGCGCCCGCTCGCGGCACTCGCCGAAGGAGTCGAGGCCAACACCGTGGTCGACATCTTCAGCGACGTGCAGGGGGCGACGACGAGACTGAGCCAGAACGTGCTGCCGGGGTTCCGCGCGATGGCGCAGACGGCGGACGTGCTCGTGTCCAACGGCGACCTGGTCAGCAACGGATCGACCGCGAACTACACCTCCTATCTGTCGGCGCTCGCGGCGGGTGGCGGCGGCGAGTACGGCACGGTCGTCTCGACGATCGGCAATCACGAGTACTACGGCAGCGAGGGATCGGCGGTGTACCGGGAGCGCTTCCTCGATTCGACGGGGATGCGCGACATCGGTGGCCAGGGTGGGCTGTGGGGTGAGGTGCTCGTGGACGGTCAGCTTCCCCTGATCTGGATCGGCAGCGAGTTCTACGACTACACGGCGAAGACCGGCGCAGGCCCGTTCGTCGACTTCAGCGAGGAGCAGTTCACCTGGCTGCGTGATCGGCTCGCCCACTGGCGCGCCCAGGACCAGCCGGTGCTGCTCTTCTCGCACCACCTGCTGCCGTACTCGGTCTCCGGATCGTACGCGCGGTTCTACGAGAACGACTTCGGGCAGGAGGAGGCCCGGTTCGCCGCCCTGCTCGCACAGAACCCGAACGTCATCATGTTCAACAGCCACACGCACTGGTCGCCGACGTTGAACGACTGGAGTACAGAGCTGCGGCCGGATCCGACGCGCGCCAGCGGCCCCACGGTCGTGAACACCGGAGCCGTCACCACGATGTACGGACCGAGCGGGGACTGGGAGGAGAAGGCCGTCGGCGGTGCCGACCCCGTCGGGCTGCGCGCCGCACTGTACGACGACCGCGTGCGCGTCACGGTGTACTCCTTCTCGACGGCCGGAGCGACGGAGATCAAGCACGTCGACATCCCGCGTCCCACCGACGCCCCCGTGGATCCGGTGGACCCGGTGGACCCGGTCGATCCCGTCGACCCGGCTGTGGCGCTGAGCACGCAGACGGTCGCGGCCGGAGGCCGGGTCACGATCTCCGGAACCGGATTCCCCGAGGCTGCGGAGCTCGCGATCGAGTTGCGTTCCACACCGGTACGGGTGGGCGTCGCGACCGCCGATGCCGACGGGTCGTTCCGGACCGCTGTCACGATCCCCGCGAAGACGCCGGCCGGTGCGCACACACTGGCGGTGATCCTCCCCGACGGGACCGAGGCGACCGCGCCGATCACGGTCACCCGCGCCGGGGACGGCTCCGGCGGCGTCGCACCGGGAACGGGGACGGGCACAGCCCCCGGCTCGGGATCCAGTGGCGGAGCGGATGCATCGTCCACGGGCGGTGACCTCGCCACGACGGGCGGTGCACCCGGTTGGTACCTCGTCGGCGGCGCTCTGCTGTTTCTGAGCCTCGGTGGCGCGCTCGTCCTCCGACGGCGTCGAGGTCGCAGCTGACGCACGCGCCCTCATGCTCCATCGGCGGGGCGGCTTCGAGGTCTTCTCGACGTCGCCCCGCTCGATGGGCAAAACTCCCCATCGAGCGGTATTCCAGGACGCAGTTAGGATGAACGGGTGCTTCGTGGGCCCGTCGGGTCGCGATCGAGGAGAACAGAGAGTGTCACCCTGGGGGGGAACCGGGTATGAAGGCGTTGTCATGGATGCGCGCACGACCGAAGACGCTGGCGTCAGCGGCCGGTGTCACCGTGGGCGTGATCGCCATCACCACGATGGCCTTCACCTATGAGGGGTTCCCGACCACCAAGGTCGATCTGAACGACGGCGGCGTCTGGATCACCAAGACGTCGAGCCTTCTCGTGGGGCACTTCAACCACGAGTCGACGGTGCTCGACGGCGGGCTGCGCACCACGGGTGAGAACTACGACATCCTGCAGGACACGAACAACATCCTGGTCGTCGACGAGAACGCGTCGACACTCACAGCCGTCGATCCTGCACGCGTCTCGCTCGGCGATTCGGCGAAGGTCCCGTCCTCCTCGAAGGTCGCACTGGGCAACCGCACGGCTGCGATCCTCGATCAGAAGACCGGCGAGCTCTGGGTCGTGCCGGCGCAGGGCGTTGCGTCCTTCGAGGCCGAGGTCAACGAGCCGGTGGCCGAGTTGGGCGCTGGCGCCGATGTCGCCGTGGCCAAGGACGGCACCGTCTTCGGACTCGCCCCGGAGCGCGGCGAGGTGGTCACCGTCCCCGTCGACAACGAGGGGGAGGCGCTCGACGCCTCCGCCGCGTCGGTCGGCGAACTCGACGCGTCCGCCAAGCCCGCGATCACCGCCGTGGGTCGCACCCCGGTCGTGCTGGATCGCGCTGCCGGCGTCGTGACCTCCCCGGGCGGCGTCCGCACCGAGATCCCCGGCGCGGACAAGGCCGTTCTGCAGCAGGCCTCCGAGAACACCGACGCGGTGGCGGTCTCGACCGCGAACGCACTGGTGAGCGTTCCCCTCGACGGCGGCGAGCCGACAGAGGTCGAGGCGGGTGGCGACGGCGTGCCGGCGGCGCCGGTGTGGCTGCGCGGCTGCACCTACGGCGCATGGGCAGGAACGGCCACGTTCATCCGGGAATGCCCGGGGTCGGCGAACGACGTCAACGCGAACGTCGACGGCGCCGAGGATTCGAAGAGCCTCGTGTTCCGCGTCAACCGCGACGTCATCATCCTCAACGACGCGGTGGGCGGAGCGGCCTGGCTGGCGAACGAGAGCCTGCAGCGCGTCGACAACTGGAACGACCTCACCCCGCCGGAGGGCGAGACCGAGAACGAGGACGACTCGACCGAGGAGACCGTCGAGACCACGCTCCCCGAGCGCAAGGAGGAGAACACCCCTCCGATCGCCGAGGACGACACGTTCGGTGTGCGCCCCGGCGTGACGACGATGCTCCCCGTGCTCGACAACGACAACGATCCGGATGGCGACGTCCTGGTCGCGACCCTCGCCGAGGCCCAGCCCGCCCTCGGCACGATCCAGCAGGTGCAGAACGGCGGATCCCTGCAGATCGCGGTAGACGAGGACGCGACAGGGTCGACCACCTTCACCTACGAGGCCGATGACGGTCGCGGCGGGAAGGACACGGCAGCGGTCACGCTGACCGTGTACGACAAGAGCGTGAACACCGCTCCGGTGCCCAAACGGCACACCAGTCTCACCGTGGAGACCGGCGGAACGATCTCGTACAACATCCTCCCGGACTGGATCGACCCCGAGGGCGACGATGTCTACCTCAAGGAGGTCGTCCCCGCGCCGGGCGACGAGGTCGACTTCAGCACCGACGGCCAGATCACGTACAAGGCGACCGCGAGCCAGCAGGGACGCAAGGACGTGCAGGTCACCGTCGCCGACGGATACGGGGAGAGCGCCACCGCGACGGTGACCCTCGATGTCCGACCGGAGGGCTCGACCAAGCCCAAGACCAACGCCGATCACGTCGTGACCCGCGTCGGCGAGCAGGTCACCGTGGCACCGCTGGCCAACGACACCAGTTCGGGGCGCGAGCTGCTGCGACTCGGCCGCGTGAACGAGGTTCCCGGCGCGACCATCGTCACGGACGGGCCGAACAAGACCTTCTCCTTCACCGCTGATGCTCCCGGCACCTACTACGTGCTGTACCTGGCGACCGCCGGCCCCGAGAACGGCGAGGGGATCGTGCGCGTCGACGTGCTCGAGGCGAGCGAGACGGATCTCCCTCCGGTCGCCGTGCGCGACGTGGCGCTGCTGCCGACGGGCGGCGATGTGCTCATCGGCGTGCTCGCGAACGACGTCGACCCCGCCGGCGGCATCCTGGTGGTGCAGTCCGTCTCGATCGACGACGACTCGGGCATCTCCGTGTCGGTCATCAACCACGAGACGCTTCGCATCACCGATCAGGGCTCGCTCACCGACCAGGCGCGCATCAAGTACCGCATCTCCAACGGCTCCAAGTCGGCGGAGGGCGAGGTGGTGGTCATCCCGATCCCCGCGCCGGACAAGCTCCTGCAACCCGTCGTGAACGACGACACGGCGATCGTGCGTGCGGGCGATGTCGTGACCATCCCGGTGCTCGACAACGACACGCACCCGAACGACGACGTCATGCACGTCGTTCCCGAGCTGGTCGAGCCGCTGGTCGACCCGGAGGACGGCGAGGCGTTCGTCTCGCAGGACACGATCCGGTTCAAGGCCGGACCCGTCGCGAAGACCGTCTACCTCACCTACGAGGCGGTCGATTCGCGCCAGCAGAAGGACGCCGGCTACGTCACGATCCAGATCCTTCCGGTCGACGAGGAGACGAACGCCGCTCCGCGCCCGCAGGACCTGGTGGCCCGCGTGCTCGCCGGGTCGACCGCGAACATCGCCGTCCCTCTCGACGGCATCGACGCCGACGGCGACTCGGTCGAGCTGATCGATATCGCCTCCAGCCCGCAGAAGGGGCGCATCACCGAGACGGCGCAGAACTACTTCACGTACGAGGCGTTCGACGACTCCTCCGGTGTCGACGTGTTCCGCTATCGCGTGCGCGACCGCCTCGGCAAGGAGGGCATCGCCACGATCCGGGTGGGCATCGCACCGGGCGAGCAGATCAATCAGAGACCGTTCGCGGTGAAGGATGCCGTGGTCGTGCGGCCGGGTCGCGAGATCTCGGTGCCGGTGATGCTGAACGACTCCGACCCCGAGGGCGACAAGATCATCCTCGTGAAGGACGGCCTCGAAGTTCCGACCGAGACGGGCATCACGGCCCGCGTCTCGGGTGATCGGGTGCTGGTGCAGGCGCCGAACCGCGAGCTCGAGACGTCGCTGCAGTACACGATCCGTGACGCGAGGGGCGCCGAGGCGACCGCGGCGCTGCAGATCACCGTCGACGAGGACGTCCCGCTGCAGGCGCCCGTCGCGCGTGACGACCGTGTGCGGCCGACCGACCTCACCGACGGCACGATGAGTGCCGACCTCGACATCCTCAAGAACGACGAGGACCCGGACGGAACCACCGATCGCCTGAAGCTCGTGCTCGGAGAAGGCGCGACCCAGCTGGAGAACGGCAAGGTGCGGGTCACCGTCACCGAGCAGCTGCAGCTCATCCGCTACACGATCACCGATCAGGACGATCTGGCCGCATCCGCGTTCATCTTCGTGCCGGCCGAGTCCGACCTGCGGCCGATCCTGGATTCGACCAAGCCGCTCGAGGTCATGAGCGGCGAGACCAGGGAGATCCCGCTCTCGAAGTTCGTCACCGTCGCCGGCGGGGGGACCGCGCGGATCACCGAGCATGCCAAGGTGAACGCCGTGTACGCCAACGGCGACGACCTCGTGAAGGACGAGACCACCCTGGTGTACACGTCGGCCGAGGGATACTTCGGGCAGGACTCGCTCACGTTCGAGGTCACCGACGGCACGGGGCCGGACGACCCCGAGGGCCGCACGGCGACGCTGAGCATCCCGATCAACGTGCTGCCCCCGGAGAACCAGCAGCCGGTGTTCACGGGCGCAGAGGTCATCGTCGCTCCGGGCGAGAAGGCATCGACGCTCGACCTGGCCGCCCTCACGACCGACCCCGATCCGGAGGACGAGGGCAAGCACAGGTACAAGTACGTCAGCGGCGCGGGCAAGGGCATCACCGCCAAGATCGACGGCTCGAAGCTGCTCGTCGAGGCCTCGTCCGACGTCGAGAAGGGCACGGTGTCCTCCCTGAAGCTGGAGATCACCGACGGGACGACGGAAGCCGTCGAAGGTACGGTGACCGTGCGCGTCGGCGCCTCGACCCGCCCGCTGCCTGCTGCGAACACCGACACGATCTCGGAAGCGGATCAGGGCAAGAGCATCACGGTGCCCGTGCTCGCGAACGACTACAACCCGTTCCCGGAGACGCCGCTCAAGCTGATGACGGCTGCCACGGAGTCGGGCTCCGGCGGCGCGGCCGTGAAGGGCGATCAGGTCGTCGTCACTCCCGACCCCAGCTTCGTCGGGACCATGGTCGTGCGCTACCGCATCCAGGATGCGACGAAGGACCCCGACCGCGAGGCCAACGGCCAGATCATCGTGACCGTGCAGGGCGTGCCGGAGGCACCGGGCACCCCGCTGGTGTCGAGCGTGCAGGACCGCACCGTCGTGGTCTCCTACGGCGCACCGTCGAACAACGGCGCCGAGATCACCAAGTACACGGTGAAGTCGGTCGGCGGCAGCCCGTACTCGAAGGAATGCCGCTCGACGACGTGCACGCTCGACGGCCTCACCAACAACGTGGAATACACCTTCCAGGTGACCGCGACCAACCGGGTGGGCGAGTCGAAGCCGTCCGGCACCTCGGCGGTCGCCCGTCCTGATGCCCGTCCCGACACCCCGACCCCGCCGACGCTGACCTTCGGCGACAAGTCGCTCAAGGTCGCGTGGGCCACCCCGACCACTCCCGGCTCTCCGGTGGAGAGCTACACGCTGGAGATCTCGCCGGCTCCGCCGTCCGGGGTCTCGCAGAAGCAGGCCACCGGGAACTCGATGACCTGGGAGGGCCTCGAGAACGGCGGCATCTACCAGGTGCGCGTGCAGGCCCACAACCGCGCGCCCGAGCCGTCGAGCTGGAGCGGCTGGTCGGCCTCCGAGGTGCCCGCGGGGCCGCCGATGCCCGCCGCCGCGCCCACCGTCACACAGCTGCAGGGCGTGGGCACCGAGGCGCAGATGCAGGTGAACTGGGTGCCGGGGAACGCCAACGGCGACCCGATCGACTCGTTCCAGCTGCAGGTGTGGGAGGGCGGCACGCTGCGGAACACCATCACGCCGGGAGCCGACGCCAGGTCGCAGGCGGTGAAGGTCCCGACCTCGGAGACGCCGTACACGTACCGCATCCGTGCGAACAACAAGGCGGGCTGGGGTGAATGGAGCCCGATGTCGGCACCGCGCCGCGGTGTGAACAAGCCGGGTGCGCCCTCGCTGTCGAACGTCGCCGAAGGCGATCGGTCGCTCACGCTCACCTGGTCTCCCGGCGCGCTCAACGGTGCGTCGCGGAACGAGGTGCAGTACCAGTACTCCATCGGGGACAACTGGGCGGCGATGCCGGGCAACAACGTCATCACCGGCCTCTCGAACGGCACGAACTACAACGTGCGGGTCCGTGCCGTCTCGACGGTCGACGGCCAGACCTACTCGAGCGACGCCTCGAACCAGATGTCCGGCAACCCCTACGGACCGCTGAGGCAGCCCTCGGTGACGGTGAACTCGAACCCGAAGAGCGTGACGTTCGGATGGAACGCGAACGTCTCGGCCAACGGACGGGGGATCAAGGTCGTGCGCATCCGGATCGACGGCGGCGGGTGGACGCACGTCGGTGCGAACGGAAGCACCACCGTGGGCGACGGCTACAGCCAGCGCCACACGATCGACGTCGAGGTGACGGACGACGCGGGGCAGAAGATCACGCGGAGCGAAGCAGGCACGTCGGGCCCGAAGCCCAATCCGCGCGCCTGGGTCACCTCGACCGGCAACGCGAACGGCCAGCCGAACTGCAACGACGGCACCTGCGCGTACTTCTACCTGAACGCTCAGGACTTCGATCCGGGGCAGACCATCTCCGTGCGGTGCAACAACAACGACGCGACGTACGGCGGAGTCTGGGGTGGACCGTACTCGATCACCATGGACGGCAACGGCAACTACGGCGGCCGGCTCAGTTGCTACCTCGGCAACCGCCGTGGCGTGATCGAGGCCTGGGTGATGGTCAACGGCACCGCTTTCGAGCACCGCCTCTGGCAATGACCCGTCTCCCCATCCGCGCTGTGAACACCGGTTCTGAACAACAACAAGGAACGACACACTCATGACAATGACCCCCGAGCAGGCCGCCTGGTTCCAGGGCACCTTCCAGCGCCTCGTCGAGAACATCGACAAGGCCGTGCAGGGCAAGCAGGAGATCGTCGGCCTCGTGCTGGCCTCGATGCTCGCCGAGGGGCACGTGCTCCTCGAGGACGCACCGGGTACGGGCAAGACCAGCCTCGCCAAGGCGCTGGCCGCGACCGTGCAGGGCACCAGCACGCGCATCCAGTTCACCCCCGACCTGCTGCCGTCCGACGTGACCGGTGTGACGATCTACGACCAGCAGTCGCACCGCTTCGAGTTCCACAAGGGCCCGATCTTCGCGTCGATCGTGCTCGCCGACGAGATCAACCGCGCGTCGCCGAAGACCCAGTCGGCACTCCTCGAGGTCATGGAGGAGTCGCGCGTCACGGTCGACGGCGTCACTCACGAGACCGGGCGCCCGTTCCTCGTGATCGCCACGCAGAACCCCATCGAGCAGGCGGGAACCTACAAGCTGCCCGAGGCGCAGCTCGACCGCTTCCTGATCAAGACCTCGATCGGATACCCCGACCTCGCGGTGACCGAGAGCATCCTCGCCGGCGCCTCCGACCGCAACCCGTCGGCAGGTCTGTCCGCGATCATCACGACCAGTGCCGTCGCCGACATGGCCGACCTCGCGGCGACGGTGCACGTCGAGCCCGCCGTGCTCCGCTACGTGGCAGAGCTCGCCGAGGCGACTCGCGAAGACGGCGCCATCCGCCTCGGCGTCTCGGTGCGCGGTGCGATCGCGATGATCCGCATCGCCAAGGTCTGGGCCGCAGCTCAGGGACGCCACTTCGTGCTCCCGGACGACATCAAGGTGCTCGCCCGCCCGGTGTGGCAGCACCGTCTGCTGCTCGACGCCGAGGCAGAGTTCGCCGGCACCAGCAGCGACACCGTCATCGCCCGCGTGCTCGACGCCGTTGCGGCCCCCCAGGCCAGAGCGGCGGCCTGATGACCGCGGAGGCCCTTCCGGCGTCGACGCCGCAGACGGAGCGCGACGCCGGATGGCGCGACATCGCGGCCGTCCTCGGTGCGCGCGCCCTGACGCGCCTCCGCAAGATCACCTCCGCCATCCGCCCGCTGGCGTGGGTGCTGATGGCGCTCGCGGTCGGCTTCTGGGTGCTCGGGCAGATCGCCGGGTGGTCGGAGTTCACGATCGCCGCGGTCGTCATCGCGATCGCCGTCGCCCTGTGCGCGCTGTTCCTCATCGGCCGCACCGCCTACGACGTCGCCCTCGACCTCGCCCGCACCCGCGTCGTCGTGGGAGAGCGCGCGGTCGGCGCCCTGACCCTCGCGAACCGCGGCAGCAGGGCCATCCTGCCGTCGCGAGTGGTGCTCCCTGTCGGTTCGGGGCGCGGCGAGTTCGGCATCCAGCGGCTCGCGCCGGGGGAGGAGGCGGAGGAGCTCTTCGCGATCCCGACCCAGAAGCGCGGTGTGGTCAAGGTGGGCCCTGTGAGCGTCGTGCGCGGCGACCCCCTCGGCCTGTTCGAGCGGGCGCACCGTCGCGACGACCCCGTCGACCTCTTCGTGCACCCGCGCACGGTGCTGTTCGACGGCCAGTCCCTCGGATACCTGCGCGACCTCGAGGGTCTTCCCGCCGCCGACCTGTCCCGCGACGACGTGTCGTTCCACGCCCTGCTCGAGTACCAGCCGGGCGACGACCTCCGCCACGTGCACTGGCGCTCGACGGCCCGCACCGGCACCATGATGGTCCGGCAGTACGAGGAGACCCGGCGCTCGCACTTCGTGATCGGTCTGTCGCGCTCCCTCGCCGACTACGCCACCCCCGACGACTTCGAGCTGGGAGTCTCGGCCGCAGGGTCGATCGGCCTGCGTGCTCTCCGCGACTCGCAGCGCGTCGACATGCGGGTGCAGGGGCGCGAGCTGCCGGCAGGCACGGGCAAGCAGCTGCTCGATTCCCTCTCGGCCGTCGAGAACAGCAAGCCCAAGGAGGGCGGCATCGCCGAGCTCGCCGGAGTGGTGTCGGCGACGATGCCGCTCGCGAGCGTCGTGGTGCTCGTGTGCGGGGCGCGGGTCAAGCCCGACGACCTCCGTCTCGCCTGTGCGCGTCTTCCGTTCGGCGCCCGCGTGCTCGTGGTCGTCGCCGACACCACCGCCTCCGCTCCGGCCCTGCGCCGCATCGGCGATGCCGATGTCGTGACGGTCGGTGCGCTGGAGCAGATCCCCCTCGCCCTGCAGAAGGTGCTCGCATGACCGCATCCTCCGCCGCGTTCGCCGGTCTTCCCGTGCGTCGCTGGATCCTCGATCTCGGTGCCTCCGCTCTCCTGGTGGTCACCGCACTGGTCGGCTTCTGGCCGACGTTCGCCGGTCCGTCCTTCCTCCCCGCCGTGGTCGGCGGCGTCGTGCTCGGCCTCGCGATCGCGGCGGTCACGACCTGGCGCCGTTGGGGCATCCTGATCATCGCGGGCCTCACGCTCGCCGCCTACTTCGTGTTCGGCGGCGCGTTCGCCCTGCCGCAGACCTCGATCCTCGGCTTCATCCCGACGCTGGAGACGCTGCAGAAGCTCGCGCTCGGGACGGTCACCGCGTGGAAGCAGATGCTCACCACGGTGGCGCCCGTGGCCGCGGCGGACGGTCACCTCGTGGTCCCCTTCCTCCTGGCGCTGGTGTTCACGACGGTGACCGCGTCGCTCGCGCTGCGCCTGTCGCAGGTGGCCTGGGCGCTGATCCCGGCCGGCGTGCTGCTCATGCTCGTGATCGCCCTCGGCACCCCTGAACCCGCGTTCCCGCTGGTGCAGGGACTCGTGTTCGCGGTCGTGAGCATGTCCTGGCTCGCGCTTCGCCAGCTGTGGGCGCCGCAGAACACGGCGATCTCCGTCAGCGAGGTCGACCCCTCCAGGGCCTCGCACATGCGCACGCGTCGTCTGCTCGCCGGCGTGGCCGTGCTGACGATCGCCGGTGGTGCGGGGGTGGCCACGAGCGCGGTCGCGAACCCGGCGCAGCCGAGGCACGTGTTCCGCGACGTGATCATCCCGCCGTTCGACATCCGGGACTACCCGAGCCCCCTGCAGGCGTTCCGCAAGAACGTGCGCGATGAGGCGGACGAGACGCTCTTCACGGTGCAGGGACTGCCCAAGGGCGCGCGGATCCGCACGGCCGTCATGGATCAGTTCGACGGCATGGTCTACAACGTCACCGACGGCGGACCCACCTCGTCGAGCGCCTTCAGCCCGCTGCGCTCGAACATGTCACCGGATGCCGAGGGCGTCCCGGTGACGCTCAACGTCGAGATCGGTGCCTATCGCGGTGTGTGGATGCCGACCGCGGGCGAGCTGTCCGAGATCAGGTTCTCCGGCGATGACGCCGAGCAGCTGCGCCGCGGCACCTACGTGAACACCGAGACGGGCACTGCCGTCTCCACCACGAAGCTGACGAAGGGCGACGAGTACACGGTGGACGCCGTGATGCCGAACATTCCCGACGACGAGCAGCTCGCCGAGGTGCCGTTCGGCAAGGTCTCGATGCCCAAGCCGAGCAACGTGCCGGAGGAGCTCACAGCCCTCGCCGCCGAGACGGTGGTCGGCGCGGAGACGCCCATCGAGCGGGTGCGCGCCCTCGAGAACTTCCTGGCGAAGGAGGGCTTCTTCAGCCACGGGCTCGAGGGGGAGGTCATCTCCCGGGCTGGACACACCGCCGAGCGCATCTCGACCCTCGTCGGCGGCGAGCAGATGATCGGCGACGACGAGCAGTACGCCGTGGCGATGGCCCTGCTCGCCGGACAGGTCGACATCCCCGCTCGTGTGGTCATGGGCTACTACCCCGACGAGGAGAACGCGGGAGAAGCCACGTTCGCTGCCACCGGCGACGACGTGCATGCCTGGGTCGAGGTCAACTTCGAGGGGCTCGGGTGGATCGCCTTCAACCCCACCCCTCCCGAAGACCAGGTGCCGAACGATCAGAACACCAAGCCGCGCGTCGACCCGAAGCCGCAGGTGCTGCAGCCCCCGCCTCCGCCGCAGGAGCCCGTCGACCTGCCGCCCACGCTGCCCGACGACCGCGAGGGCGAGGACGAGAGTCTCAACATCGCGGGCATCATCGGCGCGATCCTCGTGATCGGTGGCATCTCCCTCGGAGTGATCGCACTCCTGGCATCGCCGTTCATCGTGATCGGTGCGTGGAAGGCGGCGAAGCGTCGTTCCCGACGCGCGGCCGCACGCACCGCCGACCGCATCAGCGGGGGATGGGACGAGCTCACCGACCGTGCCGTGGACTACGGCGCGCGCATCCCTCCCGGCGGCACGCGGATCGAGGAGGCGGTGGTCGTGGCGTCTTCGTTGACGGTTCCGCAGGTCACCGCCCTCGCCGAGCGGGCCGATGCCGACGTGTTCGGTCCCGCCGAGCCGAGCCAGGAGGACGTCGATTCCTTCTGGCACGAGGTCGATGACATCGTGGGCGGCCTCGGCAAGGAAGCCGGCTTCTGGAAGCGTCTTCAGGCGCGACTGAGCATCCGCTCGCTGGTCGGCGGCACGGCCATCTCGAACGGATTCCAGAATCTGAAGGAAGCGGCGGCCGTGCGCGTCCGCAGTGAACCTGGCACCATCAAGAACAGCACGACGCCCCCGTCCTCCGAGAGCGAGACCTCATGACGCAGCCCGCGACCGACCAGATCGCGCCGGTCTCCCGTCGCGCCGTCGCCTACCTCATCGACGCCCTGATCGCCGGGGGCCTCGCGATCGTGCTCGGCGGCGGACTCCTGGTCGGCGCCTCGCTCACCGGCAGCCTCGAGGGCAGTGTCGGAGTCCTGCTGATCGGGGGTCCGGTCGTGAGCCTGATCCTTCTCGGCTGGTTCGTCGTCTACACCGTGATGCAGGCGGGCACCGGCTCGATCGGCATGCGCGCCCAGGGCCTTCGGCTGCTCTCGGCGACGGACGGGAGCGGCCTCGGCTTCGGACGGACGCTGCTGCGCAACGTCATCTTCGGCCTCGCCGCCGCCATCGTCGTGGGCTACTTCACGCCGCTGTTCGACGGCTCCGGTCGGTACCAGGGGTGGCACGACAAGGTGGCCGGCTCCCTCATGGTGGACGCGCGCGTGCCTGCACCCGCCACCGCGACGACCGCGGTCCCCGCCTCGACCGGATCCGGGGCCGCGGCCCCGACGCCCGCACCGGCGATCCCCGGACTCCCGCAGCCTGCTCCTGCCTCGGCTCCGGCCCCGACTCCGGGTCCCGCGCCGGTTCCTGCTCCGGCTCCGGCGCCGGCTCCCGCCACGCCGCCCTCCGCTTCGATCCCTCCGCGACCGGCCGCTCCCGCGGCACCGGTCGCCGACGCGGGATCCCTCATCGCCTTCGTCCCCGGCATCACGCAGGATGCTCCCGCACGCCCAGCGCCCGAGCCCGAGACCGCACCCTCACCTGCGCTCGACGAGACGATCCAGCAGCAGCCTGCGGCTCCGATGAGTCCGCCCGCCGCGCCTGCCGCCCCCGCGGCGCCTGCCGCGTCGCGCACCACCGAGGAGGACGACCTCGAGGACACCAGGATCAGTGTTCCGGGACACCGGCTCGTCTTCACGTGGGACGACGGGACGCGTGTCTCCGTCTCCCGCCGCACGGTGTTCGGGCGCAACCCCGCACCGGAAGAGGGAGCGACGCTCGTGCCCGTGCGCGACGAGACGCTCTCGCTCTCGAAGACGCACTTCGAGGCGGCGGCCGAGACCTCGGGCGGCTGGGTGATGGACCGACACTCCACGAACGGCATGACGATCGTCCGCGCAGGCCAGCGGATCGCCTGTCCCGCGGGGCAGCGCGTCCCGGTGCGACTGGGCGACGCCATCGAGATCGGCGACCGCATCGTCACGATCGGCGGATACGCATGAGGCCGGGATTGGTCGTCTCGACCGGGTCGGCCACGCATCCGGGACTCCGGCGAGCGCTGAACGAGGACGCGCATCTGGCATCGGCGCCGATCTTCCTGGTCGCCGACGGAATGGGTGGGCACGAAGCGGGGGAGCGCGCGAGCGCCGCCGTGATCGCGGAGTTCGCGCGCTACATCGGTCGGTCCGCGCTCGAACTCGACGACGTGCGTCTGGCACTCTCCCTGGCGAGGGAGAGTGTCGAGGAGCTGTCCACCTCGGGCAACGGCCGCGCAGGTACGACACTCAGCGGTGTGTTCGTCGCCTCGGTCGACGGCATGGGCTACTGGCTCGCACTCAACATCGGCGACTCGCGCACCTATCGCTTCGCAGACGGCGAGCTGGAGCAGATCACGGTGGACCATTCCGTGGTGCAGGAGCTGATCGAATCGGGTGAGCTCACGGTCGAGGATGCCGTCTCCGACCGCCGCCGCAACATCATCACGCGGGCGATCGGCGCGAGCAGCACGGGCGACGCCGACTACTGGATGTTCCCCGCCGAGCTCGGCGACCGGATGCTGGTGTGCTCGGACGGCCTCACCTCCGAGGTCGCCGACGCCCGCATCCGCGAGATCCTGATCGCCGAGAAGGACCCGCAGCGTGCGGCAGACGTGCTCATCGACGAGGCCGTCAGCGCCGGGGGCAGGGACAACATCACGGTGCTCGTCATCGACGCCGTCTCCGTCGCCTCGAGACCGGGGACGCTGATGGCCACCGATACGGACATCGACCAGGACACACGTCCACGAGAAGCCGCAGCAGGAGGGGTTCGCTGATGCAGACCAGCTACCGACCGGGACAGTGGTACCTGATCGTCATCCCGGGAGCGCTCGTCGCCCTCCCGCCCGAGGTGCCAGGCGATGTCGTCGCGCGGCTGTGGGAGCGCCTGCCGGAGGAGAAGACGCTCGCGACCGTTGTCGATGTGCTCACCGCGCAGTCGGGGGTCTCGTTCACTTCGCTGCCCTCGTTCGTCGCGGCCGTCGCCGAAGGGTCGGACATGCGGATCGCCCTGCGGGGGGCGGTCACCGCGAGTGTGGAGACCGGCTCGGAGTCGTTCGAGCTCTCCGGCGCCGATGTCACCACCTGGAACGAGCGCTACCTCGGCGGTGCGACGAAGGTCGAGATCACGGTCGAGAGCGCCGATGCCGACGCCGACGGTCTGCCCGTGCAGAGCGGAATCGTCCGGGCGGCGGCTGTGAGCGCCGAGCTCGAACCGAGCGATGCCGATCCGCTCCCCTCCATCCTCGGCCCTGCCCCGGTCGTCGGGGAGTCCGCGCCGGCCGCGAACGTCGCGGCGCCGGAGCCGGTCGCGGCTCCTGAACCCGCGCCGGAGCCGGTGGCCGAGCCCGAGCCCGCGCCGGAGCCGGTGGCAGCTCCCGAGCCGGAGCCGGAGCCGGAGCCCGAGGAACCGCTCCCCGTCATCGACGATGCCTTCCTGCCGCCCACCGAGGTGACACTCGCTCCGCCGGTCGACGACGACTTCGACCAGCTGTGGGGCGCCACGGTGCACTCCGTCGGAGGGGCGGCGACACCGGCCGCGCCGATCGCCGTCGAGGGCGACCACGACGGCGCGACGATCTCGGCCGCAGACCTCCGCGCGCTCCGCCAGCAGCCGCCGGTCTCCAGTGACGCCCCGACGGAGGTGCTCGATGTCGCCCCGGCACCGGCCGCGGCCTCCGTCGGCCGCATCCGCCTGTCCACAGGGCAGGAGACGGCTCTGGATCGCACCGTGATCATCGGGCGCCGCCCGCGGTCGACGCGGGCGAGCGGCGCGAATCTTCCGCATCTCATCGCCGTCGAGAGCCCTCAGCAGGACATCTCGCGCAGCCACCTCGAAGTACGGCCGGAGGGCGACACCGTGGTGGTCATCGATCTGCACACCACCAACGGGTCCACCCTGCTGCGGCCGGGAGCCGACCCCGTGCGGCTGCACCCCGGCGAGCAGACGCTGGTGCTCTCCGGCGACGTCGTCGACCTCGGCGACGGTGTCACGGTCGCCTTCGAGGATCTGCCGTGACGCGTCGCCCCTCCCCGCCGCCGGACCTTCCCGGCTTCACCTACGTCGAGCCGCTGGGCACCGGCGGCTTCGCCGACGTCTTCCTCTACGAGCAGGAGATGCCCCGCCGCCGGGTCGCGGTGAAGGTGCTGCTCGCCGATCGCATCTCCAGCGGCGCCGCCCAGGAGTTCGCGGATGAGGCGAACGTCATGGCGATGCTCTCCACGCACCCCGCGATCGTGACGATCTACCAGGCAGGGGTCGCCGGAGACGGACGCCCGTACCTGGTGATGGAGTACTGCCCCCGGCCCAACCTCCAGCTGCGCGCGCGGAAGGACCCGTTCTCGGTGGCCGAGGCGCTGCGGGTCGGTGTGCAGGTGGCCGGTGCCGTCGAGACAGCGCACCGCGCCGGTGTGCTGCACCGCGACATCAAGCCCGCCAACATCCTGGTCACCGAGTACAACAGGCCGGCGCTCACCGACTTCGGCATCGCGTCCACCACCGGAGCCACGGGAGAGGCGTCGGGGATGTCGATCCCGTGGTCGCCCCCCGAATCGTTCGCCGAGCCGCCGCAGAGCGGACCCCGAACGGATGTATGGGCCCTCGGAGCGACGCTGTACACCCTTCTGGCCGGCCGTTCGCCGTTCGAGCGTCCGGGGGAGCGCAACTCGAGCGCCGACCTCATCGAGCGCATCGAGCGTGCAGCTCTCCCCTCGCTGAAGCGGCCGGACTCGCCCGAGAGCCTGCAGCGCCTCCTCGAGCGCGCGATGGCGAAGAACCCCGACGATCGTTTCCCGAGCGCCGTGGCGTTCGCGCGGGCACTGCAGAAGGTGCAGATCGAGCTCTCGCATTCGGTGACGCCGATCGACATCGTCGACGACCACCCGCCGGCGGAGGATCTGGACGACGACGGCGACGGCCTCACGCGGGTGCGCGAGATCGTCAGCATCGACCCCGACGTGGCATCGTTCACCCGCCCGTCGGCGACGACGCAGCGCAAAGAGCCTCCGGCCGTGCTGCCCGGCATCCCGCGCTTCGACGCGCCACTCGCCGAGACATCGTCCGTGCCGTCCGTCGAGCAGACGCAGCTGCGTGCTCCGACTCCGACTCCTGCTCCGCCGCAGCCGCTGCCCCCGAGCGCCGATGACCGGACGATCGCCCGAGCCCCGCAGGTGGTCGCCCCCGACGCTGCCGTGCCGCCGGCGATGGTGCCCGGCACGCCCGTCGCAGCTCCGGCCGCACCCGAAGCGCCGCGCAGCCGCAAGGGCCTCTGGATCGGGCTCGCCGCCGCCGGCGTCGTGATCGTGATCGGCGGGATCGTCGGTCTGAACCTGCTGGTCGCCGGGATCACACCCGAACCGCAGGAGACGGCCGAGGCCGTCGACCCGAAGGATGTCGGCACGGATGTGGTGCCGAAGGTGACCGAGCTCGCCGGGACGCGGCAGGGCGAACGGGTCGTCTTCACCTGGACGAACCCGAGCCCGCTCGACGGCGACTCGTACATCTGGACCCCGGTGGCCGTGTCGGGCGAGGTCGATCCGCAGCAGACGCCGGATCCGACCGCTACCCTTCCTGCCACAGCGGGAACCGTGTGCATCGACGTGATGCTACGACGCGACGACGGGCGCGCGTCCGAGACCGTGCGGGGGTGCGTGGAGTGAGTGGTGAAGGCGGTGTGACCGTCGAGTTCGCGGGGGAGTACTTCCCGGTCCGTCGAGGCGGGCGGTTCATCGTCGGACGCGAGGGCGACCTCGAACTCGACGACAATCTGTTCCTGCACCGGCACTTCCTGGAGATCACCGACGCCGACGGGCTGTGGTGGCTGTCGAACGTCGGCACGCGCCTCACGGCGACCGTGACCGACTCGGCTGGCGGAGTGCAGGCATGGCTCGCGCCCGGCGCCCGTCTTCCGCTGGTCTTCGAGACCACCACGGTCGTGTTCAGCGCAGGACCGACGACGTACGAGCTCACCCTGCACGCGGCCGAGCCGACGTTCCGTGCGACCAGACGCGAGCACGACGACGGCGGCGCATCGACGATCGGAGACGTACCGCTGACCCTCAGCCAGAAGCTCCTCATCCTCGCGCTGGCCGAGCCGCAGCTGCGCAGGGACGGCACGGGCATGAGCGAGATCCCGACCTCGGCGAAGGCCGCGGAGCGACTCGGGTGGACGGTCACCCGCTTCAACCGCAAACTCGACAACGTGTGCGACAAGTTCGACCGGATCGGTGTGCCCGGCATGCGCGGTGGGCAGCGCAGCTTCGCGACCAACCGTCGCGCGCGGCTGGTCGAACACGTGATCGCCTCGCGCCTGGTCGGCAAGAGCGACCTGCCTCTGCTCGACACTGCGCACGCCGTCGACGAGGCCGAGGGAGAGCAGGAGTGATCTGGGAGATCGACGACCACGCTCCCGAGGTCGAAGGGCTCGACGCGCACGGACGCCCCGACCCCGCGTACGCGGCGTCGCTGGGGCTGCGACCGGCGGGACGGGGAGCGCGTGTTCTCGCCGCTCTCATCGAGTGGACGGTGGCCGTGCTCATCGCGCTTCCGGCCATCATCGCGCTGACTCCCGTGCTCGCTCAGGCGGTGTCGGGGGAGTTCGACGCGGAGACGTTCTTCGCCCGGGGCGACCTGGTGTGGCTCATCGTCGCCGCCGCGGTCTCGCAGGGGCTGATGATCGCGTATGTGGTGGTCCAGCTCGTGCTGCACGGACGCAAGGGAGTGACGCTCGGCAAGGCGATCTGCGGCATCCGCTCGGTGAACGTCCGCACTCTCGAGCGCCCGGGATTCTGGCGCGGTGCCGTGGTCCGGTACCTCGTCGCGTACGCCTCGTTCATCGTGCCGATCGTCGGCCCCGTGCTGGTGATCATGCTCTCGCCGCTCTTCGACATCGAGAAGCGCGGCCGTGGATGGCTCGACCTGGCCGCCGCGACCTGGTTCGTGGACGTGCGGGGCGGCTTGAACCCCTACGACCAGAAGCGCATGCGCATCGCGCGCAAGCGGGTGAAGACGCCGGAGCACGAGGAGAAGGCGCCGCTCCCGTCCCTGGCCACGCCGGTACATCGCGATGCCCCGGCGGAGTACGTTCCGAGTGCACGGTTCTCCGGCGGCGTGATCGGCGCGCATCGATCCGCCGGGGGCACCGCGCCGGAGCCGCAGGAGGCCCCGGGCGTCGGATCCATGGTGTCGGCCGTGCCCCCGTCCCTGGCGACAGGTGCTCCCGGCCCGGCATCATTCTCTCCGGCTCCGGCTCCGGCTCCGGCTCCGGCTCCGGCTCCGGCTCCGGCTCCCGCACCGGCTCCGGCTCCCACACCGGCTCCGGCTCCCACACCGGCTCCGGCTCCTTCTGTCCCCGAACCGGCGCCCGTTCGGCCCCCGACATCCGCTCCTGTCGCCGCCGCAGCGGCACCCGCTGTGGAAACGCCGGCAGCCCCGGACGCACCGGCACCTGCCGCATCTCCCGCGTCCGCACCCGCCGCTTCCCCCGCGCCGATGGGAGTACGAGCGCTCCTGGTGCTCGACACCGGGCAGCGCATCGAGGTGCGGGGGACGACGCTGTTCGGGCGGTCCCCGAGTGCCGCCGCTGGCGAGGGCGAGGCGCTCCTGGTGCCGGTCGTCGACGACACGCGCTCGGTGTCCAAGACCCACATCGCGGTGATGCCGGCCCGACGGGGCGTCTTCGTCGTCGACCGGGCCTCCACGAATGGCAGCGCGATCGTCCGAGGCGGTTCTGAGACAGCGCTGCCGGCGGGACGCCCCGCGGAATTGCAGATCGGCGACACGGTGCGCTTCGGCGACCGGTCCCTCCTGGTGGAGTGGGTATGACCCTGAGCAGTGAGATGCGCCCTCGGCGCGGTGAGGACGAGCGATGAGAGTCAAGCTGACCCTGCGTCGACCCGCGGCACCCCTGACCGACGTGGTCGTGATGGCCGACTCGACGGCGACGATCGCCGACGTGGCGCGGCAGATCGCCACGACAGACCCCGCGCGCAGCATCATGGCGGCGCCCAGCGATGTGCTCACGCTGTCTGTCGCCCCGCCGACCAGCGAGCAGCTCACGATGCTCAACCCCGACCTGCTCGTGGGCGATGCCCCGATCGGCTCCGGGTTCCTCGCCGAGGTGATCAACGTCGGATCCCATCGGGCGTCGGTGGGCGGGGCGGGCACGCACCCGGCCGCCGTCCTCACGGTCGTCGCCGGTCCTGCCGCCGGCCAGGAGTTCCCGTTGCCGATCGGTCACTTCCTGATCGGACGCGACGCCGCGAACGATGTGACCATCGCCGACCCGCTGGTCTCGAAGCGGCACGCCCGCATCGAGGTCGCGGCGACCTTCGTCGAACTGGTCGATCTGAACTCCGCGAACGGCATCCTCGTCGATGGCGGACTCGTGCAGCGGCTCCGGGTCATCCCGGGACAGAGCTTCGTGCTGGGCGACTGCGAGTTCGTCGTGCACATGGTGAGCGATTTCGACGGCTCCGCCAGCGGCGACCCGGTGCTCGAGCGCGGAGGCGCTCTGATGTTCAACCGAAGCCCGCGGGTCGAGGAGCGCTTCACCGGGCAGGAACTGGACGAACCCCGCTACCCCCGCGACCAGCCGTCCCGGCTGTTCCCCTGGCCCATGCTCGTCGCGCCGATCCTGCTGGCCGTCACGATGTTCAGCATCACGCAGCGTCCGGCGTCCCTCCTGATCGCGGCCGCGTCGCCGATGATGATGTTCGGGAACTTCATCTCGCAGAAGACCAACCTCGGTCAGCGTCTGCGCAAGGAGGCGGAGTCGTTCGAGGAGCAGTTCGAACGCCTGGAGGAGACGCTCTACCACTCCCACCCGAGGGAGCGGGAGGTGCGGCAGAACGAGGTACCGGCCGTCGCCGTCGTGTTCGACGAGGCGATGCGGCTCGGACCCCTGCTGTGGACGCGACGCCCCGAGCACTGGAACTTCCTCGCGATGCGCCTGGGCGTCTGCGAGAGCGAGGCGCGCACGCGCATCAAGCGCACCGAGAGCCCTGACGCGCTCGTCGAGTACGTCGAGCGCGTCGACCGCCTTGAGGAGCGGTACCGGATGATCGACGACGTGCCGATCCTGGAGTCGCTCCAGAGCGTCGGGTCGATCGGTGTCGCCGGTCCCACATCGCTGGCGAGCGACGCGCTCCGCGGCATCGCCGTGCAGCTGTTCGGCACGCATTCGCCGAACGAGCTGGTGACGGTCGCGCTGACCGAGCCGGGCTGGGCCAACGAGCTCGACTGGCTCAAGTGGTTGCCCCACACCTCCAGTGAGCGCAACCCGTTCAAGGAGATGCCTCTGGCAGACTCCGCCTCGACCGGCACGGCACTGCTCAGCGGCCTGGAGGAGATCGTCCTGCGTCGCTCGCGGGAGTCGAAGTCCGCCCGGCCCCCGTACGGCGCCGACTGGGACCCGATGCGCTACGGCACCGACGTCAAGCGCGCCGCCGAAGACGCGACATTCCCCGGCCAGACGGCGATCCTCGTGATCATCACGAACGATGCTCCTGTCGATCGCGCCCGGCTGACCCAGATCCTGGAACGCGGTGCCGACGTCGGCGTGTACGCCCTGTTCGTCGCTCCCGTGGTCGAGGCGCTGCCCGCCGCGTGCCGCACGTTCGTCGACGTGAGCGCAGGGCTCGGCGATGCGGTGGTCGGCACGGTCCGTAGCGGCGTGGACTATCGCGGAGTGCAGGTCGAGGGCGTCTCGCACGCCTACATGACCATGTTCGCCAAGCGGCTGGCCCCCGTCGTCGACTCCAGCACCGTGATCGAGGACTCCTCCGACATCCCGAACTCGGTCAGCTTCCTCTCCCTGGTGGGCACCGAGGTCGCGGAGGACGCGAACGCGGTGATCGACCGCTGGCGCCAGAACAACACGATCATCGACCGCTCCGGCGCCCCGCAGGCCCGGCTGAAGAAGGCGGGGAACCTGCGCGCCATCATCGGGCAGTCGCAGACCGACGCGATGACCCTCGACCTGCGCACCCAGGGTCCGCACGCCCTCGTCGGCGGGACGACCGGTGCCGGTAAGAGCGAGTTCCTGCAGGCCTGGGTGCTCGGCATGGCAGCCGCCCACAGCCCGGATCGCGTCACCTTCCTCTTCGTCGACTACAAGGGCGGCTCCGCGTTCGCCGACTGCGTCGACCTGCCGCACACGGTGGGCCTGGTCACCGACCTGAGCCCGCACCTGGTGCGTCGCGCCCTCACCAGCCTGCGCGCCGAGCTGCACCACCGCGAGCACCTCTTCAACCGCAAGAAGGCCAAGGACCTGCTCGAACTCGAGAAGCGGCGTGACCCGGAGACTCCGCCAGCGCTCGTGCTCGTGATCGACGAGTTCGCCGCGCTCGCCGGAGAGGTGCCGGAGTTCGTCGACGGCGTCGTCGACATCGCCCAGCGCGGTCGCTCCCTCGGCATCCACCTGATCATGGCGACGCAGCGACCGGCCGGTGTCATCAAGGACAACCTGCGGGCGAACACGAACCTGCGCGTCGCGCTGCGCATGGCGGACGAATCCGATTCGAAGGATGTCGTCGACGATCCGGTGGCGGCGACGTTCCCGCCCTCGCTGCCGGGGCGCGGCATCGCGAAGACCGGTCCGGGACGCCTCGTGCCGTTCCAGTCGGCCTACGCCGGCGGATGGACGACGGACGAGGCGCAGGTCGCCGAGGTGAAGGTGGCGGAACTCCGGTTCGGCTCCATCCAGACCTGGGAGGCCGAGCAGGCTCCGGAGTCCGAGTCCCACGACGAGGATCTCGGACCCAACGACCAGAAGCGCATCGTAGCGACGCTCGTGAACGCGGCACGTGCGGCTCGTATCCCCGCGCCCCGACGTCCGTGGCTGGACGACCTCGAGGGGGCCGTCGACATGCGCGACCTCCCGGTGCTCGGCGACGGACAGGTGCTGCTCGGCAAGATGGACGTGCCGGAGCGGCAGCTGCAGGAGCCGGCGTACTTCCATCCCGACAAGGACGGTTCGCTCCTCGTCTACGGAACGAGCGGGTCGGGCAAGTCGACCGTGCTACGCACCATCGCGATCGCGGCGGGCTTCGACCCCGCGCATTCGAACGTCGAGGTGTACGGACTCGACTTCGGTTCCGGCTCGCTCAAGAGCCTGGAGATGCTCCCGCACGTCGGCTCGATCATCTCGGGCGACGACTCCGAGCGCGTGCAGCGCGTGCTGCGCTCGCTGGCTGCGGTGCTGGATGACCGCGGCAAGCGCTTCAGCGCTGCCAACGCCTCGAGCCTCACCGAGTACCGCGAGCTCACCGGTCGGGACGAGGCGCGCATCCTGCTGCTGATCGACGGCTTCCCGCAGTTCCGCAGCGAGTGGGAGTCGACCACCGCGCGGATGCCGTTCTACCAGACCTTCATGCGCATCCTCGGCGAGGGTCGCCCGCTGGGCGTGCACGTGATCGCGAGCGCCGACCGTTCCGGCTCCGTGCCCACAGCGGTCAGCGCGAACGTCTCGCGGCGCGTGGTGCTGCGCCTCTCGGATGAGTCCGGTTATGCGATGCTCAACGCGCCCAAGGATGTGCTGGACGAGCGTTCCGCGCCCGGTCGCGCCATCGTCGACGGCCGCGAGACGCAGATCGCGACGCTGGGCGGGACCCCGAACGTGGCGGAGCAGACCAAGCTGCTCGAGGGGCTCGCGGAGAGGCTGCGTGCGGCGGGAGCGAGGGAGGTGCCGGAGATCGGCGCGCTGCCCACCCGCCTGTCGGTGCGCGACCTGCCCGATCGCCTCGGCGAGTTCCCGGTGCTCGGTGTCGCGGAGGACACCCTGGCGGCGCGCGACTTCGACCCGGTCGGCACGTTCGTCGTGGCCGGTCCGCCGTCGTCGGGCAAGACCAACGCCCTCAAGTCGCTCATCACCTCGATGCGGCGACTCGACCCGGCGACCGTGCTGTTCCACTTCGGAGGCCGTCGTGCCCAGCTCAAGGACTACACGAGCTGGACGCGCAGCGCCGTGACGCCGGAGGACGCGAAGGAGCTCGCCAAGGAGATCACCGAGCTGATCGCCGACGACTCGCTCCCGACGAGAGTGCTCATCGTGGTCGAAGACGTGCCCCAGTTCGCCGACAGCCCGGCCGAGCGCGAGATGAAGGCCCTCTTCCAGGCGATCAACCGCAGCGACCACCTGCTCATCGGCGATGCCGACGTCACGCAGGTCACGAGCGGCTTCGGGTTCATCGGCGACTTCAAGGCCGGGCGCAAGGGCATCATCCTCAAGCCCGATTCCTTCGACGGCGACGCGGTGTTCAAGGTGCCGTTCCCGAAGGTCAAGCGCACCGACTTCCCCGAGGGGCGAGGCATCTTCGTGCAGGCCGGACGCCAGGTCACGGTGCAGCTGCCGCTCGTCAAGGGGTAGACGACGGCCGCAATCGTCGATGGGGAGTTGTCCCCATCGACGGAGGCGCGGATATTTCCATAGGGTGGTGTTATTCGGGCCGGAGGGGTCCGGTTC
The DNA here is from genome assembly GCF_005502545.1 of Microbacterium sp. Beta. Classification (NCBI taxonomy): domain Bacteria; kingdom Bacillati; phylum Actinomycetota; class Actinomycetes; order Micrococcales; family Microbacteriaceae; genus Microbacterium; species Microbacterium sp. Beta. The sequence goes on from NZ_SCOG01000011.1 coordinate 65,610, forward strand.
TCTCGATTTGCGGAGGTGTGGACGATGGCCGATTTCGGTGCGTCTTATGCGGAGATGGAGCAGGTGGCGGGTTCGCTGTCGCAGGCTCGTGATGACATTCAGGGTCAGCTGGACACGCTGAAGGGTCAGGTCGACACTCTTCTGGGTGACGACTTCAAGACGCAGCATGCGTCGGGGAAGTTCGGTGAGGGGTACACGGAGTTGACGACGGGTCTGAAGACGGCGGTCGATGGCATCAATGACATGTCGGAGTCGCTGCTCGGGATGATGCGGGCGATCCAGGATCTGGACCAGCAGCTCGCCGGCAGCTGACACAGCACCCTAGATCGAAGGGGTCGACGGGATCCGTCGGCCCCTTCTCACCGCCCCCGCTGGAGAGGACGTTCGCGATGGACATCATGCTCGATCTGGACCGGCTCCGACTGACGAAGACCGGCCTGACATCCTCGATAGATGCCTTCGAATCGGCGGCTCAGACCAACGATGCGCTGGAGAGCTCCGTCGGAAAGCCGGACGGACGTTCCGAGCTGCGGCAGAAGGTCTCCGACTTCGAGGACGACTGGAAGTCGAACCGTGGCAAGCTGCAGAAGAACCTCGACGAGATCCTCAAGCAGCTGACCGGGATCATCGATGGTTGGGAGCAATGGGACTCCGAGACCGCGAACGGATTCGAGAACCCGACGAGCACCGCAGACGTCTCGGTAGGAAAGGCCACACCACGATGAGGTCTCCGTTCACGCAGCACGAACTGCGACCGCTCGAGGGGAACCCGACCGTGATCTGGGATGACGGCGACGGATTCGTGAAGCTCGCCGCCACGATGTCCGAGACGGCGGTGCTGCTCACCGAGATCGGCGACTCCAGCGTGCACAAGAGCAAAGGCACGGACAAACTCGGCGACATGGCGCGGGAGTCGTCGAGTGACCTGTCGGATGCTGCGGTGCGCTACGAGGGGACGGGCACGGCGCTGCGCACCTATGCGGATGCGTTGAGGACCGCGCAGAACTGGCTCGACCTTCACCTCGACGAGGTCGAGCGCGCGGAGAGGGACTATCAGAGCGCGCTCGATGAGAAGGAAACCGCCGACCGGAACCAGGCCTCGGTCGATCATCAGTGGCCGTGGGAAGACGAGCCGACGCAGGCCGACAAGGAAGCAGCGTCCGGTGCTGTCGACGCGGCGAACACCTCGCTCACCGGAGCGAAGGCGGATCGCGACGCCCAGTGGCGCAGTTTCGACCATGTCTTCGGGGCGTGGTCCGATGCGTATGACGATGCCGTCGAGGGCGTTCAGAAGGCCATGGACACGGCCGACAACGGCGACGGATTCTGGGGATTCGTCGACGACCTCCTCACCGTCATCTCCGTCGTCCTGATCGTTCTCACGATCGTCGCGCTGATCATCGGCGCCCCGTTCACTGGGCTGTTGGCGGGGGTGCTCCTCGGACTCACCCTCCTCAGCCTCGGTCTCACGGCGCTCAAGTACCTCGACGGTCGTGCGACGCTGGGCGATGTCGGGCTCGCCGCGCTCGGCCTGCTGCCGTTCGGGATCGGGAGGGTGCTCTCGAAGGGCGTGCCTGCGCTCGGTGCCGTCCTCAGCGGCGGACGGGGTGTGGTCACCTCGGTGATCCGCGCGGGCCTGCCGCGCGTGCGGCTCTTTCATCCGTCCACCTGGGCGACGCCGTTCCAGTGGCTCGCAGCCCCTATCCGTTCGATGTCGAACCTGCCCAGACCGGGTCTCTTCGTCAACCCGTTGCGGACGATCGTCAACGGCGGCCCCGAGGTGCAGCAGATGCAGCGATTCCTCACGACGATGCACAACTCGCAGTGGGGGACGAATCCGGCCGTGCAGCAGTTCATCGCGGCGACCGCGTCGCACTTCCCCTCCAGCCTGGTATCGCGGCTCAACGCGGTGAACTGGCTCGGATCGACGAGTCTGAGCGTCTACGGGTCGATCACGGCGCCCTGGTGAAGGCCTACGCTTGATTCTCATGACCTCCCCTCGCGCCTCCGTGCACAAGCGGATGACGACGATCTACCTCCTCCTACGGATGATGCAGGCGGCGGCGCTGATCGTCTATCTGGTCGGGTCTTTGCTTCTCACCGGAGGACAGATCGCCGCAGGTCATGCGCCGATGTGGGGCGTTGCCATCGACTACCCCCTGTTCTCTTTTCCAGGGCTGCTATCGCTCACTGTGTCCGTCATCGGTCTCCTCCTGGCCGTCGCTGTTCTGGCTACCGCGCGTGTGAAGGATTCCGGTCGAGTGGGTGGAGCGTTCGCGGCGACGGGTGCGGCCGCCGCGTCATCGGCGATGTTCGCCTGGATGCTCCCTTCGGAGGAGGCGACCGAGGCGACGTTGCGGTGGGCAGCGGCCGGTGTCGACGGGGCCGCTACCCTGCTTCTGATGATCGCAGCGCTGATCCTCGCCGTCCGGGATGACCGTGCTCGTCAGCGTGAAGGACGCCCGATATGGACCCCCGGTCAGGAAAGCTGATGGCCGAAGACGAGCCCGGCGGATTCAGCATCCTGTTCCCGCCGGGATGGACACGGTACTTCATCGATGATGAGGGGCGAAAAGCCCTGACCATGCGGATGTCGTCGCAGATTCGAGCGCTCGGTCGCCCCGATCTCGATGTCGAGGCGCGGATGCTGATCAGCCAGCAATGGAAGCAGATGCAGGCGCGGAGTGTCGGTGCGGTCTACCTTCCGGACGCGATGGGGGACGACTCGACACCTCTGCCGATGTCGTTCGCGCTGATCCAATACGTCGCTCGTCCCGGAGCCGATTTCGAGTCGGCGTTCCGCGACATGGCGAAGGGGACCGTCGAAGCTTTCGACACGTCGATCGGTCGGATTCTGCGGACCCACAGCGAGCGCCGCGGCACAGACGAGCTCGCGGAGGTGATCGGGCGGCAGATCGACTACGGCATCGCGCTTCCGAACCCGCGCGACCGTCGCGGCATGATCGTCTCGACCTCCATCACCACGCTCGACGATACGGCACCTGATCTGGTGCAGGGGCTGATCGAGCTCAGCGACACGATCGTCGAGACGTTCCGGTGGCGTGCGTGACCGGCTACCGGGTGCTGCCAGACCAAGCCGCCTGGCTGACACTTCCGCTCGAGTTCCCGTGGAAAGACTTCGTCGATGACGTCTCCTGGGCCGCCGAAGTTGCAGATGACCGAGCAGTTGCCGAGGCGCCTGCGGCCGTCCGCACGGCGATCGCCGAGAGCGCGCTCACTCTCGTGCGCGCCGAGCCGCCGCTTCCGGGGGTGCAGGAGCGATTCTGGTGGCTCCCCTCGATCGGCGGATCGGTGGTCGTCGCTCACCTGACGGCCGTCGAACTCGACGAGTCGCTGGGCGCACAGCCCCTGGAGTCCTTCGTCTTCCTCGGTGCCGGAGGCATGATCCAGAACATCATCGAGGTCGAGGGAACGGCGTTCGATACGGCACTGGACTGCGTGTTGCTCGTCGCAGTCGAGGACTCGACCATCGCGCTGAGGCGTCTTCTCGGGCGGACGGCGCGGATGCTGCTCATGCTCGATGTGTTCGTCGATGACGGCGGTGCGCTCCACGAGGCGCAGCACGATATCTCGGCGCTCTTCACCTCGATCGAAGTGGTGCACTGATCGTGCGCGTGGATGGGGAGTTGTCCCCATCGACGGGGGCGCGGATATTTCCGTAGGGTGGTGTTATTCGGGCCGGAGGGGTCCGGTTCTCTCGATTTGCGGAGGTGTGGACGATGGCCGATTTCGGTGCGTCTTATGCGGAGATGGAGCAGGTGGCGGGTTCGCTGTCGCAGGCTCGTGATGACATTCAGGGTCAGCTGGACACGCTGAAGGGTCAGGTGGACACTCTTCTGGGTGATGACTTCAAGACGCAGCATGCGTCGGGGAAGTTCGGTGAGGGGTACACGGAGTTGACGACGGGTCTGAAGACGGCGGTCGATGGCATCAATGACATGTCGGAGTCGCTGCTGGGGATGATGCGGGCGATCCAGGATCTGGATCAGCAGCTCGCCGGCAGCTGACACACAGCGCCACCCGCTGGCACAGCGGCGTTTCACGAAGAGGGTCGACCATGACGGTCGGCCCTCTTCGTCGCATGGGGGCGTCTAGCCTGGGAGCATGAGTGCGTCTGAGGCTGTCGAGGAGTCCGAACGTGGTGTGCTGGAGGCGAATGCGCCCCTGGCCGCGCTGCATGAGGCAGCGGGAGTCTCGGGTGATGCGCGGATGCGGGAACTCGCGGCCCACATCGCGTTCCCGTCCTGGCCGGGAGCCACCTCCGCGACCGCGTTGAAGCGGGCCGCGCAGGAAGCGGAGATCGCTGCGGTGCTGGACGAGTACGCGAACTCCGCCCGCCCGCTGATCCGGCCGGCTGACCAGGAGCGCTGGGAGCTGCTGGTCGCCGACATGCAGCGCAGAAGCGGCGAGGGGTTCCTGGCGGATGAGCTCGGGCGCAGCGCGGTGGGAGCCTCACTCCTGCGGGCGAGGCTTGGCGGACGTCCGCATCGGGCGCAGCAGCGCGGCGGTATCGACTGCGCATGCGGCTATGCGGTCGACGGTGTCATGCCGGAGAAGCTGTGTCCGGAGTGCGGGGATGTGCTCCTGCGGCGCTGGGTGGCCGAGGAGCGGCGACTGCTGCGGTCGATGCCCGAGTACGCGGAGGAGGTCACGCAGGTAATCGAGGCGACTGCGCAGAAGCAGGCCAAAGTGGCCCAGAGCCGTGGCGACTACACGGCCGACGAGGCGAGCGCGACGCGCAGAGCTGGCGGACGTCGACTCGCGCGTCTCCGCCGCGCCCACCGCGTCGAGCTGGCGACGCTCGACCTCCGCCGTTGGTCGAGCTTCGCCGAGATGCTTTCGCGGGAGGCGCGCCCTGCGGTCCGGACCACCGCCGCCGAGGCGCAGAAGCGCGGTCTCGGTGCGGCGGCGCTCACGGAACTCTCCCTCCTGTCGATCGCCGACACGATCAAGATCGCCGAGCGCATCCTGGAGAAGCGCAAGAACAGCAGCTGGAGGGTGTGAGGCGCGGGCAGATGGGGAGTACTCCCCATCGCGTCGTGCCGCCCTTCCCAGTAACGTCGTAGCGTCCGGGAAAGAAGGAGGGGGACCATGGCAGGCGAACGCATGCTCGTGCCGATCAGTGATCTGCAGACGACCAGCGAGAAGCTCACGGCGATCGTGGCCGAGCTGGAGTCCGCCGCGGCGAAGCAGGACGACGTCGAGAACGCCGTCGGCAGGCCCTACGGCGACGGACGGCTCAAGGATCGCTGCCACGACTTCGAGGGCAGCTGGAACGACAGTCGCGACAAGCTGCTCACCAAGCTCAAAGAGGTCGCCGATCGCGTCAAGGGAACGGTTGACGAGGTCATGAGCCTCGACACCGAGATGGCGACGTCGATGGAGCAGTCGGGTTCGGGTAGCGCGCCGGGCGCCGGACGTCAGCCGGCAGCGGTCTAGGGGAGAGAAGCAGATGCAGACGAACAAGGGGCGTGACGTCGAGGTCGTGGCCGGGGATGCCGTGGCGATCGCCGACCGGGGAACGAAGATCGTCGAACTGGGCGACAGCATGGTCAGTGCCGCCGCGACGCTCAAGGGGATCAAGGACGGCTCCATCGACGGCGAGGGCTACGCGATGGACAAGATCAAGGACGTCGTCGACGACGTCCACAAGGATCTCGACGAGGCGGGTCGCCGCTACAAGCCCGCAGGCACGACGCTGAGCAACTACGCCACGGCGCTCGAGACCGCGCAGAGCCGCATGCGCACCATCGTGGCCGACTGCCAGACCAGCCTCACCGAGCTGCAGACCGCGCAGTCGAACGCCGCCGACGCCGCCGACGCGCTTCAGGCGCACAACACGTCGACGCGGCTGAACCCGCCGGCGGGAGAGGACGCGGCGGCGAACACGACAGCCGGCACGAATCTCGCGAACGCCGCCTCCGGTGCGGCATCGACCCTGAGCACCGCGGAGACCACGCACAACGACAACCTCGATGCGTTCGACGGCGAGTACGACACCTGGCACACCGCTTATGAGACCGCTGTGTCGGGCCTCACCGATGCCAACAAGATCGGCGAGGACTCCACGTGGGAGAACATCGCGGGTGTCCTCGCGGTCGTGGCCGAATGGGTGAGTTGGATCGGGCTCGCGATCGCCGTGCTCGGACTCATCATCGGCGGACCCTTCTTCGCGATCGCGGCACTCGTGGTCGGCGTCATCGCGCTCGCTCTGACCGTCGCCCTGATGTTCGACGGACGGAAGGGCTGGGGTGATCTCGGTTGGGCCATCATCGGAATCCTCCCCGTCGGCAAACTCGGCAAGATCTTCTCCGGGAAGACGAAGTTCGTGGAGGAGTTCGTGGGGCAGTTCCGTAATCCTGTGCAGCAGATGAGGGGCTTGCGAGGCTTGGCGGGCACGGTGACGCCGTGGCGCGGCATCGTGTCCCAGAACTTCGGGGCGTACGCATCGCGCGTTTCCGGTGTCCGCCAGTTCGGGAACAACCTGCTAGGCGGTATGGGTGAGCGCTTCTTCTTCGGTGCGAACAGGTCGTTCGGTGTCGCATTCAGTGATGCCGTCTCCTCGACGGGGCCACGGTTCCAAGAGGTGCTTCGCGGAGCGATGCCGAAGGGACTCGAGGCGATCGCCACCGCTCCGACGAATTCGATGTTCGAAGCCGCGTGGAACACCTACAAGTGGGCGGACCGCGCAGTGGGGCTCTCCGGGGGTGGGAAGCCTTCTGGCGGGTTGTCGCCGGCTGGGCTCGTGAACGGGCTGTTCTGATGGCAGAGGGTGACGCGTTCATCTGGGACCTCGACTTCGATGCCGCCTGGTTCGTTCCCCTGCCCCGGACGGATGCGAGCCGGATCGGTGCGGAGGAGGCCGAGAGGTGGACGGAAGCAGCGCTCGCGAGGCTCCCGCGCACTGCGACGTCCGATCCGCAGAGCGCCGAGCTGCTGCGGGCTACCGCAGGCGCACTGCTGGCGCAGGCCGAAGAAGGCGTCACCCGATTGTGGTTCGCTCCGCAGAGCATGTACAGCGATCTCCTCGTCACGATCAGCGTGTCGCGGGCGTCGGGACCGGGGAGTGACGCAACGGTGAATGTCTTCGACGGTGCACGGCTGTCGGCAGGATTCGACGTGGTCCCGCTGCAGACCGAGACCCACGGCAGCGGCTTCATCGTCCGTCGATCCACTCAGTTGGAGGGGGACCAGCCGCTCTTTATCACGCAATGGACTGTGCGACTGAACGACGGCACGTGGAGCATCCTTGTCGATACGCTGGGGACGACCCTTCCCGCCTTCATCTTGTTCGAGGAGCAGTTGATGCGTCTGATCCTGGGAATCCGTGTCCCACAAGCCGCGGACGCCTGATGGTGGCACGCGCGGAACTCGTCGGAATCGAGCAGCAGCTAATGGCGCAGTACCCGGCCCTGGCCGACCGGCATACGGCGGCGGCGCGCGCGGGGGCCGAGCGGATTCGGGATCTGATCGAGCGGCGTGACGCGGTAGGCGATGCGGATGCGGAGGCCTTCGCCCAACACCTGGGCTCGATACAGCGCTCAGCGGTGGCAGGGTATGCCGCGTCCGTGCGCGGCATTGTGCAGGCCGACGATGTAGCCCGGTGGATCAGCGTGAGGGATGCGCTGAAGCTGAGTGCTTACGATGCGCTTCTCGGTGAAGTGGACGCGCCGGGGGCGGCGTCGCTGCTAGACGCTCTTGAGGCGGTGCCCGAGGCCGGGGCGACCGTGGGCGAGCTGGCGACCTTGGACCAGATGCTCGCTGCGATCGACGACAAGTGCACATGCGGGTATGCGCGCACGGGGGTGCTCCCCAAACAGACCTGCTACGTCTGCGCCGAAGCAATCACAGCGGCGTGGATGGCGGAAGAGGACAGGATTCTCCCCCGCGTGCCGGAGCTTCACCGCGAGCTCGATGAGCTGTTCGATGTGCTGGTCGATCGTCTGGCGCAACTCGAACTCACACGCGACGGCGACACCTGGGCCTTGTTCGAGCATGAACGGCGGAAGGCCCAACGTCAACTCGCTCGGCTGAACCGCTCAGCGCGCAAGGAGATCTTCGACGGGATGTTGACGACCTGGCGCGAGCTCGCCGCCGCGGCATCGCACGACCATCGCCCGATCGCCCGATCGCTGGCCAAGGGGTGGAAGCGCTCCGGACTGGGGACAGCACGCCTCAGCACGCTGACACTGCAGGGAAATCCAGAGGTCAAAGCGCGAATGAAGAAGATAGCGCAGCAACGATGAACGAGATGAACGACCTCGGCGTGGAATTCCGCTTCGGCATCCCGGCCTTCCGGCTCGTGCTGCCCCCGGGGTGGAAGGCGCACCTCCCGACGAACGCGGGACAGCAGGAGGACGTGCGCAAGGCGAGTGCGATCTTCATGCAGGCGGGACGCCCCGACCTGGATGCGGAGTTCCGCACGATGATGGCCCAGGCCAACCAGGGCATGCGGCGCACCAAGGTGTTCGCCATCTATCGTCAGGAGGACGTGCCGATGGAGGAGCTGCTGCCGCTGTCGATCACGGCATCCGCTCTCGACGCGCCGGATGGCGAGAACCTCGACGCCTGGGTGACGGAGGCGTTCCGCGCGCGCGGGGCGGTGTTCCTCGACGAGAACCTCAAGCACATCGTCAGGTGGTCGGCCGAGACGAAGCGTCCGGCCGGCGCACAGGCGATCGACGGCGTGAGTGGACGCACCCTGACCTACATCATCCCGGTGCCGGGAACGCTGCGTCGCAAGGCGCTCGTCTTCACGTCGACCATCGTGATCCCCGACGGCGACGTGATCCCCGCAGAGGTGCTCGACGGCATCGAGCTGCTCAGCGACGCCATGATCTCGACCTTCGCCTGGGAGCAGCTGGCCGAGGAGCCCGCGGTGCCGGCGACCGCCGAGGAGCAGGCAGACCGCGGCTGATCGCGCTCGTGGATGGGGAGTTGTCCCCATCGACGGGGGCGCGGATATTTCCGTAGGGTGGTGTTATTCGGGCCGGAGGGGTCCGGTTCTCTCGATTTGCGGAGGTGTGGACGATGGCCGATTTCGGTGCGTCTTATGCGGAGATGGAGCAGGTGGCGGGTTCGCTGTCGCAGGCTCGTGATGACATTCAGGGTCAGCTGGACACGCTGAAGGGTCAGGTCGACACTCTTCTGGGTGATGACTTCAAGACGCAGCATGCGTCGGGGAAGTTCGGTGAGGGGTACACGGAGTTGACGACGGGTCTGAAGACGGCGGTCGATGGCATCAATGACATGTCGGAGTCGCTGCTCGGGATGATGCGGGCGATCCAGGATCTGGACCAGCAGCTCGCCGGCAGCTGACACACAGCGCCACCCGCTGACACGGTCTCGAGAAGGGGTCGACGGTTCGCCGTCGGCCCCTTCTTCGTGCCCCGGGTCCCGAGACCTGAGCCGATGGGCAGTTCTCCCCATCGGCTCATCGCGCACGCCCGGGGTAGGGTGAGTTCGGCGGAACCGGGGGGTGGCCATGTCAGATGTCGAGATCTTCTACGCGGAGTTGAACGATGCCGCGAGCGGGCTGACGAACGCGACCTCCGAGGTCCTGACACAAGCGGCGAATCTGCAGGGTGAGGAGACCGGCGTCGAGAACCCGGCGCACCGCTCAGCACTGCGGCTCGAGATGCACCGACGGCTGACCGCGCTGCACGACCGCGCGTACGATCGCATCGAATCGGCGGGATCTCTCGCCGCGGCGATCTCTGCCATTGCGAGCAAGTACTCCGACCTGGATGTCGAACTCACCGGCGGGAACCGACCATGAGCCTCACATCGCCCAATCGCGGGTATCCGCTCGAACGCCTCGAGGGCAGCAGCGGCTCGATGGCGTATTGGAGCACCCTGTTCACCCGCGTGGCCGAGCGGTTGGGCGACCTCCGCACGGCGGTGCACTCCGCCCAGGAGCTCCCCGGGGTCGGCCACGCTGTCACGGCAGTGCGTGCCGACGCCGACGGCATCGCGGCGTCGCTGCCCGGCGACATCGCCGAGGCGCAGCTCCTCGCCGGCGTCTTGCAGCGCTATGCCGACGCGTTCGACGCGCACGCCAAGGCGGCCAACGATCTGATCGACGACATCGAGACCGCGCACGCCGAGTGGTCCCGGCTCGACATCGCCGCTGACCGGGCCGGTCGCGCCGCCATGGCTGCCGCCTACGGTGACGATCAGTCCGAGATCGACAGTACGACCGACGCCGTGAACGAGGCGATCGGCGATCGTGATGCGGCCGAAGACGTCCTCGACGAGCTCTGGAGCCAGTACGAGCGGCTTTACGGCGACTGGGATGCCGCCTACGATGCGGCCCTCGCCGAACTCGCCGGAGGCACAGGTGTCGCTCTGACGAACGAGGCACGCGACCTGCTTGCCGACCTGCTCGCGGCCGCGGGGCCCGAAGAGGTCGCTCGACTCTGGGCGGAGAATCCCGAGCTGCAGCAGGAGCTCATCGACAACCACCCCGCCATCGTCGGCAACCTCGACGGGGTGCCCTGGGATGTGCGGGCGGCCGTCAACGCCGCGCGGCTGGATCAGTTGCTCGAGACCGAACCGGCGGGCCCGCACCGTGACGACCTCGAAGCGATCGCGCGGGCGCTCAACACCGGCGGCACTCCGGCTCCGAACCTCATCAGCTTCGACCCGGACGGCTCGGAGCAGGTGACCGCGGCGATCGCATACGGAGACCTGTCGACGGCTTCCGAGATCAACACGCTCGTCCCCGGGATGAAGGGCAACGTGCATGACCTGCAGTCATGGGGAGAGTCGGCGAAGGCGCTGAACTCCTCCGTGGGTCCCGGATCGGCGACCGTCGTCTGGTTCGGCTACGACACACCGGAGCTCCTGGAGGAGCCTGCGATGGACCGAGCCGAGGACGGTGCGGCCTCGTTGCGCTCGTATCTGCTCGCCGTCCGCGCGCTCTCGCCCAGTGCCGATGTCAACGTGATCGCGCACTCGTACGGCAGTACGACGGCGGCGCTCGCGATCGGCTCGCAGCCGGATGGGCTCGGTGTCACATCGTTCGTCGCGGTCGGCTCCGCCGGATTCCCCAACGACGCGGCCGTGGTGGAGAACCTGACGAACGGCGAGCCACCGCAGATCTACGCGACGATCTCGGAAGACGACGCCATCGCTCGTGTCGGTCGGGCCACGGCTCCCGGGCATCCGGTCAGCCCGGAGCGTCTGCCGGGGACGACCGTGTTCGACAGCGATGGCGGCGTGAGCGCATCGGGTGAGAGCCTCCCGTCCGCGACCGGACACGATGCTCTCGGACCCGGCGCATACCTCGAGCCGGGATCGGAGTCGTTCTACAACGTGTCGGAGATCATCCAGACCGGGGAGCCCGGTACTGTACGCGGAGGCGAGGGCAGTACGCAGGGCTTCTGGGATGCGGGCAACTGGTGGATCAGCGATGAGTATGCCCTCATCGACTTCTGAGCGAATGGAACGGCGAATGCGCGGGAGATGGCAGCGCGGGATGATGGCGGCAGCGGCCGTCGGATTGGTGATGACGATGACGAGCTGCGGAACCACGCCGGCACCGGAAGGCGATGCACTGTATCGCGAGGGCGAGAAGAACTACATCGCCTACTCCACGGTCATGCACGATGTGATCATGGCGGTCCACGAGGGTGACTGGGCCGTGGATCAGGGCTCGTTCGGCGCCTCTCCGATTCCGTGCCGCATCGACGGCGACGTGGCGGGATACACGTTCTCCTGGGCGCGGGTGCTCGAGCCGACCGAGGAGATCGACGTGGACGCGGTGGTCGCCGCTGCGACGTCGGCTTTCGAGGATGCCGGAGTGGAGGCGAGCACGACACGATTCGGCGAGGGGGATCGGCAGGAGGTGAACGTCATCGGCACGGGCGGCGACGTGGGCCGCGGAGTCGTGACGATCCGTCCCGGTCGGAACCAGATCTCCGCGACGGCGACGCCGGGCTGTATCCGCGGCGATGCTGCAGCGCTCTCCGACATGGTCTTCGGCGGGGAGCTCGCCTATGACGGGGCTTCGCTGCGTTTCCCCGCGTTCGAGGGCCCCGACTGGCAGCCGCGGTTCTACTTCCCCGAAGAGGGGAGCCCGGTGTACTACAACGAAGACGGAACTCCCATCGAACCCCAGCCGACGACGACCGACTTCCCCATCGCGCCCTACGGCGACTGAGGGCAGTACTCGGGCGGCGCCTCAGTGCGTCGAGGTGTGCACGGCGGCCGCGTCGGCCAGGTGCCGGGCGTCGTGGTTCAGCACTTTGACGATGATGCCGTGCTTGCGCAGCTCGGCGACGGTGCGTGCGCCCTCGTCGGCGTCGAGGCCGAGCGCCTTGATGTTCACGACCACGACGACGTCGCCCGTGCGCAGCGTTGAGATGAGGCGGGCGAGGCGGTCGTTCCAGCTCTCCAGGATGTCGGGTGCCGGGTGGCGGAAACCCTCGATCGGCACGCCGAAGCGAGTGAGGTCCTCGCGCTGCTGGACGACCGACGGCATGCCCTCTCGCGACACGACGAGGCCTACCAGGCGCGAACCGTCGGGCCGTGCCGTCCAGAAATTGCGGTTCTGCTGCAGCTCGGTGAAGCACTTCGGGCACGCTGCGGCATCATGCGGCAGGTGCAGGGGGCTCGTGAGAGCCGCATCGACCGATGCCGTGGTCTTCGTGGGATCAATCGTCTCGCTCATCGCGCACCTCCGGCATCCATTCTGCCCTGTCGTCGTGCGTCGCGGTGACCGGATTCACAAGAGGCCGAGCGCCTGTACGGCCTCACGCTCCTCGACCAGCTCCGCGACGGAGGCATCGATCCTGGCACGTGCCCAGTCCGTCGGTTCCAGCCCTTCGACGATCTGCCACTCGCCGTCTACCGACCGCACCGGGCACGACGAGATCAGGCCTTCGGGAACCCCGTACTCGCCGTGGGAGACGACGCCGGCCGAGGTCCAGTCGTCGGTGCCGCGCACCCAGTCGCGCACGTGGTCGATCGTCGCGCTCGCAGCCGACGCCACGGACGAGGACCCCCGCACCTGGATGATCTCGGCTCCGCGCTTGGCGACGCGAGGGATGAACGTCTCGTCGAGCCAGGTTGTCACGTCGCCCACGATCTGCTCGAGCGGCTCGAGCACGGGGCGCCCCCCGACCGTCGCATGCGAGATGTCGGGGAACTGCGTCGCCGAGTGGTTGCCCCAGATGGGAACCCGCCGAACCGTGTGCACCGGCACGCCGAGGGTCAGCGCGAGCTGGGCCCGCGCGCGGTTCTCGTCGAGGCGCGTCAGAGCCGTGAACCGCTCGGCGGGCACGCCGTCGGCGGAGGCTGCGGCGATCAGGGCGTTGGTGTTGGCGGGGTTGCCCACGACCGTGACCCGGACACCGGAGGCCGCGTTCGCGGCGATGGCTGCACCCTGGGGGCCGAAGATGCCGCCGTTGGCGGCGAGCAGATCGGCGCGCTCCATGCCGGGCCCGCGCGGACGTGCGCCGACGAGCAGCGCGAGGTCGGCGCCATCGAAGCCCACCGCCGCGTCATCCGTCACCTCGACGTGCTCGAGCAACCCGAACGCACCGTCCTGCAACTCCAGTGCTGCGCCCTCCGCCGCACCGAGTCCCTGCGGGATCTCCAGCAGTCGCAGCCGCACCTTCTCGTCCGGCCCGAGCAGGTCTCCGGCCGCGATGCGGAAGAGGAGTGCGTAGCCGATCTGTCCGCCCGCGCCGGTGATGGTGATCGTGGTCGTCATGCCCCGAGCCTACGTCCGTTCGACATGCTTCTGCTCGGAGTAATCTCGACGCATGACCTTCAATCCCGATGCCGACATCTCGGGCAACACCACGCGTCGACGCGGCCGCACAGCGGCCATCGCCGGCGGTTCCGGCGTGGGAGTGCTCGCGCTCATCGCGCTCATCGCCGGTCCTCTGCTCGGCATCGACCTCAGCGGGTTGGTCGGCGGCGGCGCTCCGAGCGGAGGCAGCGAGCCGGCCGGCGGATCGGCCATCGAGAACTGCGACACGGGGGCGGATGCCAACGCGAACGTCGACTGCCGCATGGCGGGTGCGCAGGTCGCTCTCGATGCGTTCTGGAGCGACAATGTCGAGGGCTACCGCGCGCCGGAGATGATCGTCGTCGACGGGGCGACCTCGACGCAGTGCGGCACCGCCTCCAACGCCGTCGGGCCGTTCTACTGCCCACCGGAGGAGAAGGTGTACGTCGACCCCACGTTCTTCCAGCTCATGCAGCAGCAGTTCGGAGCTTCGGCCGGTGATCTCGCCCAGCTCTACATCGTGGGCCACGAGTGGGGGCACCACATCCAGAACATCACGGGCGACATGGACCGTTACCCGAACAACGGAACGGGCCCCGGCAGCAACGGAGTGCGCATCGAGCTGCAGGCCGACTGCTACGCCGGCGGGTGGCTCGGGCGGATGACGGAGCAGAAGGACGCCGAAGGCAATCCGTACCTGGAGAAGCCGACGGAGCAGCAGATCGAGGACGCGCTGAACGCGGCAGAGGCCGTGGGCGACGACCACATCCAGGAGCAGTCCGGCTTCTCGAATCCGGAGACCTGGACGCACGGCTCCAGCGAACAGAGGAAGCGATGGTTCGCCGAGGGCTACCAGAACGGTCTGGGTGTGTGCGCGCAGGTTCTGACCCTGCCCGCCGATCAGCTGGATCCGTGATATCGGACAGGTGCGAGAACGTCCGCTACCGTTGACGATGTAGTCAGCACGACCGGCCGGGGGACCGATGATGAAGAAGACGGATGCACTGTATCCACCGATAGAGCCGTACGAGACCGGGGAGTTGCTCGTCGGCGACGGCCACCGCGTCTACTGGGAGGTCAGCGGCAATCCTGACGGCAAGCCCGTGGTCTTCCTCCACGGCGGCCCCGGCAGCGGGACGTCCCCCTGGCAGCGGCGGTTCTTCGACCCGAAGCGCTACCGGATCGTGCTGTTCGACCAGCGCGGCTGCGGACGCAGCACCCCGCATGCGAGTGCTCCCGACGCCGACCTCCGCTACATCACGACGGCCCACCTGATCGCCGACATCGAGCTGCTGCGTAAGAACCTCGGCATCGAGAGGTGGCAGGTGTTCGGCGGATCGTGGGGAAGTGCGCTGGCCCTCGCCTACGCGCAGGCGCACCCCGAAGCCGTGACCGAGCTGGTGCTCCGGGGCATCTTCACGCTGCGTCGCGTCGAGCTCGAGTGGTTCTACGAGGGCGGAGCAGCGGCGCTCTTCCCCGATCTCTGGGAGCAGTTCATCGAGCCCATCCCAGTGCTGGAGCGCTCGCACATGATCGAGGCCTACCACCGCCGTCTGTTCGATCCCGATCCCGCTGTGCACGTCCCGGCGGCGATCGCCTGGTCGACCTGGGAAGCGGCGACCGTCACCCTGACGCCGAACGAGGCGCAGATCGAGGCGATGGCCGATCCCGACAAGGCCACGGCATTCGCCCGCATCGAGAACCACTTCTTCGTCCACCGGGGCTGGTGGGAAGAGGGCCAGTTGATCGCCGGAGTCGACGCCATCCGGCACATCCCGACGGTGATCGTGCAGGGGCGCCACGATGTCGCGACGCCGATGATGACCGCGTGGGATCTGCACCGTGCCTGGCCGGAGGCGGAGTTCGTCGTGGTCGACGACGCCGGCCACGCGGCCACGGAACCCGGCACGCAGAAGGCGCTCCGGGCGGCGACGGACCGATTCGCCCGCGCGGAGCGCTGACCGTCAGGCCCGCAGCGCCTTCATCAGGGTCTTCACGAGTCCGCTGATGCGGCCGTCCACCCGATAGCGGGTCAGCCCTTCGCTCACTGCGGCGCCGGTCCGCGAGGAGACGAACCACGGCGGCTTCGGCAGGATGGTGAGGCGTCCGCCCCCGTTCGCGATCGGGAGCGACCGCGGGAACGGGCGGAAGGGGCCACGCAGCACGGAGCGCTCGACCCCGTCGAGCAGGAGGGCGTTGTGCACGACGCCGATGCCGCTCCCGACGTCGTCGATCGTGCCGCCGGGGAACGCGCCCCAGGTGAGGGTAGGGGTGATGAACCCGAATGCGGTCCAGCCGTTGATCGCGATGGAGCCGTAGTGGAGCGCGGCGATGGCCCGTTCGAAGCCGGTGCCGAGCGACTTCTCGGTCGCGGGGTCGATCAGCAGGTTCGCGCCGAGGGTCCCCTGCAGTCTGTCGTTCGCGTGGGCGACAGCGGCGTCGAGGAATTCCTGGCCCGTGCCAGGCACGGTGACGACGCCCAGCACCGGTGCGAAGTACTCGGTGTTCTCCAGGGCGGTCGGGTCGTCGTCGGCATCGATCTCGACGAGCAGTCGGTCGCCGAGCACGAGAGCATCGGGGTAGGCGTCGGTCGCGAGGTCCATCCGCGAGGGTGATCCCGGGTACCAGATGGGGCGCTCGGGGGCGTTCGCATACGCACGTCGCAGGGCTGCGCGGAAGGCGTCGGCCTGGTCCCAGTCGGACGACATGATCACGACCTGGCCCGCGATGCAGTTGTGACCGCAGTTCTGCAGGCGCATCGTCACGATGTGCTCGGCCTGGTAGGTGAGGTCGGCGTCGGTCCACGCGCCAGGCACCACGATGATCGGCGAGACGCCGCCCAGCTCTGCCGTGATCGGCTTCTTCAGCAGCGGACGGTTCTCACGCCGGCGTCGCTTCGTCGCCGATGCGCCGTCACCCTTCGACGGGCCCCAGACGATGGTGTCGAACGTCGCCGCCGAGCCGGTGATGTGCACGTGCACGAGGCCTGGATGACCGGTGAGATACGAGCCGGTGGCGGGCCCGCCGCGGACGATGCGCAGGAAGCCGGGCTCGATGAGGGGCGCGAGCGCACGCTTGTACACGGGCACCAGCGCATCCTGCGTGGGGTTCACCTTGAGCAGTGCCGTGCGGTTGTGGGCGAGCAGTTCGTAGAGCACGTCGAGCACCGGGATCGAGGTCACGTTCCCCGCGCCGAGCACGAGGCCGACGCCGCCCGACTCGGTGGGCGTGCGCTGCGCGAGACCGGCTGATGCGCGTGCCGCTCCCGGGGTGATCCCCGGTTCCAGCCAGACCTCGCCCGTGAATCCGGACAGCAGGAACCTGTCGATGCCGGTGAGGGGGAAGGCGTGTACGCGGGTGCGTCCGCCCGGTGCGCGATCGATGGAGATCCCGTCGAGGGGGTTGGCACCGTTCGCGAGACGGGAGAGCGTCTCGATGTAGGCGTCGAGAGCACCGAGCACACTGTAGGGACCGCTCAGCCACTCCTCGCCGCGGAGGGGATGGCGCGCGTCCAGGCCCTTCGAGGACGCGGCCGTGTTCGCCCAGTCCTCCGCCGTCGAGGCCACGCTCGTCCGAAGCGCCCGCAGCAGCGTCACCCGCTGGGCGACCGTGAGCGCCGACCACGTGCGCGCTCCGACCTGGAGGGCGTCGACAGCGGTGTCGAGCCGCTCCCGTTCGCCTTCGCCCAGCCCCGGCGCTTCGTTCTTCGGCGCACCCTTCGGCGCACCCTTCGACGTGGCAGCGGCGGCCGCTGGGGAGGTGGCGGTTGTGCTCGCAGAAGTCATCGACGTCTCCTTCGGACGGGATCCCAGCTTAGGCGTCGGAGGTCTCGAGGGCATCGATGTCCGCGCGGCGCAGTCGGTAGCGGCGGAGCGTCACCAGGCTGCCGGCCATCAACACGGCGGGCAGGATGCTGAAGCTGAGGACGATGCCCGTCACCGCGGCCGCCGGTTGCTCGACGGTGGTGCCGGCGACGGTCGAGACGTAGCCGGTCGCTGCAAGGGTCAGGGACACCGCCGTCGCGCCCAGGGCGAACCCCACCGTCTCCCCGGCGGTCCAGATGCCGGTGAACGTGCCGGCCTGCCCTGCCCCGCTCGTACGCTCGTCGTGCGAGATCACATCGGGAAGCATCGCCATCGGCAGCGACTGCAGCCCCGCGTACGCGATGCCGGCGACGGCGACCGAGGCGTAGATCCAGAGGCCGGGCGACCACACGGCCACGACGAGCGATGCGGCAGCAGCCGTGAACAGCGCGCTGGCCATCGCGAAGGCCCGCTCCTTGCCCACGCGTCGGGCGATGACCGTCCACCCCGGGGTCGCGAGCAGCGCCGGGCCCACGAGCGCGACGAACACGAACGTCACCGCATCCTCCGAGCGCAGCACCCACGTGGCGACGTACTGCGCGCCGGCGAGCATCGTCCCGGTCGCGAGGGCCTGCAGGACGAAGGTGCCCAGCAGCGCGCGGAAGGGCTGGCTGCGTCCGAGTGCCCGGAAGCCCGACATGTACTGATCACGCCATGTGGATGCGGCGACGGCCGCGCCGGGCGTGACCGCGCCGCGTTCGGCGGCGACGCCCGCTGTGCGGGAGGCGATGAGCATCCCGATGCCGATCACGAGCCCGGAGGCGATGCCCATCAGGAGGTAGCCCATGACGGGGTCGTCACCGGCGTTGCGCAACGCCGGGCCGCCGGCGCCGAACAGCAGGATGGCCGCCGTGAGCACGACCACGCGCCACCCGAGCAGACGTGTGCGCTCGTCGTAATCGCCGGTCAGTTCAGCCGGCAGAGCGACGTACGGCACCTGGAAGAGGCTGAAGGCCGTCGCGGTCGCGAGGAAGGCCAGCAGTACGCTGATCGCTCCGGCGGTCGGACCCCACGACGGCGGTACCGCGAACGTGAGGGCGAAGAAGACGGGGAGTGCGAGCGCGCCGGTGACCATGAAACCGCGACGCGATCCGGTGCGGGCGAGCTGACGATCGGATGCGGCGCCGATCAGCGGATCGATCAGCACATCCCAGATCTTCGCGGCCGTCACGATCATCCCCGCAGCGAGCGCGGCGACGCCGAGGTTGTCCGTGAGGAAGTAGGTCAGCACCAGCCCGGGCAACGTGGCATAGCCGCCGGTGCCGAGCGAGCCGATCGCGTACAGCACGATCGTGCGGGCAGACAGGCGGACTGATGCTCGTTCGGGCCGAGCCTCGGTGCTCATCGCGCCAGTGTAGCGGCGCGATGCGGCCGGATCAGATCAGCGAGAGCTCGCGCAGCTTCGACTCGACGTCGGCGTTCGACGGCTCCACGTGGTGCGAGGCATCGGGGTACACGACGACGGGGATGTTGGTACGGCCCGAGATCTCCTTCGCGACGTCTGCGGCCGCGGGCTCGGCGACGAGATCGACGTACGTGTACTCCACCCCGAGCGCGTCGAGCTGCTTCTTGGTGCGGATGCAGTCGCGGCACCAGTCGGCGCCGAACATCGTGATGGTGTCGGAGGCAGGAGAAGTCATGCACCCAGCCTACGGCCGCCCGGAGGGGCTGGCGCTGAGTGGCGGCTGGGCGTTCATCGACCGGTGTCCGCTTCGTCGGGCAGTCTCTCCACCGGCACCACCACGACGTCCTGCATCTTCCAGTCGATGTCGGTGATCCCCTCGGCGACCGCGGTCAGATCATGCAGCGCGACCTTGCGTCGGTGCGGCACGACGAAGGCCTCGATGTGGAAGACCTGACCCTGATCGCGCATGCGCACCCCTGCCTCGGCGATCCACGGGCGACTGCGCAGATACGACACGATGTCGGCGGCGAGGGGATGCGGGTGCTTGCTGTCGTAGGTGCGCGCGCGCTGATCCATCAGATCGACCACGGCCGTCCTCGTGTTGCGGAAGCCGTCCCAGATGATCCCGAGCGAGATGAAGAGCGCCGCCACGCCGTCCAGCCACCAGAGCCCGACACCCACGCCGAGCACCCCGACGATCGATGCCACCGTGGTCTGCCAGTCGGCCTTCGCCATGTCGGCGTCGGCGAAGAGGAGTTTGTTGTGCAGCACGGGGGCGAGCTTCGACTTGGCCGGGCCGTACATGAACACGGGGCCGATGATGACGACGACCATCACGGCGACCATGAGCCAACCCAGCCAGACGGTCTGCCCGAACAACTGCACCGTGCCGATCGTCGGGTGCTCGGCGGCGACCAGTCCGGTGATGGCCTCGACGGCGAGGTTCAGACCGACGGCCAGGAGCGCGACACCCGCGACGAGGTGGCCGACGCCCATGGCGCGATGCAGGCCGTACGGGTGTTTCCCTGTCGGTCGACGCCGCACGAGGAGCAGAGCCGTGAGGAACGCGATCTGCGGGATCAGCGACAGCATGTCCTCGATCCACGCGGTCCGCATCGCCTGCGACTCCCCGACCACGAGAGCGATGACGGCGATCGTGATCGACGTGTAGACGATCGTGAAGATCTCCCACTTCACCGCGCTGCGGAGCGCGCGCTGCTGCTTCGGCGGCAGGGTGGTGCGCCCGAACTGCCCGGTCTCGGTCATCCGCCGACCTCCTCGTCGAGGAAGGTCTCGAGCTTCGTCAGGAACGCGTTCTCGCCGAGCGGGACGAGCATGACGATCTCGCGACCGTTCGCCCCCTGGATCTGCGTGTATCCACGGCTCACGCCGGCCTTGTCCACCCACGGGGTGTCTGAGGTGATACCTCCGGCGATGAGGTCGAGCTCGCCGTCCTCGAGCATCGACACCAGCGTCTCCTCCGAGGCGACCGTCCAGTCGGTCTCTGCGTCGATGCTCGAGGCGAACTCATCCACCAGGTCGACGATGCTCCCGCTCGGCGCACCCCCGTCGACATGGACGAGGTCGCCGTCCGGCGCGGTTCCGACGCGCAGTTCGCCGCCCGACACGGTGCTCAGCGTTCCGTCCGGGTCGGCGGGCACGGTGACGCCGCAGCCGCTGAGCGAGGTCGCCAGGAGCAGGGCGCCGAGGATCGAGGCCGCCCGCGGCTGGAAGCGTTCGCGGCGTGACGATGGTCTGTTCACGCCAGCAGGATGCTCCCGCTGAGCGCCACGGCACAGGTGGTTGACGAGGTGAGGGAGAGCGCGCTAGCGCCGAGACGGAGCGCCGCATCGGATCCATCTCTTGTAAGTAAGGGTGCCCTTACTTACACTGGGGGCATGGGCGCATGCGAACACCTGGAAGACCCCGACTGGGACGACATCGAGGGTGCCGTGCTCATCGCCGGCGATGCGGCCGATGCCGGGTTCATCGCACGCATCGCCGCGCGGCTGCCGTGGGACGCCCAGGGGGTCGTCATCCTCGAGGCGGCGGCGCGTATCCAGTTCCGACACATCGACGCCCCCGACGGGGTGTCGGTGCGGTGGCTGGTTCGCGGAGACGGTACCAGGGCCCACACGCGAGGAGAGAGGCTTGCGAACGCGGTGCATGCCTGGTGTGTCGAATGGGCCTGCAGCGAGCCGCCTTCGCAGTGGACGGTCTGGCTCGGGCCGCACACGCCACCGCACGTGGCCCGCATGGCGCGGAGCCTCCTCGGCGTCGCCAATTGAGCTGCGCGAGGGCCAATTGAGCTGCGCGAGGGCCGACAGAGCCGCGCGAAGGCCGACAGAGCCGCGCGAAGGCAGACCAGGCGGATCGTCCGGGTGACCCCGGTGACCGCTCAGGCGCTCAGCGCACCGAGGCGACGGCGGGAGCGTTCGCCCCGGCGGTGATCGCGTCGAGGGCGCGGCGCAGCGACGAACTCGACGTGTGCGCCGTGTACGGGAAGTACACGACCTCGACCCCGACCTCGGCGAACTCGCGCTCCAAGCGCAGGCCCTTGTCGGTGCCGCGCCAGTCGTCGCCCTTGAAGAAGTGCGTGAACTGCACGTCGCGCCACGAGTCCATCTTCGAAGGCGTCGTCTCGACGTAGACGTCGTCGACGAACGAGATGTGCTTCACGATCTCCGCACGCTCCGCGGTCGGGATGACGGGCTCGATGCCCTTCACCTGACGCAGCATCTCGTCGCTGACGACACCGGCGATCAGAATGTCGCAGTGCTGCTTGGCGTGACGAAGTAGATTCAGATGCCCGACGTGAAACAGGTCGAAAGCACCAACGGCATAGCCGATACGCGTCCCCATGATCTCCCCAGATCAGTAATTCCCCAGTAAGCGGATCCCCATCCGCTCCGCGACTCCCACAGCCGCGGTTCGAGAGTCTAGCAGGTTCGGGTTTCCTTCCGCATAGGAACCCGTGGAACGATGGAGGCCGCACGCGATGCGCGTGAGGGACAGGGGGCGGACGTGGGGGCACGGGTCACGGTCATCGTGCCGACGTTCAACGAGCGCGACAACGTCGCCGAGCTCGTGGCGCGCACGGCCGCAGCGCTCGACGGGTGGGACGCGGAGATCCTGTTCGTCGACGACAGCACGGACGATACGGCAGTCGAGATCGCCAGGGTCGCGGCGGACGCGCCGATCCCCGTGCGCGTGCTCCACCGCTCCGAGAACACCGGGGGTCTGGGCGGCGCGGTCGTCGTCGGGCTCGGGGCTGCCGCGGCCGACGTCTGCATCGTGATGGACGGCGATCTCCAGCATCCGCCCGAGCTCCTCCCCGCCCTCCTCGCCCGGTATGCGCAGGGGGACGCCGATGTCGTCGCCGCGTCGCGCTACGTCGGCGGAGGGGATACGAGCGGTCTCGGCACGGCGGTGCGCTTCGGCGTCTCCCGCGTGGCGACCTGGCTCACCAGGGCCATGTTCCCGATCCGCCTGGCCCACAGCACCGACCCGATGACCGGTTTCTTCCTCGTCGACCGCGCGCGTCTCGACCTCTCCACGCTCCAGCCTCGCGGTTTCAAGATCCTCTTGGAGATCCTGGCCCGCAACGACATGCGCATCGCCGAGGTGCCGATGGAGTTCGCCGAGCGTCGCCACGGCACCTCGAAGGCGAGCCTGCGTCAGGGGGCGATGTTCCTCGAGCACCTCGCGCGACTGCGCTTCGGCAAGATGTCGCTGTTCGCACTGATCGGCGTGATCGGAGCAGCAGCGAACCTCGGCATCATGTGGGTGCTGACGGCCGCGGGCGTGCCGTACATCTGGGCGGCGATCATCGGAGCCGAGGTCACGATCATCGGCAACTTCCTACTGCAGGAGCGGTTCGTGTTCGCCGACATGCGCACGGATGCCCGCGGTCTCGGTATCCGCTTCGCCAGCTCCTTCGCCTTCAACAACGTCGAGGCGGCTCTGCGCATCCCGGTGATGGCGCTGATGGTCGAGTCGTGGCACATCTCGAGCGTCGTCGCGACAGGCCTCTCGCTCATCGTGGCGTTCTTCGCCCGGTTCCTGTTCCACTCGCTCGTCGTGTACGCGCCGAAGCGTCGGAGCAAGGACCATGCGGTCGGCGCCGAGCCACCCACCGACACCGCGGCGCAACGCGTGATCAGGGCGATCGACGCCGAGGTGATGAAGCCCGGCGAGCTCTAGCGCCGGAGCGTGAAGGCGGGGCTCGAAGGCAGAGCGAAGCGATCTCCGGAACTTCTCTCTTGCCAGGATCCGCGGCGAGGTCCATAGTTGGCTCGTGGAATCCGAGGGCGGTCCCTCCCTGACTCTCACCTGGGCGCATCGAGCCGAACAGTCGGCGCGCGCCTGGGAGCAGAGCCACGCCAGGGGAGAGGTGCCCAGTGTCTGGCCGTACGGCTTCGATGCGCTACGCGACCACGCGGCCGTGGAGGTGGTCGACCTCGCCCCGCCGAGCAGAATCGCACGGGCTCGCTCGCGACTCTCCCTGGGGCCGCGTCCCGCCCGCGGTCTTGCGCTCACCTGGGATGAGAACACGGCCTATCGGATGCAGACCACGCACCCGCGGGATCGCTTCGCCACCGGCGTGATCTGGCTCACCGACATGGCCGAGACAGACGGAGCACCGGAGCGGATGCTGGCGATGCTGCGCAGGGCGGAGGCCGCCTGGGTGCTCAGCGAGGCGCAGGTCGAGCCGCTGCGCACGATGCTGGGGGGAACGGAGACGCGGGTGTTCGCGGTGCCCTTCGGCATCGACAGCTCCTTCTTCGTCGCGAGGCCCTACCCGGCGCGGCCGTGCATCGTCAGCGCCGGCAACGACAGAGACCGCGACCCGGCGACCCTCTTCGCGGCGCTCGCGCGTGTGCTCGCCATCCGTCCGGAGACGGACGTGGTCGTGCAGACCCGTTCGGACCTCGACCCGCCGGAGGGGGTGCGGGTCGTCCGCCATCTGCCCCACGCCGAGCTGCGTGACCTCTACGCCACGGCGAGCGTCGTGGTCGTTCCGACCAGGGAGAACCTCCACGCATCCGGGATGACTGTCGCGCTCGAAGCCCTCGCGACGGCCCGTCCGGTCGTGGTCTCCGATACCCCGGGGATGCGCCAGTACGTCGGTGAGGGGCGCACCGGTCACCTCGTTCCCGCTGAGGATCCCGCCGAGCTCGCCCTCGCGCTGCTCCGTCTTCTCGATCACCCAGAGCGCGCCGCCGAACTCGGGCGGAACGGGCGCATCGAGGTCGAGCGGCAGTTCACCACGCAAGTGATGGTCGCCGCCCTGGTGCGGGGGCTGCTGACCCCGAGGTGACCGCGCCGCGGCCCGCCGTCGCCTAGCGCTTCGCGCCGCGTCGCTTCACTCGCACGGCCGCGCGGAACGCGTCGGCGTGGGCACGGCCTGCATCGGCCCAGTCCCTTCGGGAGAGGTCGGGCGAACCCGTCAGCGTGGTCGCCGCCCGCCACGCCTCCACCACGGTCGGAGCATCGAGGTCTCCGTCGTACATGAGCACCCACTCCTGACCGACTTCGCGTCCGAGCGCTTCGTTCGCCTCGTTGCGGGGCACGAGCACGGGTCGGTCCATCGACAGGGCGGCGAGCACGCTGCCCGAGTTGTGCATGAACCGGTAGGCCAGCACGATGAGGTCGGAAGACGTCGCGAGCTGCACGAGCTCGGCATCGCTCAGGAAGTCGAGGTGCAGGCTCACTCCGGGGAGGTCTGCCGTCCGTGCACGGAGGTCATCGCCGAGCTCGAGGGTGGACGGGCGTCCGCCGATCCGCAGGCTCAAAGCCGGTTCCACCGCGACGGCCTCCGCATAGGCGTCGATGAACCCCTCGAGGCCCTTGTAGCGGCGGATCCCGCCGAAGGAGCCGAGCTGGCCCCGAACTTTCTCCGCAGCGGGGAACTTCGCGTACCAGCCGCGGTAGTCGCCGTGCAGGATCAAGCTGTGCGGCGTGCCGGGCGCGAGCGGGGTGGTCTCGTTGATGACGATCCGGTAGTCGGTGTGGCGGTCGATGAAACGCAGCAGCCACAGGCGCGGCGCGTTGTCGTCCGGCAGCTCGATGTTGTGCACCGTGCGCACCACGGCGATCCGACGCGACAGGCGGTGACGGAAGACGAGCGCGGCGGTGAGCAGATACTTGCCCGTGGACTTCCACCAGGTGGATCCGTGCAGCTTCGCCTCCGGCCAGTGCCAGTGGAAGGCATCGTAGCGCCCGAACAGCGCCGTGCCCCACGAGAACCGCAGACGCGTGAGGCCCTCGGTCGAGCCCAGTGCTTCGTCGAGCATCTTGTTGTACGGGTTCGTCGTCGGACGGGGAGCGCCCAACGACTGCATCACGCGGATGGTCGATCCGGGAACGGTCATGGTGGCGTCATCCTCCGATGGGCGTCGGTACTCGTCGTAGCGTCGACCGAGGGCGGCGGCGATCGTGCCCCGTCCGCGGTGCATGAGCCGGGTTCCCCTGGCGTGATGGGTGATGCTCGAGGTCAGGGCGCCGAAGGCTCTCCGCAGGGCGCCGACGACGATACGGGCCACGCCTCCGACCAGCGCCCGCAGTCGCAGCACCCCGCGGCGGATCTTCCCGTCGGTGAGCTGGAGCTGGATGCGGGTGCCCGCGTTCGCCGAGCTGAAGGCACGCTGTGCCGCCCAGGCGCGGCTCAGGCGCGCGGCGACGACGAGGTCTTCCGTCTCGGACTCGTTGCACCACACGATCAAGCCGCCTCGGCTGGCGAGCTGCCGGGAGAAGAGTGTGTCCTCGCCGCCGCCGAGACCGAGCGAAGGGTCGAACCGCAGACCGAGCCGCCGGATGGAGCGGAGGTCCAGCAGCAGGTTGCCCGCCGCTGCCACCTGGAGCACGGTGCCCGTCTGCCTTGGCGGCCGTCGGAAGGTGCCGGATGCGAGGAGCCACGGGTCGACGTCCTCGTCGAAGACGGAGATCACACGCCCCATCACGGCATCGGCGCCGTGTTCGCGCCACACCTCGATGAGCGCGGAGAGCCACCGCTCTCGCGGGACCTCGTCGTCGTCGATGAAGGCCAGCAGGTCGCAGTCGGCGCACTCGTCCAGGAGGCGGTTGCGAGCGGCGACGATCCCCGGCTCGGGTTCGACGACGTAGCGGACCGGGACGCTCGCACCCTCGGCCACCTCCCTGGCGGAGCCGGCGGGATCGTTGTCCACCACCAGCACGTCCACCGTGACCCCGAGGTCTGCGCACTCGGCGATCCGCTCGGGAAGCGTGCGCAGCAGCGCTCGGAGCAGCTCCGGCCTCCGGTACGTGGGTACGCCGATCGTCACCCTGATCATGTCGTTCGATTCCGGTCCCCTGGTCATCCGCCCCATCCCCATGGCAGTAACGCGCCTCGACTCCGACGCCGGCTCATCGTATCGTGAACCCCTGAAGCCGCTCGTCGAGGAAGCTCTCGCGTATAGTCGTTCACCTGGGAGTCGACGTCGGTCGCGACTCTGGGGAATTCGACCGGCGACCCGAGGCGATCCGTGATCCGGATCCGGGGGGAGGATCGCGTGTCAATCGAGCACGGACGGCTTGCCGTGGTCGTGGTCAACTACGCCTCGGCGGGGTTGCTCGAGCGCAACCTGGTGATGGTGGAGCGCGAGGCGCGCGCGATCGATCAGCATGCGCTCGTCATCGTCGTCGACAACTGGTCGAACGCCGAAGAACGGCGCGCTGCCGCGACGATCGCCGACGCGCAGGGCTGGCTCCTGATCGAACCGCGATCCAACTCGGGCTTCGGCGGCGGGGTCAACATCGGGGTGACGCGCGCGCTCGCCGAGGGTGCCACCGACGTCCTCGTGATCAATCCGGACGCGCACATCGATCGCGCGTCGCTGCGCCGACTGGCCGCAGCCACCGACGCCGAGCGCACGACCCTCGCCTCGCCGGTCATCACGGACTCGGACGGCAAGACCTGGTTCGCCGGGATCGATCTCCTGCTCGCCGACGGCACCATGCGCGCACGCCGCAAGCGCGACGCCGGGGACACCCAGCCGTTCGAACCATGGTTGAGCGGGGCCTGCCTGTGGATCACGCGCGAGGTCTGGGATCTCGCCGGCGGGTTCGACGACGATTACTTCCTCTACTGGGAGGACGTCGACTTCTCGCGTCGTGTCGTGTCGGCCGGCGGATCGCTGGCCCTCGTCGAGGACGCCAGGGCCGTGCACGACGAGGGAGGCACGCAGCGCGCGGAGCCCGAGACCTCACGCGCCAAGTCCGAGGGCTACTACTACTACAACATCCGCAATCGGATGCTCTACGCCGTGCGCCATCTCGATGACGAGGCCGTGCAGCGCTGGCGCCGGTCCATCCCGCGCACCGCCAGGGAGGTCATCCTCCGCGGTGGCCGACGACAGCTGATCCAGTCGCCCGCTCCGATCCGGGCCTATCTTCGCGGTGTGCGCGAAGCCCGACGGATCGCGCGGACGCACACCTCGGGCCAGAAGGGCAGGAAATGGTCGTAGACGCCTATCACCGTCTCGCACGCGCGCAGAAGGGGCACGCTCGTGGGGCGCCCGCCTACTCGGTGTACGTCAATCGGCGCATCGGTCGGGTGCTCGCCGCCGTCGCGTATCGGATCGGTCTCACCCCGAACCAGGTGTCGATCATCAGCGCGGTGCACTCCTTCATCGCGATCGGCCTCATCGCGTTCGGCCCCGTGAACGTGCCCATGGGCCTCCTGATCGCTCTGCTGCTGGTGCTCGGCTACGCCTGGGACTCGGCCGACGGTCAGGTGGCGCGTCTGCGCGGCGGGGGAAGCCCCCAGGGCGAGTGGCTCGATCACTTCATCGACACGCTCAAGATCGCCTCCCTCCACCTCGCCGTGCTGATCGGGCTCTATCGGGTGCTTCCCGACACGCCTCTTCTCCTGCTGATCCCGATCGTGTTCAGCATCGTCGCCACGACCACGTTCTCGGGAATGCTCCTGAACGATCTACTCAAGGGCAAGCACGCGGTGGCGTCGACCCACGAGCGAGGAGGCGGGACCCTGCTGCGCTCGCTCATCCTGCTGCCGACGGACTTCGGGCTGGTGTGCCTCGTGTTCGTGCTGTGGGGATGGACGCCGGCATTCCTCGTCGGCTACGGCGCTCTGTGCCTGGCCGCTGTCCTGTTCCTCGCGCTCGCCGCGGTGAAGTGGTTCCGCGAGATCGGAAGGCTCGGTGCCTCCGCATGAGGGACGAGAAGATCCTGGTCGTGTGCGCGGCTAACGTGTGCCGGTCGCCGTTGGCCGAGCTGGCTCTTCGTCGCGGGCTCGGCGCGGATTCCCCCATCACCGTGAGCAGTGCCGGTGTGCGGGCGAACGCCGGCGACCCGATCTGCGCGGCGGTGGCCTCGGTCCATGAGGACGAGGAATGGCAGGCCTGGGCGCAGGAGCATCGGGCGCAGCCGGTGACGATCGAGCAGGTCGAGCAGGCGAGCATCGTGCTGACCGCATCGCGCGACATCCGTGGTGAACTGGTGAGGATGGCACCGCGTTCGCGTGACTGGATGTTCACGATCAAGGAAGCCGCCCATCTGGGGGAGGGCTTCTCGTCCTCCGCCTCCGACCGCGTGGTGGAGTACGTGGCGCACCTCGACCGTGCACGTTCCCGCGCCGTCCCGCTGACACCGCCTGGGGGCCCCGGGGCACGCCTGCGTCAGCTGTTCCAGGCCCGGGGGACCGTCGATCCGACGAGCATCGCCGATCGGCACGGGAGTCGCGGTCACCTGGAGACGATCCACGAGGTCGATGCCGCCATCGCGACGGTCCTCGCACAGCTCACGGGCCATCGTCGACACGCGTCCTGACCGGGCACTTGTGGTTTTCCAGACCTCACACTATGATTAGCCGACGCCGCGTTCCGCGCGGTTGAAGGGGACCTGAAGCCGAGGGGGCTTCGGGATTGAGGAATCTGGGTTCTGGGGAGCTGCAGTGTTCAACGTTTCATCATGCCGTTCTGGGGACGGCACTTCGCGCTCACGACGCGCGATCTTCGTCGCGCCTCTGGTTGCGCTGGCACTCGTGACGGCCGGTTGCACCGCTGCCGCGCCGAGCGCTTCGGAATCGCCGGCGCCGGCAGGCACCAGCACCACCGACTGGACGCCGCCCGCCGACACCGAGGCCCAGGGGCCCACGGAAGGCCCGGCGCTCACAGAGGAGAACGGAGCGCTCGACGCGCCCATCTCCCTCTCCACCGACATGGTCGTCACGATCGACAAGATCTCGACCACGACGATCAAGCCCGAGACGCCCGGCGAGTACGCCGGACCCGCGGTGGTCGTCACGCTGACCGTGGCCAACGACTCGAAGCGTGCGCAGAGCGTCGACTCCGCGGTCGTCAGTCTCGTCACGGACGACGGCGACATCGGGGTCTCCACGACCGCCGGCCCGAACGAACCCCTGCAGGGTGAGGTCGCCGCGGGCGCGAAGACCACCGGCACCTACGTCTTCATGCTCGATCCGACGCAGGGGCGCTCGGTGAAGATCAGCGTCAACTACGCCGCGGGCGAGCCGGTGGCCACCTTCGCCGGCCAGCTGTCCTGACGCGCGCGTAATCACTCGCATCACTCTCGTTTTTCACTTGCACTAACTCATTTTCGAAGAAGAAAACTGGCGGCTGGGGAGTCACTATGGGGAACACATCGACCACGAGGCGAGCGCTGAGCGCACTCGCGTCTGTCGTGACGGCGGCGTTGCTCGTCGCAGGCATGACGACACTGGGAGCGCAGGCGGCGTCAGCAGACGTCCCCTCGACCCCACCGCCTCTGCTGCAGCGTGACGACAACGTCGTCACCTCGGATCCGATTCCGACGGTGCAGATCGACAACGGCTACGTCTGGGCGCAGACGATGATCGGGTCGACCGTCTATGCGGTCGGCAAGTTCGACAACGCCAGGGCCCCGCTCGCCACGCCGGGAACGAGCCTGACGGCCCGCTCCAACGTGCTCGCCTACGACATCAACACGGGTCAGCTGCTCTCGTTCGCGCCGCAGGTGAACGGTGTGATCAAGGCCGTCGCCGCGTCGCCGGACGGCAGCCGCATCTACATCGGCGGATCGTTCAACTCCGTCAACGGTCAGGCCCGCTGGAACTTCGCGGCCCTCGATGCCGTGACCGGCCAGCTCGTGGCCGGCTTCAACCCGTCGATCGGCGGCAGCGGTGTCTACGCCCTCGCAACCTCCGGCACCAGCGTCTACGTGGGCGGGCTGTTCACGCAGGGCAACGGCACCGCCCGCAAGAACCTCGCCGGCTTCAACGCCGCCAACGGAGCCCTGTTGAGCTGGGCGCCGCAGACCGACCTCCAGGTCGACGCGATGGTCATGGACCCGGCGGGGCAGAACGTCATCGCCGCCGGGCGCTTCTCGCAGGTCAACGGCGACCTGACGATGCGCGGAACCGTGGCACTGGACAAGGCGACCGGCGCGGTCGACACGTCCTGGGCACTCCCGCAGACGGTAAAGAACGGCTCGAACACGGGCTCGAACTCCGGCAAGGCCGGCATCTTCGGTCTCGCGGCCGACGACAAGGCCGTGTACGGCACCGGCTGGGTCTACGCCGACGCCGCCACGGGAAACCTGGAGGGGACCTTCGCGGCGGAAGCAGGGACGGGCCAGGTCCGCTGGATCGCCGACTGCCTCGGTGACCACTACGGCGTGTACTCCACCGGCAAGGTCGTCTACACGACCAGCCACACGCACGCGTGCGGCACGATGAGCCTGCACCCGGAGCAGAACCCGCGCACGCACCGCTACTCGGAGGCGTACACGGCGGATGCTCGCGGCTCGCTGGGCAACCAGCCCGCAGCCGGCGGCACCTACAAGAACTGGGCGGGCACTCCTGCACCGTCGCCCTACGCCTGGACGCCCGACTGGGCCGTCGGTGTGACGACGGGCATGGGACAGGCCGGTCTGTCGATCACGGGCGCAGGCAACATGATCTCGATCGGCGGTGAGTTCCGGTCCGTGAACAACGGCCGCTTCGAGGGACTCGTGCGCTTCTCGACGAACCCCCCTGGCGGAGCCAAGGACGGTCCCCGTCTCGCGGCGGCGAACTGGACCGGCACGGCGCAGTCGTTCATCCCCGGTCGCGTCCGGGTGTCGATCCCGGCCAACTGGGACCGCGACGATCTGACGCTCACGTACGAGCTCCGTCGCACC
This sequence comes from Microbacterium sp. Beta, assembly GCF_005502545.1. NCBI lineage: Bacteria > Bacillati > Actinomycetota > Actinomycetes > Micrococcales > Microbacteriaceae > Microbacterium > Microbacterium sp. Beta. Next base: position 96,796 of record NZ_SCOG01000011.1, read on the forward strand.
GGCACGGCCACGCCGGTCGCCACGACCACAGCCAACGGCACGTGGTGGAACCGGCCGTCCGTCACCCTCGAGGACAAGACGGCGACACCGGGATCGCAGCAGGAGTACACGGTCAGCGCCAAGGACAGCGCGGGAAACACCGTCAGCAGCCAGGCCATGAGCGTCACGGTCGCATCGGGAACGGTCTCGAGCTACACGAACGCGATCTCGGCCGACAACCCGCAGCTCTACTACCCGCTGGGCACCGCGGCGCAGGACTGGGCGGGCGCGAACCCTCCCGTGTTCGGCTCCGGCGTGACGTCGTCGGCTTCGGGCGTGGAGAACACCGCGACCGGCGCATCGACGTTCAGCGGAACCTCGTCGGGGCGAGCCTCTTCGACCGACAAGATCGCCGCATCGACGGAGTTCTCCACGGAGCTGTGGTTCAAGACCAACACCACCAACGGTGGCAAGCTGCTCGGCTACGGGTCGGCGGCCTCGGGTGACTCCACGAGCTACGACCGTCATCTTTACATGACGAACAACGGGCGTCTTGTGTTCGGCACCTACAACGGCAGCACGCAGACGATCCAGAACACCACGGCGCTGAACAACAACGCCTGGCACCATGCGGTGGCCACGCAGAGCGCTGACGGCATGAAGCTGTACATCGACGGCGTGCTCGTCTCGTCCGCGGCCGGCGCGACCACCGCCGAGAACTACGTCGGGTACTGGCGTGTCGGCGGGGACAACATCAACAGCTGGCCCTCCGCCCCGAGCTCGAGCAACTTCAAGGGAGCTCTCGACGAGGTCGCGGTGTACCCCTACGCGCTCACCGCCGCGCAGGTGCAGACCCACTACGGCATCGGCAAGGGCTTCCAGCCGCCGACCGCGGCCTTCACCTCGACGCCGACGGATCTCGCCGTGGCATTCGACGCCAGCACGTCCGCGCCGACCGGCTCGGCCACGATCACCGGCTACCGCTGGGACTTCGGGGACGACTCGGCCACCGCGACGGGTAAGACGGTGTCGCACACCTACACGGCGGCGGGCACGTACACCGTCAAGCTCACCGTGACCGACAGCAACGGCCTGGCCACCACGACGGAGAACCCCGTCACGGTGCAGGCGGCCAACGTCCTTCCGACCGCGTCCTTCGAGCTGTCGGGCACCGGGCTCTCGGTCTCGGCCGACGCCTCGGCATCGACCGATTCGGACGGCACGATCGCCTCGTACGACTGGAACTGGGGCGACGGTTCGACGTCCTCCGGCCAGGTCGCCAGCCACGTGTACGCCTCGGCGGGCACGCGCACGGTCACTTTGACGGTCACCGACAACCGCGGTGGCACGGCGACGACGACGCGGGAGTCCGTCACGACCCACGCGAACCCGGTCGCCACCTTCACCGCGACGGCGTCGGGGATGAACGTGGACGTCTCGGCCGCGGGCTCGAGCGCCTCCGACGGCGCGACGCTGTCGTACTCCTGGAACTGGGGTGACGGCACGGCCGCAGGCAGCGGTGCGACCGCCGGTCACACCTACGCCCAGCCCGGTGCGCACGACATCACGCTCACGGTGACCGACAGCCTCGGCGGATCGGCCAGCGTCACGAAGTCCGTGACCGTCCAGGCTCAGGTGTTCGCCGCGTCCGACTCCTTCGGTCGTGTCGTGTCGAGCGGATGGGGCGCGGCCGACATCGGCGGCACCTGGGCGCCGATGAGCGGTTCGGCCGCCGTCACCTCCGTCGGAGACGGCGTCGGCAAGGTGAACCTCACGCCGGGTGAGACGCGCGAGATGCTGCTGCAGGGAACGTCTCTCCTCGACACGTCCGCGCGCATCACCTACACGCTGGCCTCCGGCCCGTCGACGGGTGTGGCCTACGAAGGACTCGGTGCACGTCGCTCCGGCTCCAACGGGTACCGCGCACTCGCGTGGCACCGGGCGGACGGGACCACGTGGCTCGTGATCCACCGCAACGGAACCGCGATCGCCAGCACCGCCGTCGCCGGTCTCACCTGGACCGCGGGAAGCACGTTCAACCTCGCCATGGAGACGACGGGGTCCGGGACGACGACCATCCGCGCGAAGCTGTGGGCTGCCGGAGCTGCGGAGCCCGCCAACTGGCAGCTCTCCACGACGGACACGACGCCCGCCTTGCAGGTCGCGGGAGCGCCGACGGTCTTCTCCTACCGCGCAGGCAGCGCGACCGGCACCAACCTGGCGAGCTTCGACGACTTCACGCTGAAGAACCTCGGGGCGGCGACACCGCAGCCCGAGCCGCAGCCGCAGCCGGAGCCGCAGCCGCAGCCGAACGTGCCGCCGACCGCGACCTTCACGGCGTCGACCACCGGGCTGACCGTGAACGTCAACGGTGGGGCATCGACCGACTCGGACGGCACCATCGCGTCCTATGCCTGGGACTTCGGAGACGGATCGACGGGCACGGGGGCGACCAGCTCCCGGGCGTACACCGCGGCGGGCACCTACACGGTGACCCTCACGGTGACGGACGACAAGGGGGCCACCCACACCGCGACCCAGCAGGTCACGGTCACGGCACCGCCGGTCGACCCGCAGCCTCAGCCCAACCCGGCCGCGCTCGCGAGCGATGAGTTCGACCGCACGGCGGGGCCCGGCTGGGGAACCGCGGTCACGGGCGGAGCGTGGACGATCGCCGGCGGTTCGCAGGCGGCGGCGACCGTCGCCGACGGCCAGGGCAAGCTGAGTCTGGTCGCGGGGGACACCCGCCACGCCACGCTCAACTCGACCTCGATCGGCGACGCGATCCTCGAGACGCAGTTCCGCGTCGACCAGGCTCCTGCCGCTGGCGGCGCCTACGTCGGCGTGATCGCGAGGCAGACCGCTGCCGGGAAGTACTTCGCCCGTGCGTGGCTCCGTCCTGACGGAACCGTCTGGCTCGTGGTCCACCGCGAGGGAACGGTGCTGCTGACGCAGGCGGTACCCGGACTCGTGTGGGCGGCGAACACGTCGTACAGCCTCAAGGTCTCCGTCACCGGATCGGCCTCCACCGCCATCTCGGCGAAGATCTGGGCGACCGGCACGACAGAGCCCGCGAACTGGCAGATCAACGCGACGGACACGACTCCGCTCGCTGCGGGTTCCGTCGGTCTCAGCGGCAACCGGTCGGGCAGCTCCACGGCGCCCCTGAACGTCTCGTTCGATTCGTTCCGCGTCACCGCGCCCCAGTAAGATCCTGACGCATGGCCACTGCTGTTCCGATCGCGCTCCTCGCCGTCGGAGGAATCGCAGCAGTGGCCATCGTCGTTTTCGTGCTCAGGCTGCTGCCGCGCACGGCGTTCGTGGGCTGGGCCTGCGTCCTCTTCTTCGTGCCGCTCTGGGTCGGCGTCAACATCGGCTTCTACTGGGCCGCGATCACGCTGCTGACCGCCCTGATGATCATCGTCAACTGGTCGGTCGTCCCGCTGCGCGCCGCAGACGCCTGGGTCGTGGCATTCGTCATCGTGATCGTCGGGCTGTACGGCTTCGGAACGGTCGATCTCCCGTCGCTCGTCGCCGCTCTGCTCGAATGGGTCATCCCCTATCTCTGGGGACGCGTGGTGCTCGCCCGGGTCGCGCCGGAATGGGTCACGTCGACGATCGCGGTCGTCGCCATCGTGGCAGCCGTCCTCGGCATTATCGAGTTCTTCACCTCCTTCAATCCCTTCGTCCTGATCCCCGGATCCGGCGTGGTCTACGACACCTGGAGTCCTCTCCAGGAACGCGGCGGGGTGCTGAGGGTCGAGGGCGCGTTCGGCCACTCGATCGCCCTGGGAGCGGCGCTGGCGATGTCGTCGGCGTTCATCGTGGCGACGAAGTGGCGGCTGATCCCGAAGATCGGCGGCGTGGTGATCGTCGCGGTGGCGACGGTGCTGACGTTCAGCCGCGCCGGACAGCTCACCCTCGTGCTCACGCTGGTGCTGTCCACGTTCCTCATCGTCGGGGTGTCCACGCGGTTCCGGGTCGCCGTCGTCACGGCCGGTGTCATCGGCACCGCGATCGCCATCCCGATCATCGACTCCGTCTTCGGGGCGGCGGGTGACGAGGCGGGCGGCAGCGCGGACTACCGGACCGATCTCCTGGTGCTCCTCCAGCAGGTGCAGCTCTTCGGCAACCCGGGGGACTGGCACTCGCTCGTCTCGGGGGACTACTACCTCGGCTACTTCGCGCGCTCCGTCGACAACGCGCTCGTCCTCACTCTGCTCCGGTACGGGTACGTCCCCACACTGCTGATCATGGCCGCCCTGGTCTGCGCGGCGATCATGACCGTACGACGCTCGACCAGGAGCCCGGCGTCGATCGCCGTCGTCGGACAGCTGCCGAGCCTCGTGGTGGTGGCGTTGATCACGCAGTACAGCATGTTCCTCTGGTTCTGCGTGGGCCTGGCGATCACGTGGGCGCGCGACGCGGACGTGATCGGCAGAGGGAAGCAGCAGTCAGAGGAAGCACTCCAAGACGCGCTCGGACCCGTGCACCGGCAGCGCCTCGTCGGGAAGCCCCCTGCACAATCATGAGGTCGCAGGAACGAACACCTCTAGAATCGAAGTCTCAGGGGGAATGGGGAGTCATGGGCGAGAGCCGGGTGAGTCTGCGCGTGATCGCCAGCTCGTTGCGCAAGTTCTGGTGGGCGATCGTGCTCTGCGCCGTCGTCGGGGCTGCAGGGTCCTTCGGGTACGCCTCGTTGCAGACCCCCCTGTTCCAGGCGACGACCTCGTTGTACTTCGCCCTGAACCAGGGAACCAGCGCCTCTGACCTCAACCAGGGCTCTGTGTACACGCAGAGCCAGATGCTGTCGTTCGCCCAGTTGGCGACCAGTTCGCGGGTGCTCGACCCCGTCATCGAGGAGCTGGGGCTCGACACGACTCCGCGAGCCCTCGCAAGGGACATCGAGGTCACGATCCCCCAGAGCACGGTCACGTTGCGGATCACGGGGATCACGGACGATCCGAAGGCAGCGGCCGAGCTGGCCGATGCCGTGGCGGACCAGCTCATCATCGTGGTCAAGGACGTGGCGCCCAAGGACCCGCAGGGCGAATCGACGATCACGGCGCAGGTCATCGACGACGCTGTCGTGCCTGAGTTCCAGTTCACGCCGAGCAAGCCGCGCGATGCCCTTCTCGGAGGCTTCCTCGGGGGCGTCCTGGGCCTCGCCATCGCGGTGCTCATCGGAGTGCTCGACACCCGTATGCGCAACGAGGAGACGCTGACGGAGGCGGGCGGCGACCCTGTTCTGGGCGTCGTCTCGAAGTCGCCTCTCCTGGCCATGCGGGGCATCGCCGTCGCGCAGGAGCCGCTCGGCCACACCTCGGAGGAGTTCCGCCGTATCCGTTCGGCTCTGGCCTACGCGAACGTCTCCTCGCGGGTGAAGGTGCTGCTGGTGACGTCGGGCATGCCGGCGGAGGGCAAGTCGACCATCTCGGTCAACCTGGCCATGACCCTGGCCGGTCTGCGCAACTCGGTGCTGCTGATCGACGCCGACATGCGGCGGCCGCGGGCGCACGAGCACGCGGGCATCGACGGCTCGATCGGTCTGACCAGCGTGCTGCTGGACGAAGTCGAGTTCGAGGTCGCCAAGCACAGTGTCGCCGACAGCACGCTCGACATCCTGCCCGCAGGTACCATCCCGCCGAATCCTGCGGAGCTCCTGACGTCGGCGCGCATGAACCAGCTCCTCGACTTCGCCGCAGCGGAGTACGACTACGTGGTCATCGATTCCCCGCCGATCCTCAGCGTGGCCGACGCCAACCTCTTCGCCACCCAGACCGACGGCGTGATCCTCGTGGTCGACGCGACGAAGACGCGCCGCGCCGCGCTCGCCAAGAGCATCAAGTCGCTCGAGTCGGGCGGTGCCCGCATCCTCGGCACGGTTCTGAACCGCGCCCGGCCGGATCGTCACCGCAGCGAGTACTACAGCGACTGAGGCGACATCCGACGCGCGGATGCGGCGGAGTATATCGGTGCCTCGCCGTTTTCGTTTGTCTTCGCCGGGATGGCCGGGGTATTCTTCATGAGTTGCGAGGGGGACTCGCACTTTGCTGCCCGGGGTTGAAACTGCGGCGGAGCTGCGGGGTGATCATGAATCTGCCCCAGAAGACGGTGACACCGTGCCCACTCCGCTCCTCGACCGCACCTCACGCGAGACTTCGAGTCCGCCCCGGCTACGCACCCGCACGATGCTCGCAGGAGCGCTGACAGCTGCCGTCGCGCTCACGACGGCGCTGACAGCCGTTCCTGCGTCGGCACTGGCCGACGACGCTCCGCTCCTCGCACAGTCCGCGGATGCCACGGACGCTCCTGTCATCGCCGACGACATGGATCGCACGGTCGACTCGGGGTGGGGGTCTTCGCCCGACGGCCCATGGCGTGTCGTGGAAGCGACGGCGAGCGTGACCGGCGAGCAGGCGCTGCTCGCGAGTCGCAAGCCGGGTATCACCGCCAGGGCCACCATCGACGGTGCCGTCGCCGCTGATGTGGACAGCCGGTTCTCGCTGACCGTTCCCGAGCTGCCCGTGGGAGGGCCGCTCTACCTCTCCCAGGCGGTCCGGGTGTCCGGCGCCGACTCGTACGGGGTGCGCGTGCGCGTCCACCCCGACGGCTCGGCCTACGTATCGGTCGTGCGGCTCACCGACCTCATGCGCGTGCAGCATCTGGCCGAGCGTCGGCTTCCCCTCACCGTGACGGGCGGTGACACGCTGACGGTGGCGTTCAGCGTCGCCGGCACGAGTCCGGTGGCACTGGCGGCTAAGGCCTGGGAGTCGAACGCCGCGGAGCCGGCGGATTGGCAGGTGACGTACTCCGACGACTCGAACGCGCGGATTCAGTCCGCAGGCGGATACGGCTTCGCGCTCTACACGTCCTCCGGGGCCAGGGCTGCTGTTCCGGTCGGAATCGACGACTTCGCGGTGACCGCGCTCGCGCCGTCCCCGGAGCCCACACCGGAGCCCACTCCGGCTCCTGAGCCCACTCCGACCCCCGAGCCCACTCCGGATCCGGAG
>NZ_SCOG01000012.1:0-99979 GCF_005502545.1 Microbacterium sp. Beta
GAGGGGAGAGGGAGAGAGGGGTCAGCGTGCGCTGACCGGCTCCTTGTCGGCGGACGCGTCCGCCTCGGGAGCGTCGTCGTCGCCGGAGTCGTCGGCGAAGGGGAGGCCCTCGCGCGGAGCGTTGTAGAGCTCCTCGTTCAGGATGCCCTCGCGCTTGGCGACGATCGTCGGGATCAGCGCCTGACCCGCGACGTTGACCGCGGTGCGGCCCATGTCGAGGATCGGGTCGATCGCGAGCAGCAGCCCGACGCCCTCGAGCGGCAGGCCGAGCGTCGACAGCGTCAGCGTGAGCATCACGACCGCGCCGGTGGTTCCGGCGGTGGCGGCGGAACCGACGACCGAGACGATCACGATCAGCAGGTACTGCACGAAGTTCAGCTCGATGCCGAAGAACTGTGCCACGAAGATCGCGGCGATGGCCGGGTAGATCGCGGCGCAGCCGTCCATCTTCGTGGTCGCGCCCAGCGGCACGGCGAACGAGGCGTAGGAGCGGGGCACTCCCAGGTTGCGCTCGGTCACGCGCTCGGTGAGGGGCAGCGTGCCGATCGAGGAACGGCTGACGAAGGCCAGCTGCACCGCGGGCCACACGCCGGAGAAGTACTGCTTGATCGACAGGCCGTGCGTCTTGACCAGGACGGGGTAGACGACGAACAGCACGAGCGCGAGGCCGATGTACACCGCGGCGGCGAACCAGCCGAGTGAGGCCAGCTTCTCCCAGCCGTACTTGATCACTGCAGAGCCGATGAGGCCGAACGTGCCGAGCGGGGCGATGCGGATGATCCACCACAGCACGCGCTGGATGACCTTGAGCAGCGACTCGGTGAACACGAGGAACGGCTCTGCCTTCTTGCCGGCCTTGAGCGCGGCGATGCCGATGACGGCCGCGACCACGATGACCTGCAGGATGTTGAAGCCGACGCTGGAGCTGAAGGTGCCTTCGACGGCGCCGGGGTTGGTGCTGACCGTGAGCCCGAGGAAGTTCTGCGGGATGAGACCCAGCAGGAAGTTCCACCAGGTGCCGACCGTGTACGGGTCGCCGGTCTCGAGGCCCTCGCCGGCGCGGTTGCCCGGCTGGATCACGAGGCCGAGGACGATGCCGATGATCACGGCGATGAACGCGGTGATCGCGAACCACAGGATCGTCTGGCCGGCTAGGCGCGCGGCGTTCTGCACGCGGCGCAGGTTCGAGATGCTGGCGACGATGGCCGTGAAGATCAGCGGGACGACGGCGGCGCGCAGCAGCGTCACGTACGAGCTGCCGATCGTGTCGAGGGTCGCCGACAGGCCGTTCGGGTTCTCGGCGGTGGCGCCGAGCTGGCGGCCGATCAGACCGGCGGCGACGCCGAGGACGAGGGCGGCGAGGATCTGGAAGCCGAACGACGTCAGCAGCTTCCGGACCGGTCCGCGGGTGTCTGGCGCCTTCTGGGCGCGTGCGGTGGTGCTCATGGGGTGGGGACTCCAGGATCGCGGCGCGCCGAGTGCGCGCCATGAGGCCCAACGCTATGACTCCCTGAGAATTCCCTGGGTGCATATGACGAAGGATGACGCTCCCGAGCTCAGCGGGGGAGTGAGTTCAGCGGGGGAGTGAGTTCAGCGGGGGAGTGGGCTCAGCGGGGAGCGAGCACCAGCAGCTCGCCCACTTCGCAGTCGAGCGCTTCGCAGATCGCGCGAAGGGTGGAGTAGCGGATGGCGCGGGCGCGGTCGTTCTTCAGGACCGACAGGTTCACGATGCTCACCCCGACCGCGGCGCTCAGCTCGGTGAGGGTCATCCCGCGATCGGCGAGCAGCTCATCGAGTCGGCAGTGGATGCCGGTGAACTCGTCGTCGCTCTCCGCCGGGGTCACACCAGCCCCTCCGTGTCCTTCTCGAGCGCGAGCTTCTCGTTCTGCAGGCGGATGCCGCGGCGGAACGCGACGGCGATCAGGCCCACGGTCACGCCGGTCGCGAAGATCGGGGCGACGCTCCAGAACTCGATCGGATGCGCAGGTTCTCCCTCACCGAGGCCGAGTGCTGAGGTGACGCCGTTGCGGCCCATGGTCTCGAACATGACGATCAGGATCGGCGCGACGACCAGGGTCCAGCCGATCACATCGAACGCGCGGGCGTTGCCGCGCACGAAGAAACGTCCGCGCAGGAAGTTCCAGGCGACCAGCGTGACCGACCCGATCACCAGCAGGGCCGCGAGCGCCCACAGGGTGATGGCGGCGATGATCGCCCCGACCGACACCGCGTTCACACCGGTGGCGAAGACCATCACATCCTGGGCTATCCCTTCGACGGAGATCGCGCCGGAGTCGGTGGTCGCCGAGATCGGCTGCTCGTCGATCGGGATCGACCACGCGATCCCGGAGTCGCGGAAGGTGCCGGCGACGCGAAGGATCGTGGCGAACGCCACCGTCACCAGAGCCGCGGCGGCGTAGAGGATCACGGCGATCGCGTCTGCCGTCTCGGAGCGGGTGGGTGCGGTGGTGCCTGCGGTGGTCTTCATCAGACGAGTCCTTCCGTGTCGCGCTGCAGCCGCTGGCCGATCTCGAACGCGCCGGCGACGACCACGAGCGCGAAGCCCCACCCGAACGGGGCGAGGTCGATCGACATCTCGAACGCCGGGACGCCAGCGGAGACGAGGTTCAGCTCGGAGGTGATCTCGCTGAACGCGTTCGCGCGCACCGCCTGGCTCATCAGACCGCCCGCCATGACGGCGAGCGCGGCGACGGCGATGCCCCAGGTCGCCGCACTGCCGAAGGGGCGACCGATGAAGAGGCGGATGCAGAGCCAGGCCACCGCGACACACAGCACGATCGGGCCCAGGACTGCGAGAGCATCGGCGATGGCGAGCAGGAGGCGGGGAGAGAGGCTGAGGCCGGTGGCGGTGAGCGTGACGGTGTCGTACTGTGCATCGGAGATGTTCGAGGACGCCGCGAGCACTGCGGGCGCCTCGGCCGTGCTCAGCGGCATCGACGGGACGGTGACGGACTCGCCCGTCATCAGGACGGCGGTGCGGACGCCTGCGCCGATCAGATCGACGACCGCGATGGCTCCCGCGGCTCCGGCTATGACACCCAGCACGGTCTTCTCCACCAGGCTCGCCGCTCTGGTCGCGGTCGGTACATCGGTCATGGCGCCTCCTTCTCGGTGGTCTGATTCGGACCCGTTGTTATCGACTGTCGTTAACATAACGACAGTCGATAACCCCGTCAACCTCCGGTATGCCCACGGCGAACACGGGCATACGTGCCGTTCGCGGTGGTTACTCTCGATGTACAGGCGCAGAGAACGCCATAGGTGTCAGCGCTTCGCCCCGTGCGAATAAGGAGTCACAGCATGTTCGAGAGATTCACGGACCGAGCCCGTCGAGTGGTCGTCCTCGCCCAAGAAGAGGCGAAGATGCTCAACCACAACTACATCGGAACCGAGCACATCCTGCTCGGTCTCATCCACGAGGGTGAAGGTGTCGCTGCCAAGGCGCTCGAGTCGCTCGGCATCTCCCTCGACGCCGTGCGCGAGCAGGTGCAGGACATCATCGGCCAGGGTCAGCAGCAGCCGACCGGCCACATCCCGTTCACCCCGCGCGCCAAGAAGGTTCTCGAGCTCAGCCTCCGCGAGGCCCTCCAGCTCGGCCACAACTACATCGGCACCGAGCACATCCTGCTCGGCCTCATCCGCGAGGGCGAGGGCGTCGCCGCCCAGGTGCTCGTCAAGCTCGGCGCCGACCTCAACAAGGTGCGCCAGCAGGTCATCCAGCTGCTCTCCGGCGCTCCCGGTCGCGAGCCGGCGTCCGTCGGTGCGCAGACCAACGACTCGCAGGCGGGCGCTCAGGGCGGCTCGGCCGTGCTCGACCAGTTCGGTCGCAACCTCACCCAGGCCGCACGCGACAACAAGCTCGACCCGGTGATCGGGCGCGAGAAGGAGGCGGAGCGGGTCATGCAGATCCTCTCCCGCCGTTCCAAGAACAACCCCGTCCTGATCGGCGAGCCGGGCGTCGGCAAGACCGCCGTCGTCGAGGGGCTGGCCCAGGCGATCGTCAAGGGCGATGTGCCCGAGACGCTGAAGGACAAGCAGCTCTACTCGCTCGACCTCGGCTCGCTCATCGCCGGTTCCCGCTACCGCGGTGACTTCGAGGAGCGTCTGAAGAAGGTCACCAAGGAGATCCGCACGCGCGGCGACATCATCGTCTTCATCGACGAGATCCACACCCTCGTGGGTGCGGGCGCCGCCGAGGGCGCGATCGACGCGGCCAGCATCCTGAAGCCTCTCCTCGCCCGCGGCGAGCTGCAGACGATCGGTGCCACCACGCTCGACGAGTACCGCAAGCACTTCGAGAAGGACGCCGCGCTCGAGCGCCGCTTCCAGCCGGTGCAGGTGAACGAGCCGACGCTGCCGCACGCGATCAACATCCTCAAGGGTCTGCGCGACCGCTACGAGGCGCACCACAAGGTGCAGATCACCGACGGCGCGATCGTGGCCGCGGCGAACCTCGCCGACCGCTACGTCTCGGACCGCTTCCTCCCGGACAAGGCCATCGACCTGATCGACGAGGCCGGCGCACGTCTGCGTCTGTCGATCCTGTCCAGCCCGCCCGAGCTGCGTGAGTTCGACGAGAAGATCGCCGCCGTGCGCGAGCAGAAGGAAGTCGCCTCCGAGGAGCAGGACTTCGAGAAGGCCGCCTCCCTGCGCGACGAGGAGAAGAGCCTCCTCGCGGAGCGTCTGCGCCTCGAGAAGCAGTGGCGTGCGGGCGACGTCGCGACCCAGGCGGTCGTCGATGAGGGTCTGATCGCCGAGGTGCTCGCCCAGGCGACCGGCATCCCCGTGTTCAAGCTGACCGAGGAGGAGTCCAGCCGACTCGTCTTCATGGAGAAGGCGCTGCACCAGCGCGTCATCGGTCAGGAGGAGGCCATCGCCGCCCTCTCCAAGACCATCCGTCGTCAGCGTGCCGGCCTCAAGGACCCGAAGCGTCCCTCCGGCTCGTTCATCTTCGCCGGCCCCACGGGTGTCGGAAAGACCGAGCTGGCCAAGGCTCTCGCCGAGTTCCTGTTCGACGACGAAGCTGCGCTGATCTCCCTCGACATGAGCGAGTTCGGTGAGAAGCACACCGTCTCGCGTCTGTTCGGTGCCCCTCCCGGATTCGTCGGATTCGAAGAGGGTGGCCAGCTCACCGAGAAGGTGCGGCGCAAGCCGTTCAGCGTGGTCCTCTTCGACGAGATCGAGAAGGCGCACCCGGACATCTTCAACTCGCTGCTTCAGATCCTGGAAGAGGGTCGTCTCACCGACGGTCAGGGTCGGATCGTGGACTTCAAGAACACGGTCATCATCATGACCACCAACCTCGGTGCGCGCGACATCGCTGGCGGACCCGTCGGCTTCCAGATCGAGGGCAACGACTCGACCAGCTACGACCGGATGAAGGGCAAGGTGAACGAAGAGCTCAAGCGGCACTTCAAGCCCGAGTTCCTCAACCGTGTCGACGACATCATCGTGTTCCCGCAGCTGTCGAAGGAAGAGCTGGTGCAGATCGTCGATCTGTTCACCAAGCGCCTCGGCGAGCGTCTGCTGGACCGCGACATGACGATCGAGCTGTCGCAGGCCGCCAAGGAGCGTCTGATCGAGATCGGCTTCGACCCGGCCCTGGGCGCCCGACCGCTGCGTCGCGCGATGCAGCACGAGGTCGAGGACCGTCTGTCGGAGAAGATCCTGCACGGTGAGCTCAACTCCGGAGACCACGTGAAGGTCGACGCGAAGGACGGGCAGTTCCTGTTCGAGCACGGCCCGCGCGATGGCGGTCCCGTCGCGGTCGGTGTGAACACCGGCGGCGGCGCGATCTCCGGCACCCCCGACCTGGCGGTCGCCAGCGGGGAGTGACCTCCCGGAACCACGAGAAGGGGCGGATGCTGCGGCGTCCGCCCCTTCTTGCGTCCCCCGCCTCTTGCGTCCCCGCCTCTTGCGTCCCCGCCTCGTGCGAAAACCCAGACCATGCCGCGGCGCCTCGGCGCGTCCAGGCCCGACACGCCTCGAGGGCATCGGATGGTCTGGGTTTTGGCATACCGACCACGGCTGAGGGACATGCCCAGGGGTGGGTTCTAGGCTTGAGGTGTGAGCGAGTACATCGTCCGTCCGGCGCGCAGCGCCGACATCGTCGGCATCCGTGACCTGCTGCAGCCGCTCGTCGAACAGCGCATCCTGCTCGGCAAAGACCTGGCGGTGCTGTACGGCGCGGTGCAGGAGTTCGTGGTCGCAGAGGCCGATGGCGTGCTGATCGGATGCGGGGCGCTGCACGTGTTCTGGGAAGACCTCGGCGAGGTGCGCACTCTGCTCGTGCGCGACGACTGGCTGCACCACGGTGTCGGGCGCGCGATCGTCGACCGCCTGGAGGAGAACGCCAAGACGCTCGGCCTGACCCGCCTGTTCTGCCTCACGTTCGAGGTCGACTTCTTCGGGCGGCGCGGTTACACCCCGATCGGCGAGCAGGTGGTCGACTCGGACGTGTACTCGCAGCTGTTGCGCAGCGGTGACGCGGGTGTGGAGGAGTTCCTCGACCTCGCCCACGTCAAGCCGAACACGCTCGGCAACACGCGCATGCTCAAGGTGCTCTGACCACGCACGTTCGTCCGCGTGTGCCGTGGGGCCTCCCAGGCTGAGCGCGGCGGATCGCTTAGCCTGGAGTCATGCCCCGTCGCTCTGCCGCCGTCTACCGTCGTCGGCGACTGGTCGTCATCCTCGGTCTCATCCTGGCCGTCGCCGCGATCGGCATCGGCGCCTGGTTGCTGATCGCCCGCCCGTGGGCCTCGGCCGACACGTCATCGACGCCGACGTCCACCCCCTCCACGTCGCCGTCACCGTCCGCGGGCGCGACGACCGAGGGGCAGTCGCCCTCTCCCGATCCCTCCTCCGAGCAGACGCCGGCGATCGTCGCCTGCGAGGCGGCGGACATCGAGGTCGCCGCCGTGACCGACGCCGAGAGCTATGCGCCCGGCGTTCTGCCGAAGCTCTCGATCTCGCTGACCAACAAGGGCACGAAGGACTGCACGCTCGACGTCGGTTCCGCCACCCAGGCGTTCACGATCTCCAGCGGTTCGGACGAATGGTGGCGTTCGACCGACTGCCAGGAGAACCCGAGCAGCATGATCGCCACGCTCACGGCGGGTACCACGGTCACGAGCAAAGACCCCGTCACCTGGGATCGCACCCGGTCGAGTGTCGAGACCTGTGCCCAGGAGAATCGGCAGCGAGCGCCTGGGGGCGGAGCCTCGTACCACGTCGAGGTATCCATCGGCGGTTTCACGAGCCCCTCGAGCGCGCAGATCCTGCTCTACTGAACGACGTCGCACCGACGACCGATCGCTGCGCAGCTCCGTCCCGCTGAGTTCGAAGCGATCTCAGACGGCGCGTTCGAAATCCGTCGTCGCTCGACGGGTATCGCACGAAATGGAGCGATGTCGCCTGCCTTCGCCGCACGATGCTGACATCCCCCACTCTTTGGGATACCATAGAAGCGACTCTCCGCATCTGCGGCAACAAGCCATCCCCAGTGGCGTCGAACTACAGCGTCCCCAGCGCTTCGACATCGCCGCACGAGAGTCCGAGGGCCCTCTCGAGTACCCCAGTCCCCAATGTGGGACTCGAGAGGGCCCCAATCGTCTCCGCTGTCGGATCGGCACTCTGAGCCCGGCGCTCTGCATAAGCTGGATGCATGGCAGCGAAGAAGGCGAAGTCCGGAAAGAACAAGCCGGCACCCGAGGATTTCCGTTCGGACGCTCTGGCGCAGGCTCTGGAGAAGCAGGATGTCGCTGCGGTCGCGCTCGCCCTCCGGCACGGCACCACGATCGTCCCGCTCATCAAGCCCGGCGCGCGGGACAACCCTCTCGACAGCGGCGAGGTGTGGACGTATCGCGACCCGAACACCGGTGACCTCGCCCTGCTGCTCTTCAGCGACGCGAAGAACAAGCCTGCCAACCTGCCTCCAGGAGTGGGCATCTACAGCGCGGACTGGCTGCGGAAGTTCCTCGCGGCGCATCCGATCACGACGGTGTTCCTCGATATCGCCGGGCCGCACCCGATGCAGGCCGATCCCGCTGAGCTGCTCAAGGCGCTCGACGCCTGACACGCGACGCCTGACACACGGCGTCAGACCCTCCATGCCTGACCGTCGACGTCAAAACCGCGACGCGGAAGCGCGGGCGGTCAGAACGGGGGGATGTCGCGGTCGGATCGGCGTGAGGTGTTGCGCGCGCGCACATCGCTCAGCGCGGCTCGGAGCGTCTTCGAACGATCGTCGACCACCTGCTCATAGCCGAGGCGCGCGGCCTCGGAGCGTCGCTGGGCCGCCTGCGTGACCGGCCTGATCTCCCCGGCGAGGCTCAGCTCGCCCACCGCCGCGACCGTGCGCGGAACCGAGATCTGCTGGATGGAACCCGCCACGGCGATGGCGATCGCGAGGTCGGCCGCGGGTTCGGTGAAGCGCACACCGCCGACCGTGGACACGTAGACGTCGAGGCTGCCGGTCGCGATGCCGGCTCTCTTCTCGAGGATGGCCAGCACCATGGCGACTCGCGAAGAGTCGACGCCGTGCACGATGCGGCGCGGGTTCGGGGCGTTGCTCGGCACCGTGAGCGCCTGCACCTCGACGGGGAGGGCGCGTCGACCCTCGAGCGAGATCGCCACGCACGTGCCTGGCTCGGTCGCCCCCTGCGAGAGGAAGAGCCCTGAGGGGTCTGGCACCTCGGCGATGCCGTCGCCGGTCATCTCGAAGCAGCCCACCTCGTCGGTCGGACCGAAGCGGTTCTTGAGCGCGCGGACGAAGCGCAGCGAGGTCTGCCGGTCGCCCTCGAAGTGACACACCACGTCGACGAGGTGCTCGAGCACACGGGGCCCGGCGACCTGACCGTCTTTTGTCACGTGGCCGACGATGATGATCGGCAGGTCGCGATCCTTGGCGATGCGGATCAGCGTGGCAGCCACCTCTCGCACCTGGCTGGGCTGCCCGGCGGCGCCGTCGATCAGGGACGACGAGACGGTCTGCACCGAGTCGACGATCACGAGCTGCGGCTTGACCTCGTCGATGTGGCCGAGGATGGTCGCCAGATCGGTCTCGCTCGCGAGATACAGCTCGTCGTGCAGCGCGCCAGTGCGCTCGGCGCGCAGGCGCACCTGACCGGGGGATTCCTCGGCGCTCGCGTAGAGCACACGGCGTCCGCCGCGAGCCGCTTGCGCTGCCACCTCGAGCAGAAGCGTGGACTTGCCGACGCCGGGTTCACCGCTGAGCAGGATCGCCGCCCCCGGCACGATGCCGCCGCCGAGGACACGGTCGAACTCGCCGACGCCGCTCGAGCGACGCGGTGCATCCTGCGTCGTGATCTGCGTGATGGGCCGGGCGGCACGGTCGGCCGTCGGCGCGACCGGCCCCACCCGACGGAGGATGCCCGTCTGCGCTGCCTGCTCCTGCACCGTTCCCCACTGCTGGCACTCGCCGCAGCGTCCGACCCACTTGGCGGTGGTCCACCCGCATTCCGTGCACACGTACGCGGGAGGAGCGGGTTTCCGGGTGGCCATGCCCCCAGGCTATCGCCGGCATCAGACATCCCTATCGGCCAGGTGTTTATTCACGGCCGATCCTCTCGGCAAACTCGCAGTGTCGCGGGATACTGGGTTCATGGCCAACGGCGGGCCCGTCTGCGGGCCGATCTCGAGCTACTCCCGGGTGCAGATCCTGCACTTGCTCTTCGAAGCGGGAAGTTCGCAGACCCGGGGCGAGCTCTCGATCACCGAGCTGTGCGAAGCCACCGGGCTGCACCCCAACACGATCCGCGAGCACCTGCAGCGCCTGATCGAGGGCGGCTACGTGATCCCCACGATCGAGCACCGCACGACGCGGGGCCGACCGCGCACGCTGTACAGCGCGGCGACCGGAGCGCCAGGGGCCTCCAGTCCCGTGGCCCGAGACAAGGCGAAGGCGGCAGCCCGTCGCGGCGACCTGATGCGGAGCATGCTCCCCGACGCGGCATCCGGACTCGGTCGCGAAGCCACCTATCAGCTCGATGCGCTCGTCGAGCACCTGGAGGAGAGCGGCTTCGAGCCCGTGCTCGACGACCGCAGTCTCACGGTCGACCTCAGCCCGTGCCCGCACGCCGCCGGACGGTCGGAAGACCGCCCGATGCTGTGCCGCGTGCACCTGGAACTCATGCAAGGCGTCCTGAACGAGGCAGGCGGACCACTCGAAGCCGAGTGCGTGCGCGACGCTGTCCTCCCGTCGGACTGCACCGTGCAGCTGCGCGACACCACCGCGCCGCTGGTCGAGGGAACGCTGCGTCACAGCACGAAGCAGCGGCACCACAGAACAGGAGTCGTGCATGGAATGGCTTGATCCACTCGCTCTGGCCCGATGGCAATTCGGCCTGACGACCGTCTACCACTACCTCTTCGTGCCGCTCACGATCGGCATGGCGCTGGTCGCGGCGATCTTCCAGACCGCGTGGGTGCGCACCGGCAAAGTGCAGTACCTGCACCTGACCCGCTTCTTCGGGAAGATCTTCCTGATCAACTTCGCCATGGGCGTCGTCACCGGCATCGTGCAGGAGTTCCAGTTCGGCATGAACTGGTCCGACTACTCCCGCTTCGTCGGTGACGTGTTCGGCGCCCCGCTCGCCTTCGAGGGCCTGCTGGCCTTCTTCTTCGAGGCGACCTTCATCGGCCTCTGGATCTTCGGCTGGGACAAGCTCCCGCAGAAGCTGCACCTCGCCACGATCTGGTGCGTCTCGATCGGCAGCATCCTGTCGGCGTACTTCATCATCGCTGCCAACGCCTTCATGCAGAACCCCGTCGGGTACACGTTCAACGAGGCGACCAACCGCGCCGAGCTGACCGACTTCTGGGCGCTGCTGACCAACCCCGTCGCGCTCGCCGCGTTCCCGCACACGATCTTCGGTGCGTTCATGTTCGCCGCCGGTGTCGTGATCTCGGTCTCGGCCTGGCACCTCTCGCGCGGCCAGCACTTCGACACCATGCGCATCTCGCTCAAGTTCGGGCTGTGGGCCATGATCGTCTCGACCGCGGGCGTCGTGCTCACGGGCGACCAGCTGGGCCTCGCGATGTACGCCGCGCAGCCCATGAAGATGGCGGCGGCCGAGGCCACGTTCAACACGGTCTGCGGTCCCGATGCCTCGTTCAGCATCTTCACGCTCGGCACCCCGGACGGCAGCTCCGAACTGTTCTCCATCCGCGTGCCCTATCTGCTCTCGCTGCTGTCGACACACACCCTCGACGCGTGTGTGCACGGCATCAACGATCTGAACGCCGAGTACGCGCAGACCTACGCCGCCACCGGTCTGACCGACTTCGCCCCGGTGCTGTGGATCACGTACTGGGCCTTCCGCTGGATGATCGGCCTGGGCATCGCCGCGGCGCTCGTCGCCGTCGCGGGCCTCTGGGTCACCCGCAAGGGCGCCAAGAAGCCGGTCGCACCGTGGATGTGGAAGGTCGCCATCTGGTCGTTCCCGCTCGCGCTGGCCGCCAACATCATGGGCTGGGTCTTCACCGAGATGGGCAGACAGCCCTGGATCGTGTTCGGGCTGATGACGACGCAGGACGGTGTCTCGCCGGGCGTCAGCGGGCTCGAGGTGCTGATATCGCTCATCGCGTTCACCGCGATCTATGCGGCGCTCGCCGTCGTGGAGATCCGCCTCATCATCCGGGCCGCCCAGAAGGGGCCCGACACCGAAGAGAAGCCGCATGACGAGACGGCCCAGCTGCCGTCGGTCGTCTACTGAGAGGGAGGAGCATCATGGATCTCGCAACACTCTGGTTCTTCATCGTCGCCTTCTTCTTCGTCGGCTACTTCGTCCTGGACGGCTTCGATTTCGGAGTCGGCATGTCCCTGCCGTTCCTCGGCAAGAACGACGTCTCGCGCCGACAGGTCATCAACACGATCGGCCCGGTCTGGGATCTCAACGAGACCTGGGTCATCGTGGCCGGCGCCGTGCTGTTCGCGTCGTTCCCTGAGTGGTACGCCACGCTGTTCAGCGGTTTCTACCTGCCGCTGCTGCTGATCCTGCTCGCGCTGATCCTGCGCGGTGTCTCGTTCGAGTACCGGCACCAGCGCGACAGCGCGAAGTGGAAGGCCGGCTTCGACCGGATGATCGTGATCGGCTCGGTCGTTCCCGCGCTGCTGTGGGGTGTGGCGTTCGGCAACATCGTGCAGGGCGTCGCGATCGACGAGAACCACATCTTCGTCGGCGGCTTCTTCTCCCTGCTGAACCCCTACGCACTGCTGGTGGGCGTCACCACGCTGCTGCTCTTCTTCCTGCACGGGGTGCTGTTCGTGGCACTCAAGACCGATGGTCAGGTGCATGAGGATGCGCAGAAGCTCGCGAAGAAGGCCGCCATCCCGACGATCCTCGTCGCAGCCGCGACGGTGATCTGGACGGTCGCGATCGCGATGGGCCGCGAGGCTCCGCTGCTCTGGCTGGTCATCGCAGCCGGTGCGCTCGCGGCGGTCAGCCTGATCGCGGCGGTCGGCTTCTCGCTCGTCCGTCGCGACGGGTGGGCGTTCTTCGCCGGCATGCTCACGGTCATGTTCGCCGTGGTCATGCTGTTCTCCGCCCTGTTCCCGTACGTGATGCCGTCGACGATCGACCCGGCCTACAGCCTCACGATCGCCAACGCCTCGAGCACCCCGTACACGCTGCAGATCATGAGCTGGACGGCCCTGATCGCGATGCCGCTCGTGCTCGCGTACCAGGCGTGGACCTACTGGGTGTTCCGCAAGCGCGTCACCCGGAAATCCATCGAGGGGGCTCCGGCGCACGCGTGAAACCCGTCGATCCGAGACTGCTGCGATACGCGGGTGCCGCGAGGGGTTTCCTCGCGGCATCCGCGTTGATCGGCGTCGTCCAGACGGCGGTCACGATCGTCTTCGCGTGGCTGCTGACCGACGCGATCACGGGGGCGCTCGCGGGGCGTGACGTCACCTCGTCGCTGCTCTGGCTGCTGCTCACGGCTCTGCTGCGCGGCCTGCTCATCGCAGCCTCGGATGCCGCGGGCACACGGGCGGCCGCCAAGACGGGGATGCAGCTGCGCACGGCGCTCGTGGCTGCGGTCGGGAGGCTCGGGCCAGGGTGGCTCGCGCAGCGCAATCAGACGGCGCTCGCGGTCACGGCCGGTCACGGGCTCGAAGCTCTCGACACCTACTTCGCCCGGTACATCCCGCAGCTCGTGCTGACCGTGATCGCGACGCCGGTGCTCGTCGCGGTCATGTGGTGGCAGGACTGGCCGAGCGGACTCACCGCAGTGATCACGCTGCCGCTGATCCCGTTGTTCCTCATCCTGATCGGCATGGCGACCCGCACCGTGCAGACCCGGCAGTGGCAGACGCTGCAGCGCCTCGCGGCACGCTTCGCCGACACGGTGCAGGGGCTGTCGACGCTGCGACTGTTCGGACGCGACCGGCGTGCGGCCGACCGCATCGAGGTCACCGCCGACGAGTACCGCCGCGAGACCATGAAGGTGCTGCGGTTCTCGTTCCTGTCCGGCTTCGCGATGGAGCTGCTGGCCTCGATCGCGGTGGCCCTGATCGCGGTGTCGGTCGGCTTCCGGCTGCTGTCGGGCGATCTGACCCTCGAGGTGGGGCTGTTCGTGCTACTGCTCGCTCCCGAGGCGTTCCTGCCCATCCGGCAGGTGGGGGTGCAGTTCCACGCGGCGGCCGAGGGGGTCGCGGCGACGGAGGACGTCTTCGAGGTGCTCGATGCGGCGGGGGAGCGCGCGCGGATGCAGGAGCTTTCGACGGATGTCGGAGGAATCGCCGCCGAAACCCCCGGCATTCGTGAATCGGTCATGCATGTGGACACCACCGTGGAACCGGCGAACGGCGGAAACCTCGTGGTCGAGGGTCTGCGGGTGCGCGACCTGCCGTCCGTGTCGTTCGCAGCCGGGCCGGGGACCATCACGGTCATCGAGGGGCCGAGCGGGTCGGGGAAGTCGTCGCTGCTGGCGGCACTCCGGGGCGCGGTCGAGTTCGAGGGGACGGCGTTCTACGGCGGCGCGGACGTGCGGGGGATCGCGCCGTCGGTGTGGCTCGCCTGGGCCGGACAGGCACCTGGACTGACGCGCGGGACCGTGGCGGCGAACGTCACCCTCGGTGATCCTGTGCCGGACGCAGGTCGGGTGCGCGCTGCGCTCGACGACGCCTGCGCCGAGGGGATCGACCCCGCGCTGGAACTCGGCGTGCAGGGGGCGGGGCTGTCGGGCGGGCAGGCGCAGCGGGTGGCTGTCGCCCGCGCCCTGTATCGCCAGGGATCGGCGCCCGGCCGCGTGCTCGCACTCGATGAGCCGTCGAGTGCGCTCGACCCCGAGACCGAGGACCGGCTGTGG
Source organism: Microbacterium sp. Beta (assembly GCF_005502545.1). Lineage (NCBI taxonomy): Bacteria > Bacillati > Actinomycetota > Actinomycetes > Micrococcales > Microbacteriaceae > Microbacterium > Microbacterium sp. Beta. The sequence goes on from NZ_SCOG01000012.1 coordinate 14,356, forward strand.
CGATCGTTGCGCGAGAAGGCGGATGCCGGGGCGACGATCCTCCTCGTCTCCCACCGTCGGACCGCACGGGCGATCGCGGATCAGATCGTGGCGCTGGGGGTGAACGCATGACTGCACCCCGCACAACCGATGCCGCGCATTCCCGCGGTCACCGGGTCGGCGCCATCCTGCGACTCGCGCAGCCGCCACTCGGCCGCTTCGTACCGGGACTGATCTGGGGTCTGCTCTCGGCCGCCGCCGCCGTGAGTCTGCTCGCGGTCAGCGGGTGGCTGATCGTGAGCGCCTCGATCGTCGATTCGCTGGTGCCGCTGTCGATCGCCGTCGTCGGTGTGCGCTTCTTCGCCGTCTCGCGCGCGGTCACCCGCTATCTGGAGCGCCTGAGCGGACACGATGCCGCGCTGCGTCAGCTCGCCTCGACTCGTGCCGACATGGTGCGCCGGCTGATCCCTCTGTCGCCGGCGGGACTCGGCTCGACGGACCGCGGGCAGGTGCTCGCAGCTCTCGTGGACGACGTCGAGAACCTGCAGAACCTGCCGCTGCGAGTGGTGCAGCCGCTCGGTGTGGCGGCGCTCGTCGCGGTCGGAGCGGTGGGCTTCCTCGCGTTCGTCTCGCCCCCGGCCGCCCTCGCTCTCGCGGTCTGCCTCCTGGCCGCCGCGGCTGCAGCGATCGGACTCGGTTGGGCGTTCGGCTCGCACGCCGAAGCACGGGTCTCGGAGCGTCGGGCAGAGCTCTCCGCAGCTCTCGTCGACTACCTCGGGAGCCTCGACGTGCTCATCGCCTACGGGGCGGAGCAACAGGCGCGGGCGCGGATCGCCGCCGCCGATGCGGATCTGCGACGCGTGGTCGACCGTGCCTCCCTCGCTCAGGCCGTCGCGGCGGGTGTCGTGTCCGCCGTGGCCGGGGCGGCATCGGTCTGGGCGCTCGCCGTGGCGGCTCCGGGGCTTGCGGACGGCTCGATCGACGGTCCGTGGCTGGCCGTGGCGGTGCTCGTGCCGATGGTGGTCTTCGAGGTGTTCGGAGCGGTGCCGATCGCTGCGGCATCCTGGCGGAGCGTGCGCGCGAGCGCCGGGCGCATCGTCGACGTGCTCCCGGAGCGGATGCCGGAGGAGTTGCGTTCCGACGAGGGGGATGACGTGGAGTTCGCGCGCACTCCCGAGCTGCATCTGCGCGGCGTCAGGGCGACCTGGCCCGGCGGCACGCCCGCGCTGAAGGGAGTCGACCTCGACCTCCGAGCAGGTGAGCGCGTGCTGGTCGCGGGACCGAGTGGGGCGGGCAAGAGCTCGCTCGCGGCGACCCTGGTCGGCTTCCTGCGCGTGGAGGGCGAGTATCTGGTGGGTGGTCGCGACGCCGCAGAGCTCTCGGGCCCGGCGCTGCGACGCGTGATCGGACTGTGCGAGCAGAGCCCTCAGCTGTTCGACGAGGACATCCGCCAGAATCTGCTCTTCGCGCGCGACTCCGCCTCGGACGAGGAACTGCTGGCGATGCTCGACCGGGTCGGACTCGGTGACTGGGTGCGGGAGCGCGGGGGCCTCGATGCGAGGGTGGGTGACCGCGGCGCGCTGGTGTCCGGCGGTCAGGCGCAGCGGATCTCGCTCGCCAGGGCGCTGCTGCGCGGCTTCCCCGTGCTGGTGCTCGACGAGCCGACGGCGGGCGTCGATCCTGAGGCATCGGATGCCCTGCTGCGCGATCTGCTGCTGGCCGCGGGGGAGCAGTCGGTGCTGCTGATCTCGCACGTGGCGCCGCCGGCGGGGACGGTCGACCGCGTGGTGCGGATCCACGACGGCCGCACGGTCTGACACCGCCCGCTCGCTACGGGGAGACCTGCGGGCCGACGTCTCAGACGTTCATGTCCACGGGCGGTTCCATCACGATGCCCTGTGCTTCGAACGCGCGACGGCGCTCTTCGATGCGGCGATGCAGCTCGATCTGGGCGGCGTCGACGAACCGGGGGTCGAGGTCGACGGTCTTGGGGTGCGGGTCGCCGTGGTTGGCGGCGATGTACGCGTCGAGCTCGGGGCCGCTGGTCCACGAGGTGATGAGGGCGTATCGGGGTGCCGTGCCGCGGTGCCAGACCGCGTGCCAGAAGCGCTGCGTGTCGACGATGATGCGGGAGCCGGCGCGCAGCGGCAGGCGGATCTCGGTCGCGGGGTCGAAGCGGTCGGAGCGCAGGATCAGCATCGACTCGGTGTCGTCGGAGAGGTTGAAGAACCCGCGCACGACCCAGCCGGTGCCCTCTTCGTTGAGGCGGTTGTTGTCGTCCTGGTGCAGGTTGTAGATCGCGTCGGCGTACTCGTTGGGCTGCAGCTCGATCACGCGGCATCGGCCGATGCCCGCGCCCGGTTCCTGGGCCCGGCGCTGGAGCGTCGGGGCGATCGCGACCTGCGAGTCGACCCAGACACCGTCCTTGTCGGTGCGCGGCGGGGTGTGGTTCCAGAAGCCGTTGCAGTCGACGTCGCCGGCATAGCTGGTGAGCGGGGCGAAGCGCGTGATGCCGGAGGAGCGCCAACCGACGTACTCGAGGCCCAGCCATTCAGCGGGATCGGTGGCGGAGGTGTGGTCGTCGAGCACGACGTAGCCGGTGTCGGCCAGTGCCTCGGACGTGATGAAGCCCATGATGGAACCTTCCCGTCATCGCTGCCCCCACAGGCGGCGGGTTGTAAGGCCATCCTAACTCGATCGCCCCCGTCCTGGCGGATCCGCTGCCGGGGAAAACACCGCCGACCCGCCGATATTCTGGGGGCATGACTCAGCCGCAGGGTGCCCTCCTCGTGGGCAGCGTGAACTACGACGACGCCGAGACCACGATCCGCACCGCCGCGGAGACGCTCGGCACTCGACTCCGCCGCATCCCGGACGGCGAGGTCGGCAAGCGGTTCCACTGGATCATGTTCCAGCCCGACGTGATCGGACTGGCCGAGGGCATCGAGCGCATCGGCGATGAACCCATCCCGTTCCCCGCCGGCATCGATGCCCGGGGTCTGCGCATCGGCGAGGGCGTGGATGCCTCGGCCATCGAGCTGCCGCCGCTCGGCTACGCAGCCGCCGCGATCGAGTCGTATGCGGTGTTCGAGCGACTGCGCGCCGAGGGTGCGGTTCCGGCGGAGGTGCGGTTCCAGGTGTCGTTGCCCACGCCGCTCGCGGTGATCGCCTCGTTCTTCCACGGCGATGATCGCGGCGCCATCGAGCCCGTCTACACCGCCGCGATCCTGCGCGAGCTCGAGGAGATCCTGGCTGCCATCCCGCACGATGACCTCGCCGTGCAGTGGGACGTCGCCAGCGAGATGGGCATCATCGAGCGCGCGGCCGGGTACGGATCCGTGATGGAGGCCTGGTGGCCCGGCGACCCGTTCGCCGGACTGGCCGCACGGCTGGCCGCCCTGGTCGACGCGGTGCCCGCCGACGTCGAGGTGGGCGTGCACCTCTGCTACGGCGACGCGGGGGAGAAGCACTTCTTCGAGCCGCGCGACGCGGCGAACCTGGTCCGGTATGCGAACGCCGTCGTGGCCGCATCCGCGCGTCCGCTCACCTGGCTGCACCTCCCCGTGCCGATCGACCACGACGACGAGGCCTACTTCGCCCCGCTCACCGACCTCGCACCGGTCGACGAGCTGTACCTGGGGCTCGTGCACCGGGAGGACGGGGTCGAGGGCGCCGCACGTCGCATCGCCGCCGCTGCTCCGTTCGTCTCCGCGTTCGGGGTCGCGACGGAATGCGGCATCGGCCGCGCACCCGCCGGATCGACCGAGGGAATCCTGCGCACGCACGCCGAGGTCGCCAGCGCCTGGTGAGCTGCTGCTCTCGATTCGCGTGGACGCCCCGCGTCGCGTAAGCTGTTCCGCGGTGACGTGTCCGAGCGGCCGAAGGTGCAACTCTCGAAAAGTTGTGTAGGGTAACCCCCTACCGTGGGTTCAAATCCCACCGTCACCGCCACCACGAAGGCCCCGCATCCCTTGTAAACACTGGGATGCGGGGCCTTCGTCATGTTCGGTGATCGGTCTGCGGTAACGCAGCAAGGGCGTCTCCGCGGATATCTGTTGGCAGGACGTGACGCGGCAAACTGCGATTTGTGCGGCCGCCGGCTGCCTGCGTCGCTGCTAGTGGCAGCCCACATCGTGCCGCGGTCTGTTTCCGACGAGGACCACCGGAAGGACTTCGCAGCGATCGCGATGCTCGCCTGCAACCTGGGGTGCAACGAGCTGTTCGAGCAGGGGTATCTCGTCGTCGACTCTGAGGGTGCCGTGCGAGCGGGGCGCGATATAGAGACCGTCGCGCTGCAGGTGGTCGTCGAGGAGCTGGTTGAGCGGTTGTGTACCGCCCACAACACGAACACGGCCGCGGACTTCGCTCGCCACCACAGGCTGGTGTGGGCATGACGGTCCTGCCGCGGGATGATGGTGACGTGCCCGAGACTCCGCGTCTGATCCTGAATCGCACCAGCGAGACGCCGCGCGTGCTGCACCGTGAGGACTGCCCGACGATCCAGCACCAGGCACGCGGCGACATTCGTGAAGAGCTGCCTCGTGCTGGATACCAGGTCCTCGAGTCCTACGAAGACGGTCGTTCGCTTGTTGGACCCGTCGAGGGCGTGGACCGAAACTACTACGAAGCCTTGTACGTGACCGTCGACGAGCTCCAGGCTGCGGGACGGTACAGGCGCTGCAAGGTGTGTGCGCCGGATGCACCGGACGGGCCGCCACCGGAGAGCGTGACGCGCAAAAAAAGCCGCGGGGCCCTTCGTCATACCCGAGTCAGTCGTTCTGATTCCGGATAGCCAGAGGATCCGGTGGCAGACCGTCACCGATCTGAGACGTCTCCCGCACGTCACGACGAGGCTGAACCCGCTTCTGTCGCCCGAGGTACAGGTCTGAGTACTCGTCCGAGGCGCTGAGCTGGTCAGAGGGCTCCGGGCGGGGCCGCTTGCGGAATGCAGCCACTACGGCAAGCACCGCGAATGCAATGACCACAAGGGCGAGGCCCCAGATAATGCCAGCTTCGGTGAGCCATTCGAAGGCAACCGCGGCCCACAGCAGCGCGAAAGCCACGACGATCAGAGTGATAACTACCGCACGTCGCCATCTAACGTTCATACTTCATGCTAGGTCAGCGCCGGACGGCATCGAAAGGGGTTGTGTCCGGGGGAGCGGATGCACTTGATCGTCGACCGAGAGGACGCGGAGATTCCCTAGCCGGCAACGAGATCTGCACACCCCATCGCGAACTTCGCGGTGTAGTCGACGTGCCCGCAGGCGCTTCTCTCAGCAGCGAGAACCTCTTCCATCGAGGCTGCGGGCTTACCGGCAGCTGACGGTTCGGGCGCCAGGGCGGTGGCGATCATCATGCGGCGGGCCATTCGCTCATGACCGCGTGGGCTGCGAGCCGCAGAGTCGTCGTCTCGGCCTCGATGCCCACGGCGTCGAAAGGCAGCGCGCGTTCGGTCATGAGCCCCGCCAGCACGGTCGAGAGGAACCGTGCTCGCTCCTCGACCCGACCGGCGGGGACCACGCCCTCGTCGATCAACGTGGTCAGCCACTGCGCGATCCGATGTCGTCCCATGCGGTCCAGGGCGATGTAGGTGGCCGCTTCGTCTTCGGACGGAGGCGTGGCCACGTACGCCTCGTAGAGCGCTCCCCACTGCTTCCGCGCGCTCTCGCCCACGCCGATTTGGCGGAGGATGAGCTGCAAGCACGCGATGAGCCTCTCCTCCGCCGTCAGAGAACGATCATTGATCGGATCATCGGGGATCTCCAGGTCGTACATCGCGGCCACCACCGTCTCGATGAGTTCCCGCTGCGTCGGGAAGAAGTGGCGTAGCGACCCCGTGCTCACCTGAGCGCGGGCGGCCACTGCTCTCACGCTCAGACGTGCGGTCGGGTTCTCGCCCAGCATGGTTGCCGCGGCGATGAGGATCTTCTCCCGTGTTCCCGGTTCCTTCGACGCTTCGTCCATTTCTCCCTCATGAGCCATCCGTCTATAACAGTGTGCTAGTTTAGCCCGTCGTCGGCTATCACGCTGTATTAGATTCTGGAGGGCGAGATGATGGCGGGAAAGAACTGGCGCAACCGTCGCGTTCGTACCGGTTCCGGCGAACCGCTGCGCCGCTATCGCTGGTGGCAGATGTTCGGTCGGTCACTCCGATCGATCACGCTGCGCTCTGCCGACGGCACGACGTCGACGTACACGGTCGACGTCCGTCATGCCGGCGATATGACCGACGGTGAGATCCGTGCGCGTCTCTACGTCGACGGAGCGCTGCAGTCCTACGCGAAGATGCCCACACGCTTCGCAGTGCCAGGCGGACACATCGAGGTGGCGATCACCGGGTTCGGGCTCAAACGGTGCCACTATGTGCGGGCAGACGGTGTGGAACAGCAGCTGTCGCCCGATCCTCGATCCGCCGAAGGGCGTCGCGCTCGCTTGCACGAGCGGCATCCCGGAGTGAGCCGTGTGATCGGCCTCGTCTCCATCGCGTTCGTCGTGGTCGGCCTCAGCGTCGAGGTCCCTCAGATCATCGAGGCCCTCTCGAAGATCCCCCTGATCGCCGACTCGATCGGTACCTTCACCTCGCCCATCCGACTCCCGCTCGAGCTCAATCTGCTCGTCAGTCTCGCCGCTGTCCTCGGCAGCACGGAACGAGCCCTGCGAATGCGTTCGAGCTGGATCGACGAGCTCGCGAGCTGACCCCCACGAAAGGAACGACCATGCACCAGAGCGGCCCTGTCACAACACCGGTGCCGCATGTCCCCGACGCCGCCTTCGGGCTTACCTGAGCCGCCACTCCGGGGCGGGTGGGCGATGAGGGGTGATGGCCCTCACCCGAGCAGTTCCACCCCGAACTCGGAGACGACGGCGCGCAGTTCGGCGAGGTAGCGCTGCGCCTGCTCGGTGAGCGGGATCGCCGAGTGGCCGATCCATCCGATCTCGATGTTCTCGTCGACGTCGAGCGGGATGGCGACGATCTCGGGGTCGAGGTCGTCGCTGATGATGCCGGTCGAGATGGTGTAGCCGTCGAGGCCGATCATCAGGTTGAAGATGGTCGCGCGGTCCGAGACGCGGATGTCCTGGGGACTCGAGAGGGTGGAGAGGATCTCCTCGGCGAAGTAGAAGGAGTTGTTCGCGCCCTGGTCGAACGTGAGCCTCGGCACGTCGGCGAGATCGGCGAGCGTCACGCGCTTCCGCGCGGCGAGGGGGTTCTTGCGGGAGATGAAGATGTGCGGGTCTGCGACGAAGAGCGGGTGGAAGGCGAGCCCGGAGTCGCGGAGCAGCTTGTCGATCACGTTGCGGTTGAAGTCGTTGCGATAGAGGATCCCCAGCTCGCTGCGGAGGGTGCGGACGTCTTCGATGATGTCCCAGGTGCGCGTCTCGCGCAGGGAGAACTCGTACTCGGTCGCCGCGGTCGCCTTCACCATCCGCACGAGGGCGTCGACAGCGAACGAGTAGTGCTGGGTGGAGACGCCGAGGAGTCGCCGGGACGGCGGATGACCGAGGTAGCGCTGCTCCAGGAGCGCCACCTGCTCGACGACCTGCCGGGCGTACCCGAGGAACTCGACACCATCGGTGGTGAGCGTCACGCCCCGGGCGGAGCGGATCAGGAGTTCGCGCCCCACTCTGCCTTCGAGATCCTTCATCGCCGCGGACAGGGTGGGCTGGGCGACATAGAGCAGGTCGGCGGCGGCACTGATCGATCCCTCCGCGGCGACTTCGATGTAATAGGTGAGCTGCTGGAGGGTGATGCCGTTCGAGCGCTTGGCCATAGATTCAACCTATGCCACGGCATAGTCGACGCGCATTACCCGATGGGCCCTTGCAGTCGTCATCATGGAGAAACCCCCGATCGAGGCCGAGCCCGGCCGATCTTCCACCGATTGGCCGCTCATGGCATCCGAATTCACGTTCCGCATCACGACGACCCGTTTCGACGAGGACTACTCGCCGTCCGACGACTCGCGCATCACCACGAACTTCGCCAATCTGGCGCGCGGCGAGCACCGTCAGCAGAACCTCCGCAACGCCCTGACGATGATCGACCGGCGGTTCAACGATCTGGCGCACTGGGACAACCCGAGCCGCGATCGCTACACGCTCGAACTCGAGATCGTCTCGGTCGCGATCCAATTCGCCACGGAGGGGGAGGATCGGGAGTTCCCTCTTCTCGAGGTGCTGGAGGTGACCATCGTCGATCGGTCGACGGGCACGCGCACTCAGGGCATCGTGGGCAACAACTTCTCGTCGTACATCCGCGACTTCGACTTCAGTGTGCGGTTGCCGGCGGCCACCGCGGCCGCGGGCGGCTTCACCGTTCCCGACGACTTCGGCGACCTGCACGGCAAGCTCTTCCAGCACTTCCTCGACTCCGAGGCGTACCGGGAGCGGTTCACGCTGTCGCCCGTCATCTGCATCAGCGTCTCGACGAGCAAGACGTACCGTCGCACCGAGAACCACCACCCGATCCTCGGTGTCGAGTACGAGCAGAAGGACGGCTCGCTGACCGACGAGTACTTCGGCAAGATGGGCCTCTCGGTCCGCTACTTCATGCCGCGAGGCAGCGTCGCCCCGCTGGCGTTCTACTTCCGCGGGGATCTGCTCAGCGACTACACGAACCTCCAGCTCATCGGCACGATCAGCACGATGGAGACCTTCCAGAAGATCTATCGACCGGAGATCTACAACGCGAACTCCGAGGCCGCGAGCATCTACCGGCCGACCCTGGAGCAGCAGGACTACTCGGTGACCAAGATCGCCTACGACCGCGAGGAGCGCAGCCGGCTCGCGGCCGAGCAGGGGAGGTACGCCGACGCGCATCTGATGACCCCGCACGGCGAGCTCCTCGAGAGGTGGGCCGCCGGCCGTTCCGCAGACTCGCTGGTGTCCGTCGGATGACGAACGGACGAGCCCCGATCATGACCGAGATCCTTCCCACCTCCACCGTCGGCAGCCTGCCGAAGCCTTCCTGGCTGGCCGAGCCCGAGACGCTCTGGTCCCCGTGGAAGCTGGAGGGCGATGCCCTGGTGGAGGGCGTGCAGGACGCGCTTCGCCTCACTGTGCACGAACAGCGGCAGGCCGGCATCGACATCATCAGCGACGGGGAGCAGTCGCGCCAGCACTTCGTCACGACGTTCATCGAGCACCTCTCCGGTGTCGACTTCGACCAGCGGGAGACCGTGCGGATCCGCGACCGGTACGACGCCAGCGTGCCCACCGTGGTCGGTGCCGTGAGCCGCGAGAAGCCCGTGTTCGTCGAGGACGCGAAGTTCCTCCGCCAGCAGACCGACCAGCCCATCAAGTGGGCTCTGCCCGGTCCGATGACGATGATCGACACGCTCTACGACCGTCACTACAAGAGTCGCGAGAAGCTCGCCTGGGAGTTCGCGACGATCCTCAATCAGGAGGCGAAGGAGCTCGAGGCGGCCGGGGTCGACATCATCCAGTTCGACGAGCCGGCCTTCAACGTGTTCTTCGACGACGTGCAGGACTGGGGCGTGGCCGTGCTCGAACGCGCAGCCGAGGGGCTGCGCGCGGAGACCGTGGTGCACATCTGTTACGGGTACGGCATCAAGGCGAACACCGACTGGAAGGCGACCCTCGGCTCGGAGTGGCGGCAGTACGAGAAGTCGTTCCCGCTTCTACAGCAGTCGAGCATCGACACCGTCTCGCTGGAGAGTCATCACTCGCACGTGCCCCTGGACCTCATCGAGCTCATCCGGGGCAAGAAGGTCATGCTCGGAGCCATCGATGTGGCGAGCCCCACCATCGAGACTCCGGAGGAGGTCGCCGACACCCTGCGGAACGCCCTCCGCTTCGTCGACGCGGACAAGCTCGTGCCGAGCACGAACTGCGGGTTGGCGCCGTTGTCGCGTGACGTCGCCCGCGGCAAGCTGCGGGCGCTCAGCGCAGGTACTGCTCTCCTTCGCGAGGAGCTCGGCTCCGCGCTCTGATAGCCTCGAGCTTCCGTGCAGCAACCTGAGGAGGTGGTACCCGTGAACGAACTCACGTCGGTGCTCCTCCAGGGAGACACGGTCGGGCGATAGGTCGTCCGGGAGCGCCGCTTCTTCGCCGCACTCCCGAGAGGTACGACCATGCATTTCACTTCACGACGAATCCTCGACGACCGCATCACCGAGCGCACGTTCACACTCGGCGACGTCTCCGGCATCCTGTGGACGCCGCCCGCCGCAACGCCGACCGCTCCCGTCCCGCTCATCCTCATGGGCCAGCCCGGCGGCATCGGCATGCGGCGCATGTATCCGAGACTGGTCGCGCGTGCCCGCAGCGCCAGCGCGCAGGGCTTCGCCGCCGCGACCATCGAGTTGCCGGGGGCAGGCGAACGCGCTCCACTGCCCGGCGCCGAGCTCGCCAGGGCCGACCTCGTTCGAGCGATCACCGCGGGAGAGGAGCCTTCCGCGGATGTCGTGGACCGGCTGATCCTCCCTCTGGTCGACCGGGCTGTTCCCGAATGGCAGGCGACGCTCGACGAGGCCCTCGAGCTTCCGGAGATCGGCGACCGGGTCGCGTTCTCCGGAGGGGTGATCGCGATCGGCACCCGCCTCGCCGCGATGGATGCACGCATCGTGGCCGCCGGACTCTTCGCCGGCAGCTTCGTCCCACGCTCGACGATGGCAGAGGCCCGACGGGTGACGATCCCGCTGCACGTGCTGCTCCAGTGGGACGACGAGGGCAACGACCGCCAGATGGCACTCGACCTGTTCGATGCATTCGGCTCGACGGAGAAGACGTTGTACGCCAACATGGGCGGCCACACCGGAGTTCCGGCGTTCGCCGGGGAGGACGCCGTCCGGTTCTTCGCCCGTCACCTCGGGGGTGCGTGAGGGCAGGAGGCCGAGTGATCTGACCGGGGCGCGGAGGCGAGGCGCTCGCCGAGGGGGAGGGATCCGGCGAACGCCCCGTCTGCACCCGATGCCTGCGAGCGCGGCCCCCCACGATCTCGCGCTACGACCGGAGCACGATCAGGATGCGCCTGATGGAGCCGGAATGCAATGCACCTTCGTGTTTTCCTGCGCAGTCTGGACAAAAGTCATCATCGCTTTGGGGTCGCCTATCCTCGCGAATGGGTGGCTTCCTCTTGCACATAGCGAACGCCCAGGTCTACGCTCCGGCTGGGGGAGATGTCCGACCGGAATGAGTCGCGATGTCCAGTGGTGCGCAGTGGAGGAACAAGGTTCGGCGAGGTTCTGAGCGTCGCGGGTACGCGCGTTCGATGCTCGCGGCGATAGGGGTGCTGCTGCTGGGAGGCGGAGGAGTCCTCGCGGCTTCGGCTGCGGTGGCCGCGCCGGGGAGTCCAGGAGTTCCACAGGCGCCGGCCACCGCGGTGTATCTGGAGACCTTCGAGAATCAGACCGCGACCAACGGCATCCGCATCGGTCAGTACACGGGCGGTGCAGCGGCGAACACGGAGACGTACGTGACGAGTCCGAACTGGGCTCCGGTCGCCGACCAGTGCAACGGCTGGGTCCTGCGCTCGACGACACCGCGGAACGCGGCCGTGACCGGCGTCGATTCCGGCTGTGATGCCACGGCATGGGCATATCTCCAGGGCATGGCGACCGCGATCGGCCTGTACAAGGGCCAAGCGTTGGCGGCGGCTCAGCAGAACCAGATTCTGTCCGAGTACACCAACGGCGGCTCCGCGCCCGGTCCCGGCGTCGAGTTCCAGACTGCGAAACCCATCACGGCAGGGATCGTTCACGGACACTTCTACCTGATCAGCGCTATCTACGGCGCCGCGAACTGCGTGTCCGAGGGCCCGACACTGAACCGTGTCGATCCGCGGCTGAGTTTCAACCTGATCGTGAATCAGACGGGCAGCGGGCCTGCGCCGGGCACGGGAGGGGGCACGGTCACCACCCTCGCCAGCGGTCTCAACCCGTGCACGGACCCGGCAGCGCGAGAGATCACTGTGGGCGGGAGGCTCTTCCACGTCGCGGAGCTGCAGTCTGCGGGGTTCCGTGCGGACGCGACGACGACCTCGCTCGGCGTGCAGCTGTTCAATGCCGCCGGGGGCTTCCGCGGGAACGACAGCGGTTTCGACGATCCTCGCATCGTCGACGCGACGCCGCAGCTCGACAAAGCGTTCAGCCCGTCGACGGTGAAAGTCGGTCAGACCTCCACGCTGACATTCACCATCACCAATACAGACGACCTCGAAGCGAAGAACGGGTGGTCCTTCACCGATACCCTCCCGGCAGGGCTCCGGTTCGCGGGCGACCCCGCCACCGACTGCCCGGCGGGAGTGGCGACGGTCAACGGAACGACCGTGAGCGGGACCGGCAACATGGACGCTGGGACCGTCTCGTGCACGTTCACGGTTCCGATCACCTCCGATACCGAAGGCTCGTACACCAACGGCCCCTCGAACATCGGTCCGATCAGCGGGCTGCTTCAGCCCGGTAACAGCACGGTCGTCTTCACCACTGCTGACGCGCCCGCGATCAGTCTCGTGAAGTCCTCGAGCTTGACCGACCCGGCGCAGTACGTGCTGAACGCCCCCGTGACGTACTCGTTCCTCGTCACCAACACGGGGAACGTCGATCTCACCGCGATAGCAGTCACCGAGACGGCATTCAGCGGCACGGGTAGCCCCCCGGTCACTTCTTGTCCGCAGACCACGCTTGGTTCCGGCGAATCGATGACATGCACCGCCGGGTACACGCTGACACAAGCAGACATCGACGCGGGCGAGGTGACCAACACCGCGCAGGTGACCGGCACTCCACCGGAGGGTGATCCGGTCAGTGCGACCGACGATGCCGTGATCTCGGGGAGCGAAGCACCGCAGCTCTCTCTCGTGAAGACGGCTGACGCGAGCGGTGTGCAGTCGCCGACACGCGTGGGCGATCCCATCGACTACACGGTCCTCGTGACGAACACGGGCAACGTCACACTCACCGATGTCGCGGTGACCGACACGTTGCTCGGAGGCGCCATCGCTTACGCGTGGCCAGGCGTACCGGGAACCCTCGCTCCCGGGCAGAGCGTCACCGCCACCGGAACCCACGGTGTGACTCAGCCGGACATCGAGATCGGTGCGGTGACGAACACCGCCAGCGCGACCTCCCGAGACCCCAATGGTACCGAGGTGCCTGCAGGGCCGCAGTCGACGACGACGCCCCTGAACCAGCTTCCTGCCCTCGCCCTCGAGAAAGAAGCGACACCGTCCTTCGGAACGCCGCCGGCCCCCGGCGAACTGATCGCGTTCTCTTTCACGATCACCAACGACGGCAATCTGCAGCTCCGAGACGTTGCGATCACCGATCGACTCGCCGGCCTCTCTGCAATCGCCTACACATGGCCCTCCGATCCAGGCACACTCCCACCGGGTGCGTCGGCGACAGCCACGGCGACCTATGCGATCACCCAGGCTGACATCGATGCCGGTGTGGTGCTGAATTCGGCCATCGCCGATGGGACGACCGAGAACGGCGCGAACGTGCCATCGAATGAACCCGACACGGAGACACCGATCACCCAGGCGCCCGCCCTGACGCTGGTGAAGACCGCGGATCCTGCGGGGATAACCGAGCCGGCCGAGATCGGCCAGCCGATCGCGTACTCGTTCACGGTCACGAACGCGGGCAACACCACTCTCACGAGCGTCGCGATCACAGACCAACTCGCCGGCCTGCCGGCTCTGACCTATACCTGGCCCTCCGCGGACGGAGTGTTGCGGCCTGGGCAAGAAGCGACAGCGACGAGCACGTACCTCGTGACTGCGGCGGACATCGACAACGGTGAGGTCACCAACAACGCCACGGCCTCGGGGCAACCGCCCACCGGAGATCCCGTTTCGTCGGAACCACAGACGACGACGACGCCGCTGATGGAGGCTCCGTCGATCGCCCTCGTGAAGACCGCGGACGCGGGCGGGATCACCGACCCTGCAGTACCCGGGCAGTCGATCATCTACTCCTTCACCGTCACGAACACGGGAGGTGTCGCACTGACGGACGTCACCATCACCGACGCGCTCACCGGGCTGCCTCCGCTGGTCTACACCTGGCCCGCCCTCGAAGGTGTGCTGCTTCCCGGTGAAGCGGCCACGGCGACGAGCACCTACGGCATCACCGCTGCCGACATCGACCGGGGGGTCGTGACGAACAACGCCATCGCGTCGGGTCAGCCGCCGACCGGGCAACCGATCGTGTCTGATCCGGCGACGACGACCACGGAGCTCAGGGTGATGCCTGTGCCCACCCCGACACCTGCGCCGCGCCCTGACGCCGGAGGGTTGTCGAACACCGGTGGCCCAGTGCCTGTCATCGCCCTCGCCGTCGCCGCAGGGCTGGTCGTCACGGGAACTCTCCTCGCCTCGGCTGCCCGCAAGAGGAGGATGCGCGGCTAGCGACCAGTCCGGATCCGTCCGGACGGTTCCCGCTCCTGTCAAGGCCCGATACGTCGAGGACGGATCATCCTAAAGTCATCGAATGCCGCCCTTGACCCGACGGGTGGCAGGAGGACTCGCCGATGATCGAAGACTCTGCGCCCACTGACTCTGCGCCCACTGACTCTGCGCCCACTGACTCTGCGCCCACGCAAGAGCTGCTGGGCGGGCGCTATCAGCTGCGGGAGTGCGTCGGACAGGGCGGAATGGCCCGTGTGTACCGTGCCGAAGACGTCCTGCTCGGCCGAACGGTGGCGATCAAGCTGCTGAACGGGGGGAGCGAGGGCGTTCCGTCAGACCGTGCGCGCAGTGAGATGACGCTGCTGGCCTCGCTCAACCACCCCGCGATGGTCACGCTCTATGACGCCCAACTGGTGCCGGGCAAAGCCGAGTACCTGGTGATGGAGTTCGTCGACGGCCCGACGCTCTCCGCCCGCATCGCCCAGGGCCCCGTGCCGCCGACCGACGTGGCCATGATCGCCGCGGATCTCGCCGAAGCGCTGCATGTGGTGCACGGTGCCGGCGTGGTGCACCGCGATGTGAAGCCGTCGAACGTGCTGCTCTCGCCCACCTCGCTTCCGGGGAGCCGTTCGGGCGCGAAGCTCGCCGACTTCGGTATCTCCGTGCTCGTCGATGATGCCCGGCTGACGTCGCCCGGTGTCGTGATCGGCACTGCTGCGTACCTCGCCCCCGAGCAACTCCGGGGCGCGCCTCCTGCTCCGGCGGCCGACATCTACTCCCTGGGACTCGTGCTGCTGGAGGCGCTCACCGGGAAGCGGGCGTTCGGCCAGGCGGAGGGGATCGGCGCGGCGATGGCACGTCTGATCGAGGTCCCTGAGGTGCCGAGATCCGTAGGCCCGCAGTGGGCGGAGCTGCTGGCCCGGATGGTGGCGATCGCGCCCGAGGACCGGCCCAGTGCCGCTGCCGTGTTCGCCGCGGCGTCCATGCTCGCGTCTGCGCCGGCCATCCCGCCTCGCCCTCCCGTGCCCGTGATCGCCCCTCCGGTCCCGGCGATGAGCGCCGCTTCCGCTGCCAGCACCGCACCGACACTGCTCCTCTCCTCGAAGCCCTCGGACCGTGTGGTGCCCACGCGTCGCCCGACTCGACGGTGGGGAGTGATCGGCACCGCCGCTGCCGCGGTCGTCGCCGCCTCCGTGCTCGTGGGGGTGTGGGCGGCAGGTCAAGGGTTCGGAGACACCGGCGACCTGGAGACCGGCGATGTCGATTCCGTCGTCACCGAGCAGACGCCGGGAAGCTCGCCCTCGCCGGATCCGACACCGGATCAGGCTGACGCGCAGCAGGACACCTCGGGGACTGTCGTCCCCGTCGTCCCGGCTGAGAACACGCAGCCGACACACGTCGATCAGGTCGTCGATCAGACGAAGGACGAGCGCAAGGCGGCGGAGCAGGCGGCCAAGGACGAGCGCAAGGCGCAGGAGGAAGCCCAGAAGAAGGCCGACCAGGAGCAGGAGAGGGCGGACAAGGAGCAGGAGAAGCGGGACGCGAAGAAGTAGCGCCCCCGACCCGATCAGCCCGCGGCGGCGCGCTCGCCGTCGGAGTTCGGCGTCCAGCCGTACCAGCCGCCGTCCGTGGCCATCACGCTCCAGTCGCCGCAGACGAAGACGGTCTTCGCCTTGTACGGATCGGGGGCGCCGTCGAGCGTCCAGGACGGCGCCGACTGCCGCTCGACCTCGGTGCAGGCATCGGCGAGGTCGGAAGCGCTGGTGAGGAGGATGACCGCGTCCTCGGCCTTCTCGAGCGTCGAGGTGCGCACGGTGATCTGCGAGGAGTCTGCGGGAATCCAGTCCGCGTCGACCTCCGCCCCCTTCGCGAAAGCGGCCGCATCGTCGAAGGTGGAGGTGGACTGCTTGTTGACGATGCTGTCGAAGGCAGAGCATCCGCTGAGGGAGAGTGCGCCCGCGACGATCAGGGCGGAGGCGGCGAGAAGCGGTCGTACGTTCATGCCCCCAGCCTCGCGGCTGTGCCGGCCTCGCGGCATCCCTCGCGCGAGGTATCGGCGTACCTCGTACGGATGACTCGTGGGTCGTGTCGTGAGTCGTTCCGCGACGGTCGACGGTCCGGATGTCCCCCATGT
Organism: Microbacterium sp. Beta; assembly: GCF_005502545.1. NCBI lineage: Bacteria > Bacillati > Actinomycetota > Actinomycetes > Micrococcales > Microbacteriaceae > Microbacterium > Microbacterium sp. Beta. The sequence continues at coordinate 30,843 of NZ_SCOG01000012.1, forward strand.
GTGCGATGCTGGAGAAGACCACTCAGCGATCATCTCGGTCGCGCCTCTGGCACGGGTTCCCGTGGCGAAACAGAGGAGCGCCTCATGGGCAGGTTCATCTATGAAGGCGACGTCAAGACCGAGATCGAGGATCGTGCGCTGACGCACATCCAGCTCGTCATGACCGCGAAACTCCGTCGAGGCGAGCCGTTCGGTTTCAGCTGGAAGGAAGACGTCAGCATCGGCGGCGGACGCACGACCGTCTGGGTGCATGGCGGCAGCGCGCTCGTCTTCAAGTACAGCGGGAGTCGTCAGCCCTCGATCAATCGCGAGTGGATCGAAGCGCTTGCTTTCACCGCGAACTCGCCGAGCGGTCTGTATCTCGTGCCCGAGCCGGCGGACGCCGCGCCCCGCGAGCCGAACCGGGTGCTCGAGCGGGCCTGACCCAGAACGACGCATCCGCCCACAGTCGATTCGGCCGCGAACGGATGCGTTCGTCATCTGCCGGGGGTTCAGCCGCCGGACGGGTTCTCGAGCGGTTTCCCGTTCTCGTCGGTGGTCTCGTCCTCGAGCACCTCTTCGGTGTCCGGAGCGCCTCCCGATGCGGTGTCCGCCTCCTCATCGGGGCCGGGCGTACCCTGGGTGTTCTTCGGATCGCTCATGCTTCTCTCCTCTCGTCGGGACTGGCGACGGTAGTCCTCGGAGTCGATCGACATCAGGGGGTTGACCGGCCACGGGTGCAGGGGTGCTGATAATCTGCGGGCCATGCAGCCAGCCGAGGACGAGCGCACATCGCCGGGCGGAGAGTCGGCCGACCTCGTCACCGCCTCGATCAAGGAGCGGATCTACGCCACCTTCACCGGCCTCGCCATCGTGCTCGTTCAGGCCTCGAACGTCGAGCACACCAGCGCCGCGCGGGCGAGCATCACCCTTCTCGTCGGCATCGTCGCGATCGCGGTGGCCGGGTTCGTGGCAGAGCTCCTTGCCCACCTGGCCGTGCACGCGACCTTCCCTGATCGGCGGGAGTTCGGGCGGATGCTCCGCCTCACGAGCACGGCGATCGCCTCGGCGGCCATCCCGCTCCTTGTCCTCCTCCTCGCGGTGTTCGACTGGGTCGAGTTGGGCACCGCTCTCACGATCGCCTCGGTCGTCTACGTCGCCATCCTCGGATTGATCGGGTACGTCGCCGTCCGTCGCACCCGGGCGCCCTGGTGGAAGCAGGTGATCGCGCTGGGGATCCTGATCGCCCTCGGCGGGCTGGCCATCCTCATCCAGCAGCTCGCCCACGGGCACTGAGGGCTCTGCTCTCGCGTCGAGCGCCGGAACCCGAGAAATGTCCTGCTCCGGAGTAATCTCAGAGGATGGGAACTCTCGAGTACAACAGCTCTCGTCCTCCGATCAAGGTCGACGACGCGACGTTGGCGCACCTGAAGATCGTGATCGGCACGAAGCTGCGTCGACACGAGAGTTTCATGATGACGTGGCTGCCCGAGGAGAAGAACCCCGCCGGCCGTCTCACCATCTGGATGCACCCCGCCATCCCTCTGATCCTCGCGTTCGACGGCGCGACGATGCCCGAGATCGACACCAAGCGGATCGAGCGCATGATGGAGCACCTCAACGCGCGTGGTGAGCTCGTCCTCGACCAGCTCGGCTGAACTCGTCCGCTCGTCCCGCTTCCCTATAGTGGGGTCATGCGACGTCGCTCCGCCCTGGCCCTCGGTCTGTCCGCCGTCCTTCTGCTGACGGGGTGCGCCTCCGCGGTGGGCGACGGCTCCGCCGCGCCCACGTCCGAACCCACCGCCACGCAGAGCGCACCGCCCGCGGGAGTCGACGCGGCAGCCGAGGAGCAGGCACAGGGCTGGCTGGATGCGGCCGTCGTGCCGCCGGGGGCCGTGCGCGTGACCGAGAAGCCGGTCTCGTTCGGCTCCTACCAGGGGTGGCCGTGCCAGCCGGTCGCCCAGCTCGAGGGCTACTGGACCGTGGCCGACTCGACGGTTGCAGGGGCTGCGAACTGGTTGCGAGAGAACCCGACAGCGGATCTCGTCAGCACGGCATCGGGCATGGCGTGGCCCGAGGATCCGAACCTCGACGGCGTGCTCATCGGCTACATCCCCGCCGACGAATCGCAGCAGGGCGTCGTCTACACCGTCGCGAAGATGGACTCGGGCGTCGCGATCCGGGCGGAGGTCGCGGCCCTCAGCGCTTCGGCGACGTGTCCTTCCCTCGCGCCCGGAGAGATGCTGGGCAAGCCGGGACAAGGCTGAGCGCCCCCGCGGAAGTCCGCGAAGGCGCTCCTCTCACCTGCTGAAGGCCGTCAGTCTTTGCCGGGGTTCTCGGCGTCGGTGCTGTCGTCCGTGCCGGCGTCCTTGTCCGTCGGCGGCACGGACGGCGGGGTTCCCTTGCCGTCCTCGGCCCCGAGGTTGTCGTTGTCCTCCGGCCCGGGAGAGGGCTCGGTGCTGATGTCGTTCCGGTCGTTCGTGCTCATGGGATCCTCCTTGGTCGCTGGGGGTTCTCGACGCGCGTCGACGTTCTCAGGGCAGGTCTTCGACGCCGATGCCGTCGCCGTCCTCGTCGCCGTCGTCATCGATATCGTCGTCGGTCGATGGCATGTCCGGGTCGATGCCCTGAGCCTCGATTTCGGGAGTGTCGTCTGAGTGGTGCTGGGGATCTGACATGCGGGTCTCCGATCGATCAGTGGCTGGTCGACCAGTGTCGCCCGACTTCCGCCCGGTCCGTCTGCCCGTTGACAGGTGGGCGCCCGCGAGCGGACAATCCCGGTTGCGGCTCAGCGGACGGCGGAGAGGGAGGGGTCAGCGGCGGGTGCGGGCTCGGGTCTTCGCGACGCTGGCGAGGGTGGCGCGGACGGGGGTTCCGAGGTAGAGGCCGAGCGAGGCACCGGAGGCCAGACCGATCCCGATCACGGCCGCATCGATGAGGGAACCGCCGGCGAGCAGCATCCCCGTCGACGTGCCCGCCGCGTGGACCATCTCGAGCAGGCCCTGGAACACGGCCACTCCGGGAACGAGCGGCACGATCGCCGCCGTGGTCACCGCGACCGAGGGGACATGCAGGTTTCGCGCGATCAGCATCCCGAGGAAGCTCGCCAGCAGCGCGCCCACCGCGCTCGCCGCCGCGGGGTGCAGGTTCAGCGCCACCGATCCCGTGTAGCCCGCGAGGGTCACGGCACTCAGGAGCGCGCTGACCAGGATGATCCGGATGCCGGCGCCGTTGAACACCGCGACGGCGACCGCGATGATGATCGCACCGGCGAACTGGTTCACGGGCGGCCCGAACGGTGCGGGGTCGTCCGGGAGGTCCATCGTGAAGCCCAGGACGCCGCCGAGTTCGAGGCCGACGAGGATGCCGATCACCACGCCGAGGGTCTGCATGGTCAGATCCAGGATGCGCCCGCCTGCGGTGAGGGCGAAGCCGTCGATCGCATCCTGTGCCGCGCCGACCACCGTGAGACCGGCGAGCATCAACACGATGCCCGAGGCCACGATGATCGATGGGCGGATGCCGACGAACGGCTCGATCCCCGCGGTGCCGAGCGCCGAGACCACCACGGCCACGATCGTCGTCACCAGGCCTCCCGCGATCTGGCTGAAGAACAGGGGGACGCGGAGCCGCGCGAGCCCGGCCTGGGTCAGGGCTGCGCACAGCGCGGCGACGAATGTGAGTCCGACGATGATCGGTGCGGCACCGAGCATGATGCTGACGCCGACCGCGAGCAGAGCGCGCGCGACGATCACGACCGGCTGCTGGTAGCGGAACGGCACGCGCCGGATGGCGCGGAACGTGGTGCGGGCGGATTCGAGGTCGAGGCCGCCGTCGATGTCGGCGACCAGGGCCTGCACACGCTGCAGCTTCGCGTGGTCGGGCGCCGTCACCCGCACCACCCGCACCAGGGTCTCGGGCCAGACCTCGCCGCTCAGGTGGAACGACACCGTGATGGAGTTGTACGTGACGTCCACCTGCACGCCGCGCATCCCGTAGGCATCGCACACCCGCGTGATCGCGAGCGTGACCTCGTGCGCGGAGGCGCCGACGGCGAACATCGACTCCCCGATGCGCGTCGCGAGGTCGAGCACGCGGGGGACCGTGCGCTCGTCGATGACGGGCATGGCCTCGGTGTGCGCGACCGTCGAAGGATCGGTGTGCAACAGGCGACGTACGGAGGAGAGCAGCGGCCGGCGGGAGTTCGCGGACATATGGTCCATTCTCTCGCCGGTGCCGCCGATCGCGGGGAAGACTGTCCGGTCCTCCGCGACCCGAACGCGGAGGACCGGCGAGATCGAGTGAGCGGGTGCGTATGCGCACCCACCCCCGAGCCGCCGCCCGGACCCGAGAGAGAATCCGGACACGCCGCCGGTTCGACCGACGTAGAGCGCTGAAGCGGCTCTTCGTGTCGGCCACGATACGCGGGAACCGCGGCAACACTGTTATCGGGCACCCTCCCTTGACGGAAACCTCGACGCGCTGGTAGCGACGCGGTGGGCATGGTTAGCGTTCGAGAGGGCCGCGATGCAACCCCCTTGGGTGTGCTGCGCCGATCGTGGCACCGTCGTGGATATGAAACTCGTGTCCTATGCAGGCCAACAGGTGGTCACGACCGACGACGTCGCCGACGCGCTCGTCGCGCTCGCCGCCGCCATCGCGAGCGAAGGCGAGTCGGCGGCGCTCCGGCTCCCGATCGTCATCGATGGGAAGAAGGATTCCGCCGATCTGATCGTCGGCGTCGGCAACGACCTCCTGGTCGGGCCGCAGACCTCCGACGGCGACGATCCGGACTTCTCCGACGAGGCAGCGGAGATCCGACGCCACCCCCTCTTCCCCCAGCGCGCCGCCGGAGATGAGGATGAGGATGACGAGATAGGTATCGCGTCGATCGACTTCGACATCGACCACGGGGCACGTGCGTAGCGCACCGACGCGACCGCTGTAAAGGGGAGCGCGCAACGGATACCGTGCGCCTAGTCTGCTGAGGTGCCGAACTCCGCCCTGCCCGATCCCGACGTCCTCTGGGCGTGCGTCGAGGAGGGCTTCCATGTCGGGAGCCGCCGCGGCGACTTCCTCGGATACATCGACAGGCAGCCGGACGGCGAGTACCGCGCGTTCGATGCCCGATCACGGTCGCTCGGCGACTTCCCGACCCTGCGGGCAGCGACCGCCGCGGTCGAGCAGCTGACAGACGCGGCATCGTCCGAGATCCACGACGGCGAGCAGGGGGCCGCGCTGTGAGCTCGGCTTCGGCCACCGGTCTGGTGTCGCTCGTCTATACGAGCACGGCATCCCAGCCGTTCAGGGAGACCGAGCTCGAGCAGCTGCTCGCCGTGTGTCGTCGCCTCAACGACGGGCGCGGCATCACCGGCATGCTCCTTCACCGAGACGGTCGCTTCATCCAGGTGCTGGAGGGGCAGGCGGACACGATCGCCGGCCTCGTCGACACCATCCGCCGTGACTCCCGGCACCGCGACCTGCGCGTGCTCCTGACGCAGTCGATCACCGAGCGCCGCTTTCCGGACTGGACCATGGGGTATCGCGCCCTGCACGTCGGCGAGAGCCGCCCTTCGGGCTTCCGGGACTCGTTCGCCGACCTGGACGCCGGTGCAGACGTCGACACCACGCTCAGGGCGCTGACCGAGCTCACCCTGTGGTTCCGGGTACGGGCGCGCGACTGAGCACGCGTCAGCAGGCGCTCAGCCCCGGGCGAAGATCTCGGGATGCGCGTCGATGAGCTCGGCCTGCTCGGTCCAGGAGAGCCCCACGATGCTGAGCACCACGCGCACGACGGTCGCGTCGGCGTCGGTCGTGGTCAGCCGCAGCTCGCGCAGCGTGGCCCTGGCCGTCTCCTCGATCAGGAAGGCGAGCAGTTCAGGGGGCATGTCGCCGCGGAAAGCTCCCGACCCCACCCCCACTGCGGTCAGGTCGCGGATGCGTCGTCGCAGCGGAGCCAGGGCGCGGACGGTGTCCGCCAGATGCGCGTCGTCGAGTGCGATGTTCGCCGAAGCGCGCACGGCCGAAGCCTCCCGCCAGAGCCGAGTCGCCATCCGCGCCAGGGTCACGCGCGGATCGGACTCGTCCGTGGTCTCGGCGATCGCGTTGAAGCGCTGCGCCCCCACCGCGATCACCTCGCGCAGCAGGCTGTCGCGGTCGGCGAAGTGGCCGTAGACGGCTCGGCGTGTGAGACCCGCGGCCTGCGCGATCGCATCGAGGGAGGCTGTGGGATTGGTCGCGAGCACCGATTGCGCCGCCCGCAGCAGGGACTCTCGGTTGGCCAGGGCATCGCGACGCCGGCGCGGAGCCGGAGCGGCGGTCTCCTGCCCGTCTCGCGGAGTCGCGGTGCTCACGACATCACCTTGGTCGAGGCGAGGGCATCGACCAGTTTGCGGTTGTAGTTCACGAGCGGCCGCCGCAGCACGAGACCGAGGAGGAGAGCGGGGACGATGAACAGCGCGAGAGCACCGAGCGACCACCAGAAGTCGCCCAGATAGACGCCGGCGATCGCCGAGCGAACCATGTTCACCGCGTAGGTCGCGGGAAGGAAGGGGCTGATGCTCTGGAACCAGTCCGGCAGCAACTGCAGCGGGTAGGCGCCGCCCGAGCCCGAGATCTGGATCACCAGGAGCAGCACCGACAATGCCTTGCCCGCGTTGCCGAACGCCACGACCGCGGTGTAGACGATCAGCGTGAACACGGTCGAGATCGCCCACCCCGCCAGGATCAGCAGCAGCGGATGCGCCGGTTCGATCTGTACGAACAGGATCAGTCCGAGCGTCAGGAGCGTGCTCTGCGCGAGGCCCACCAGACCGAAGACGCCGTAGCGGCCGAGGTACTTCTGCGTGGGGGTGAGCTCCGGCCGGTCGGGCAGCGTCTCGCCGTTCACGTCCGTGCGGATCGTCACGGTCATCAGAAGAGCGCCCACCCACAGGGCGAGGATCATGTACAGCGGAGCCATGGCCGCGCCGAAGCCTGCCACGGGGAACACCGCGGTGCGGTCGAGACGCACGGGCTCGGCGAGCGAGGTCGCCAGCACACCGGGGTCCGCGCCGATCAGGGCACTGAGGTCACCGGTGTCGGCGGCTTTTCCGATGGACTGCTGCACGCCGTCGAACCTGTCGGCCAGGGAGTTCAGCGCCGCCGACAGCCCGGTCGTGGCCTCCTGGGCACGGGACAGGGTGGACAGTACGGAGTCGGACGCCCCGGACAGGCCCGACGTGATGCCGGACAGGTCGGAGCGGATCGCCGAGACGTCGGAGCCGATCTGCGCGAGCGTCGACGAGAGGGCGTTCAGCTTCGTCTTGAGCCCGTCGTCGTACGCGGTTCGCGCGTCGGCGATCGCCTTCTTGGCGTCGGCGATCGCGGCGCTGATCTCCTGGTGGGAGCCCTGCGCCGCGTCGTTGCCGGCCGCGATCTGCGTCGCCGTGTCCTGGAGCCGCTGCTGCAGGGCCTGCTGGCGCGCGATCGCCTCGTCGAGTCGGCTGATCACCGCGTCGAAGTCGGACTGCGCGGAATCCGGCAGGTTAGGTCCGACCTGGGTCTCCAAGGTGTTCTTCACGGCCTGGTACTGGTCGATCTGCTGCTGCACGCGCTCGGCGAGCGTGGTGATCGCCTGCACCTGGCTTCCGCTGAGCGAGTCCGCGCCGGCGTACAGCTCGTCGATGCGCTGACCGACGGCGTCGTAGCTGCTCGACGTCGCCGCGAGGGCGTCCGCCAGCGACTGCGCGGCCGTCTGCAGGGTCGACTTGAGAGCGCCCGCCGCATCCACACCGCTGCCGAGGGCGCCAGAGGTGTCCTTGAACGCATCGCCGGCCGAACCAACCAGGCCAGAGGCGCTTTCCAACAGAGGACGACTCGCCTCGAGCAGAGCGGTGAACGTGTCGGCGGTCGTCGCCCCGGACCGCAGTTGGTCCCCGACGCTGCCGAGTCGCGCCTCGATGCGGTTCAGCGCCGCCTGCGTGTCGTCATCCGTGAGATAGTCCGACATCGATGAGACGAGGCCGAGCGCCACATCGCCGAGGGCCTGGGCGAACGTGTCGCTGATCGCGGACGACACCCCTTCCGCACCCTGCCCCGTGATCTTGGGGGCCAGGGCGTTCTTCTTCTCGTTCGTGTAGAGCGCGATGTGCGTGCGGTCGCCGCCGTCGGCGTAGAACGTCAGCATGTCGGCACTGAAGGTCTCCGGCAGCACGATCGCGGCGTAGTACTCGCCCGACTTCGTCCCGTCGATCGCATCGTGCTCGTCGGTGATGACCCAGTCGAGCTGATCGTTCCCGCGCAGCTGGGAGAGCACCTGTTCGCCGACGTTCACGCGGATCGGCACGAGATCGCTCTCGTACCCGGCATCCGTGCTCGCGACAGCGATCTTCAGATCCTTGGTGTTGGCGAACGGGTCCCAGCTGGCGATGACGTTGAACCACGTGAACAGCGAGGGGATGACGACGAGGCCGAACAGCACGATGCAGGCCATCACGTTCTGGGTGGCGTGACGCACGTCGCGGCGCGTCAGATCCAGGATGTTCTTCACGCGCGGTCCTCCCCTTCGGCTCGCTCGGCGGTGTCTTGTTCGGCGGTGTCTTGTTCTGCGGTGTCTTGTTCGGCGGTGTCTCCTTCGGCGGTGTGTTCTTCGGCCGTGTCGTCTTCAGTTGTGAGTTCGGGCGCGGTGTCGGGTTCGACGGGTCGGCGCTCTGCGGGTCGGCCCTCAGCGGTGGCGGATTCGGAGCTGCCGGGCTCGGGGGCCGGGCCCTCGGGCTCCTCCACCGACTCCGCTTCTCCGTCCGGCTCGAACCACTCGGTGAGCAGCGCGTGTGCCTCGGCACCCGAAGCCGTCTCGGTGTCGGCAGCGGGCGCGGTGTCGGCAGCCGTCTCGGTATCGGCAGCGGGCGCGGTCCTGGTGAGCGGAGCGGTCGTGGACACGTCGTGGGCAGCGGTCCCCACGGGCAGGGCCGCGTCCCGGACTGCGGGTCCGGCGAGCGCGAGGCGGCGCAGCTCGGTATCGTCGAGCGCCGCGACCTCGGCACCGTTCTCGAAGCTGTGCTTGATGTATTCGATGGCGACGAGGAATCCGATGACGAGGAGGATCCACAGGGTCCACAGGCCCAGCAGCAGGGCTTTGGATCCGGGGAGAGCCCAGGTGAGGACACCGAGCACGACGAGGCCCGCCACCCCGGTGAGCACCGTGCCCTTCAACAGCATCGGGTACCGGCGCGTGAACGGTTCGGCGCGCCGTGCCAGATCGTCGCGGTAGTCGCTGCGGTTCGAGAGGGCGCGGATCACGTCGGTGAGCCGGTATCCGTTCCCGACGACCTGCACCTTCTCGCCGATGAGCAGGTCGGTGGCGAGCACCTGTCGGTTGAAGAGCAGGGTGAAGTTCGCGAGACGGCGGCGCAGGACGAGTCCGATGAGGAAGGCGAGCACCACGAACACGGCGAGGGCGCCGAGGAAGCGCCAGTAGTGACCGTCGTAGAAACCGCCGATGGTCTCGCGCATCGCGTCGATGCCGTAGGAGAACGGCAGGAGCGGATAGATCGCGCGGAAGAAGCCTGGCATCAGCTCGATCGGGTACAGGCCGGAGGCGCCGGGGATCTGCATGATCACGAGGAGGATGCACAGTCCGCGGCCGACGTGCCCGAACGCCACGCACAGGGCGTAGACGATACTCACGTAGGCGAGGGCGATGAGCACACCCGTCCCGACGAAGGCGAGTGCGCTGACCGTCTGCACCCCGATGATGAGGTTCCCGGTGCACACGATCAGCGCTTGGCCGACGGCGAGCGTCGCGAAGAGGAAGAAGCGGCCGAAGTAGGCCTCTCGCACCGTGACGCCCTCAACGCCCTCGGTGTCGACCTCGACGCGGAAGATGACCATGAGCACGAAAGCGCCGATCCACAGCGACAGGTTCGTGAACAGCGCGGCCATCGCCGAGCCGTAGGTGTCGACGGGGAACACCAGGTGCTCGTCCACCTCGACCGGGGAGGAGATGAACTGGGCGATCTGCTCGGGCTCCAGGTCGGTGAGGGTGCCGAGCAGACCCCATTCGGATGCGGCGTTCAGCGCGACCACGTCGGTGCGCGAGGTCTGCAGGCCCTGTTCGATGCCGGCGAGGTCGCCGTCGAAGCTCGTGAGTGCCGCGGAGGTCGCGACGAGCTGTGAGTCCAGTCCGCCGAGCAGCTGGTCCGCCTGGGCGAGCACACCCTTCTGCGCATCCAGAGCGGCGGAGAACGAGCCGACGCTCGCCGACAGCTGCGCCATGGCGCTGTTCAGCGCGGGGACGGTGCCGGTGAGGATGTCGCGCATCGAGGACGACGCGTCCCTGGTGTCCTGCATCGCGCGGTCCACGGCATCGGCCGTCGCCTGGATCGAGCCGACGGTGTCGGCGGCGCCGGCCTTGAGGGTCTTCAGGTCGGCGAGCAGCTGCTGGTCGGTGGCGTTGCGCTCCTGCAGGGAAGCGATCACCTCGGTCAGGCGCTGCTTCGTGTCCTCGCTGAGGTCGGTGTCGTCGAGGAGCGCCTGCAACCGGGCGGCTGCCGCCTCGTTCGCCTTCAGCACGGTGGAGACGTCGTCGATACCGGCATCGATGCGCACGCCTGCCTGCTCGAGGCTCTGGGTGAGGCGCGTGATGGAGACGTTCGCCTTCGAGGAGGCGTCGGCGAGCAGGGTCGTCCCCTGCAGGAACGCGGTGGTGGCGCTGTCGGTAAAGGTGATCACCTCCTTCTGCGTCTCGGCGATGATCGACTGCGTCTGGGCGAGCGATCTCTGTACGTCACCGAGGGTCGTGTCGACGTCGCCGAGGGTGCTCCGTGCGGACGAGAGCGTGTTGCGGGAGGAGGCGAGACCGTCCTGCGTCTCGGCGAGGTTCTCTCGAGCCGAGGCGAGTGTCTGCGCTGCCTGGTCGAAGGCGTCGAGGGTGTTGTCCCTCGCGTTCAGCAGGCGGAGCTCGGTGGAGTCGCCGACCTCTTTGAGGGCGTTCGTCGCCGCCAGGGCGACCTGCTCCTTGAAGGCGCTCGTGACCTGCTTGTCGAGCTCGGAGGCACCGACATCCGTGATCTTCGGGGCGATCGCCCCGGCCTTCTCGTTGACGTAGTACTTCAGCGCCGGCTGCGTGAAGTCGTCGCTGGTGATGCTGATCAGGTCTTCGCTGAACGACGCCGGGATGACGATGGCGGCGTAGACGTCGCCGCTCTTCACGGCCTCCTGGGCTTCGTCCTCGCCCATGAACGTCCACCCGAGCTGGTCGTTGTCCTCGAGCTGTGTCGTCACCTGCTCGCCGATGTCGATGTGGCCGGTGAGATCGGAGGTGGCTCCCTCGTCGAGATCGACCACCGCCACGCGGATGTTCGCCGTATTGGCGTAGGGGTCCCAGAACGCGTTGATGTTGAACCACGCGTACAGGGCCGGCGTGATGAGCACGCCGATGATGATGATCCACGCCTTGGGCACGCGGGAGAGTCTCTTGACGTCGCGCTTGTAGACCCGCCAGCTCTGTTTCACAGGACGAGTTTACACATTACGTGCACACCAACGTGCAAGTTAGCTGAAGAAACGGCGTCGCGCACATCAGTCGAGAGTGGTGACGGTCATCTCGTTGGTCGCGGTATCGCACATCGTCAGCTGCCACGACGGTGCGCCGTCCTTCATGACGCGCGCCATCTCGACGATGAGCGGACTCGGATAGGTCTCACCCGAGAGCTGGGCCGCGCTGTAGGCGCTGCTGCCGTCCATCTGCTGCTCCGCTGCGGTGAGCTCGGTCTCGCCCGTGGCGATGACCTCCAGCGTGCGGACATCGACCAGGGACTCCTTGCCGAAGCTCGGATCGTCGACCGGCTCGCCGAACATGTCGTGCCGGGTGTCGGCGCTGCGCAGGCGCCAGACGAAATCCCCGTCGACCCACTCGAGGCGAAGGCCGACGATGCGCCCGCCGATCGCCTCGGACTCCCCGGGGAGGGATTCGAGGAAGTCGGAGGGCCACGAGACCTCCGCCGGCAGGAAGGTGCCGGGGAAGCCGTCGCCGACGGCCGTCGGCGCGCTCGGGATCGCGGCGGAACACCCGGCGCACGCCAGGACTCCGGCGAGGAGGAGCGCGCTCGCGCGCAGGCGGGGGGAGCTGGGCATCGGTGCCTCCATGGTCTGTGGTGCGCGTCGTGATCGGCCGCTGACGGGCCGCGTCGTCGCGCTCCTGGGATCCTAGCCGTGGGCTCTCGCCCGGTCAGCGGCGACAGGTCTAGAGTCACCCCATGAACGACATCGCATTGATCACCGGCACTTCATCGGGCATGGGGCTGCACGCCGCCGTCGAGCTGGCACGGCACGGGCTGCACGTCGTCGCCACGATGCGCGACACGGGGAAGGCCGCAGCGCTGCGGGAGGCGGCGGCCGTGGCCGGCGTGGAGCTCGACGTGCGCGCCCTCGACGTGGTCGACCACGGGGCGGCGGCACGTCTGGTGGCCGAGGTCGAGGCCGAGCTCGGCGGTATCCGCGTGCTGGTGAACAACGCGGGGCAGGGGAGCGTCGCCACCGCGGAGCAGCTGACGATGGCGCAGATCCAGGCACAGCTGGACGTGAACTACCTGGCGCCGGTCAACCTCGCCAAGCTCGTGCTGCCCGGCATGCGCGAGCGCGGCACCGGTCGCATCCTCACCGTGACGAGCGTGGGCGGGGCCGTCGGGCAGCCGTTCGCCGATGCGTACTGCGGGGCGAAGTTCGCCGTGGAGGGATTCATGCAATCGCTGGCGGTGGTCGCCGAGCGCTTCGGCGTGGGGGTCAGCGTGATCGAGCCGGCCGCAGTCGCGAGTGCCTTCGTCGAGAACGCCTTGCGTCCGGAAGGCGGTGGACCTTACGGCGCGCTGTTGGATGCGTACATCGCACGGACCGCCGGCGCCTTCGCGAACGCGCAGACCGCGGAATCGGCAGGGGCCGCCATCGCCGCCGCAGCGCTGGCGGACGAGTACCGGTTCCGTTGGCAGAGCTCGGAGGGGGCGACGCGATTCGTCGGCGTCTCGCTCGCCGACACCGACGGCGGCGCGGTGCTCGACTTCACCCGCCCATGGATCGCCGCGGGCTGATCACCGCGCCGCCACCTGCTGCAGGATCAGCCCGCGCAGCTCCGCCGCCGTGACGTCGGCGCCGAAGGCGCGTGTGCCCGGCTGCAATGCGGCTCCCGATGCCAGGGTGTCCATCACCACCGGATCGAAGCCGAGCCTGTCGATGAGCGCCGCGACGACGGCGGTGTCCGAGGCGTCGTCCCCGGCGATGGCGATCGCCTTCCGTCCCGGCGCTCCTGCCGGTCGGGCCTCGTCTTCCAGGTCGTGGTAACCCATGTGGTTCAGTGCCTTCACGACGCGTGCGCCCGAGAGGTGCTCCTGCACCAGCTCGCTGGTCGAGGTGCGCGGATCGCTCAGATCGTCGCGGATGCCGTCGGTCTCCCACCAATAGTTCATGGCATCGAGCACGAGCGTGCCGCGCAGCTGCTCGACCGGAAGGGTGCGGTACCTGCCGAGCGGGAGAGCGAGGATCACGGCGTCCGCTCCGGCTGCCGCCTCCTCGGCTGTCGTCGCGACCGCACCGGGGGCGAACACGTCGACGGTCAGGGCGATGCGCTCCGGAGCGCCGGAGCCGGCGATGAGCACGCGGTAGCCCGCAGCCAGCGCCAGGCGTGCGATCGTGGTGCCGACCTTGCCGGCGCCGAGGATCCCGATGGTCTCGATCGTGTCGTTCATGACGCTCTCCTTCAGGCGTGGACGGCCTTGCCGTCCTTCGTGATGCGGGCGAGACCGGGGTCGGCGAACGCGCCCTCTCCCGGGTCCTCCGCGAGCAGTTCGCGCACGCGCGGCGCGACCACCTCCCCGAAGAGGCGGATGCTGCGCTCCCGCACATCCTTCGGCAGGTGCATGATGTCGTACTTCAGGTCGAACCGCGACAGGTGGTTGCTGCGAACGGCCGCCGCGACCTTGTGCGCGACCGACTCGGGGGAGCCGACGTAGAGGGCGCCGGTGTCGACCTCCTCCCGGTAGCGCTCGAGGGTGGGTGCATAGAAGCCGCGTTCCTTGCTCATCTGCGTCACGACCGGCTCCCAGAACTTCCAGTGCACGTTCTTGGCCTCGTCGTCGGTGTCGGCGATCAGGCCGATCGAGTGCTGCCCGATCGGGAGCTCGGGCCGACCGAACTGCTCCAGCGCGCGCAGGTACAGGCGTGCGTGCCCGGCGAACCGCTCAGGACGACCGCCGATGATCGCCATCATGAGGGGCAGTCCGTGCTCGGCGGCACGGATGACGGAGTCGGGGCTGCCGCCGATGCCGATCCACGCGGGGATGCCGCCCTCCGGCATCCGAGGGTGCAGTCGCACGTTCTCCAGGGGACTGCGGTAGGCGCCGTTCCAGGTGACGCTGTCCTCCCGCATCAGGCGCAGGAACAGGTCGAGCTTCTCCTCGAAGATCTGCTCGTACTCCGCGATGTCGTAGCCGAAGAGGGGGAACGACTCGATCGCCGATGCGCGCCCCAGGATGAGCTGCGCTCGGCCGTTCGAGATGCCGTCCACCGTGGCGAACTCCTGGTACAGCCGCACCGGATCCTGCGTCGACAGCACGGTCACCGACGTGCCGAGCCCGATCGTCGACGTCGCCTGCGCCGCGGCAGCCAGCAGTACGGGGGTCGCGGAATCCACCTGCCCCTCGCGGTAGTGCTCGCCGATGCTGAACACGTCGAGGCCGACGGACTCCGCCAGCTGCGCCTCGTCGATGAGCAGCCGTACCGTCTCGCCGTCGGACATGACCCGGCCTGCGTCCGTCGCCACCTCGCCGAAGGAGTTCAGTCCGAACTCGAGTTCCTTCATGTCCGCCACGACCTTTCTCGCGTCACCGGCCACTCCGGATTGACGTGTCAATAGGCTGCAACCGTAGGATTGACACATCAATTCCCGGGAGGTCGCATGACCGACGAACGTCATCGCCGTACGCCGACACCCGAGCAGCTGCGCGTCTGGCGAGGCTTCGTCGAGACGTCAGCGACGCTGCGGGAACGACTCGCCGCCCGACTGCAGACGTCATCGGCGCTCTCCACCGGCGATTACCAGGTGCTCCTCGCCCTGAGCGAAGCGCCAGGACACACGGCGCGGTCGTCGGAGCTCGCTGCCCTCATCGACTGGGAGCGCAGCCGCCTCTCGCACCACCTCGGGCGGATGGAGAAGCGGGGCCTCGTGCGACGGGCCCCACGTGCCGATGGGGTGCACGGGGTCGAGGTGCACCTCACCGACGAGGGCGCCGCCGCGTTCCGGTCCGCGAACGTGCCGCACCTCCGCGCCATCCGAGACGTCTTCGTCGACGCGCTGTCCCCGGAGCAGCTCGCGAACCTCGACGACATCACCTCCGCCCTGCGTCGGCACCTCGACCTCGAGAGGGAGGACGGGAACGACGGGCCGGGTCGGCGGTAGCGCCGATCAGAGGTCCCGCCTGGGCGGACGACCTTCCGTCTCCTCCCGATCAGCGTGCGGGGCGCTCGTCCGTGCTCAGCGCCGACATGAGGATGGAGTCGACCCACTCGCCGTCCCAGAACAGCGTGTGGCGTTGCCGTCCTTCGTACCGGAACCCGGCCTTCTCGTAGGAGCGCTGGGCGCGGGGATTGAACGAGAAGACATCGAGACTCACGCGGTGCAGCCGGATGCGGTCGAACGCGTGGTCGAGAACGGCGTGCGTGGCCTCGGTGCCGAAGCCGCGTCCGAGGCGACCGGGGTTCAGGGCGATGCGGAAGTTCATCGCGGCATCGTCCGCCTCCAGTTCGTTGAGCACGACCTCGCCGACGTACCCGCCGGTCTCGAGGTCGATGATCGCCCAGTCCGCGCGGTCGTCTCTGCCGCCGATCGATTCGAGATGCCGCACGACCGCCTCGCGGGTGAACGTCTGGCGCGTGCCGGTGAGCCGCATGCTCTCCTCGTCGAACAGCCCCTCCCACACGCCGTCGATGTGCGCGACGCCGAGCGGTTCCAGTCGCAGCCGCGGGGTCGTCAGGGTGGCGACTTCCGTGAGCGCGGAGACGTCGACGGCCGGTGCGTCCACGCCTACGCTCCGTCGAAGACCGGGCTGAGGAAGCGGCGCTCGTATCGACGGATGCACTGCGTCCTGCGCGCGAAGTCGAAGGCCTCGATGCACTCCGGATCGGTCTTGGATGCCGTCCGATACACCTCGTACTCCGCGAGGGAGGGGAAGGTGAACAGGGCGAAGGCCTCGTCGCTGTCGCCCTCGCTCGGCAGGAAGTAGCCGTGGTGGGTGCCGCCGTGCTTCTCGACGAGACGGATCCAGGTGCGGCCGTAGTCGGTGAACTCGTCCAGCTTGTCCGGATCGATCTCGTAGCGCAGATGAACGGTGATCATGCGGATGATCTTCCCAGATCACCCGGACCGCGGGCGAACCGGACACTACGCTCGGTCTCGTGACGAACTCCCGCGACATGGTCCACATCCCCGGCGGTACGTTCCTGATGGGATCCGAGGACTTCTACCCCGATGAGCGCCCGGTGCACGAGCGCGAGGTCGCCTCGTTCTTCATCGATCGCTACCAGGTGACCAACGCCCAGTACGCCGAGTTCGTCGATGCGACCGGGTACGTCACGGTCGCGGAGCGTCCACTCGATCCCGCGGCCTTCGCCGGTGCGGATCCGGCCGACCTCGTGCCCGGGGCGATGGTGTTCACGCCGACGTCGGGCCCGACGAACCTCGGGGACTGGCGCAACTGGTGGCGCTGGCAGCCGGGAGCGTACTGGCGTCGGCCGTTCGGCCCCGACTCGTCGATCGACGACCGGCTGCAGCATCCGGTCGTGCACGTCGCCTTCGAGGATGCGGTCGCGTACGCCGACTGGGCGGGGATGCGACTGCCCACCGAGGCCGAGCACGAGTACGCGGCCCGCGGCGGTCTCGAGGGTGCTCGTTTCGCATGGGGTGACGAGGCCTACCCGGGCGGCGTCGCGCAGGCGAACTCGTGGCTCGGACGCTTCCCCTACGACAACCAGGGGGTGGGCGGCACGGCCCCGGTCGGCTCGTACCCTCCGAACGGCTACGGCCTCTACGACATGATCGCGAACGTCTGGGAGTGGACGACCGACTTCTACACCCCGCGCCACCTCCGCCTTTCGGGCACCCCCGTCGATGCCGGCAAGCGCACGAACCTCCTGGCTGCCGCGAGCGCGCAGGAGGGATTCCCCGACATTCCGCGCCGCGTTCTCAAAGGCGGATCGCACCTCTGCTCGCCCGACTACTGCCTGCGCTTCCGGCCGGCGGCGCGCTCCCCGCAGGCCGAGGACACGGGCATGTCGCACATCGGGTTCCGGCTCACCCGCTCCGAGTGAGACCCGCTGGGTTTCCGTGAGGGGAACTGTTTGGCTTCGACCGAGGGTGATCGCCCTCGCCTCACCGGTTGAAGCAAGGAGTCTCCCATGGCTGAGAAGCCCAACATCCTCATCATCTGGGGCGATGACATCGGCATCAGCAACCTGAGCACCTACTCCGATGGTCTGATGGGCTATCGGACCCCCAACATCGACCGGATCGCCGACGAGGGCGTGAAGTTCACCGACTACTACGGCGAGCAGAGCTGCACCGCCGGGCGCGCGGCCTTCATCACGGGGCAGAACCCGTACCGCACCGGACTCACCAAGGTCGGGATGCCGGGGGCGAAGCTGGGACTGCAGCCCGAAGACCCCACGATCGCCGACGCGCTCAAGCACCACGGCTACGCGACGGGACAGTTCGGCAAGAACCACCTCGGTGACCGCGACGAGCACCTGCCGACGGCGCACGGCTTCGACGAGTTCTTCGGCAACCTGTATCACCTCAACGCCGAGGAAGAGCCGGAGCACCCCGACTACCCGACGGATGAGGAGTTCCCCGGCTTCAGTGAGCGGTTCCGTCCGCGCGGCGTCATCCATTCCCGGGCGAACGGCGACGGCACCCAGCGCATCGAGGACACCGGCCCCCTGACGAAGAAGCGGATGGAGACGGTCGACGAGGAGTTCCGCGACGCGGCGGCCGACTTCATCCGTACCCAGGCAGAGGACGACACTCCCTTCTTCGTCTGGTTCAACTCCACGCATATGCACTTCCGCACCCACGCCAAGGAGGAGAGCAAGGGGCGTGCCGGCCGCTGGCAGTCGAACTACCACGACACGATGCTCGATCACGACGACGTCGTCGGCAGTCTGCTCGACCTTCTCGACGAGCTCGGCCTCGCCGAGAACACCATCGTGATGTACTCCACCGACAACGGACCCCACATGAACAGCTGGCCGGACGCGGGCATGACGCCGTTCCGCAACGAGAAGAACTCCAACTGGGAGGGCGCGTATCGAGTGCCGGCGATGGTCCGCTGGCCCGGACGCATCCCGGCGGGGACGACTCTCAACGGCATCGTCAGCCACAACGACTGGTTCGTGACGCTGCTGGCGGCCGTGGGCGACGGTGACATCGCCGAGAGGCTGGCAGCGGGGACCGAGCTGCACGGCGAGCAGTTCACAGTGCACCTCGATGGTCATGACCAGCTCGACTACATCACCGGCGCCGTCGAGCACAGTCCGCGTCGGCACTTCTTCTACGTCTCCGACGACGGCGATCTCACGGCCCTGCGCTTCGAGAACTGGAAGCTCGTGTTCCTCGAGCAGCGCGCCGTGGGAACGCTGCAGGTCTGGCAGGAGCCGTACATCGAGCTGAGATTCCCGAAGTTGTTCAACCTGCGCACCGACCCGTATGAGCGCGCGGACATCACCTCGAACACCTACTGGGACTGGGTGCTCGACCACGTCTTCCTGTTCGTGCCGGCGCAGGCCTACGTGGGCCGGATGCTGCAGTCCCTCGCCGAGTTCCCCGCCCGTCAGAAGTCGGCGTCCTTCACGATCAATCAGGTGATGTCGAAGCTGGAGTCAGCGACCGCGGGCGCCTCCTGACGGGAGCAGTGCGCGGTGGGCCGGAGGAACCCCGCACGATCAGCTCGTGCGTGGTCTCGATCGTGCGCGCCTCATCGCTCGCGGGTCGGAGGATGAGGGACACCGCGTGCCGGCCCATGTCGAACATGGGGATCCGTGCGGTCGTGAGAGCCGGGGCCACATCGGCGGCCACGGCGATGTCGTCGAACCCGACGACGGACATCTCCTCTGGCACGCGGATGCCGTGCTGTCGCAGCTCGCTGAGGATGCCGATGGCCATGGCGTCGTTGAGCCCGACGATGGCCGTGACGTCGCGATCGAGCAGCTCCCTTGCGCCCTCGATGCCGCCTTCGCGGGTGAACGCGCGCGAGATGACGGTGAGCTCCACGCCGGTGCCGTCGGTGCCCTCGCGCAGCCCGGCGATGCGGTCGGCGACCGTGTTGAGGTCGAGGGGGCCGGCGACGACACCGATCCTGCGGTGCCCCAGCCCGGCCAGGTGACGCCCGACGGAGACGCCGGCGCCGTGGTTGTCCGGCAGCACGGCGTCGACGGGGAGGTGGTGTCGACCGATGACCGCGGCGCGTCCGCCGGCGAGGGTGAAGTCGAGGAGCGCTTCGGACATGCCCTGCTCGCGATCGGAGTCGGCGTACCCGGAACCCGCGATGATGATCGAGCCGACGCGCTGACGCAGCAGCGACTTCACCTGGGCGAGCTCGCTGTCGGGTGTGCGGTCGGCCTGCGCGATCTGCACCGAGCGGTTCTCGAGGGTCGCACTGCGGATGACGCCGCTGGCGATGTCGGAGAAGTACGGGTCGCCGATCTCGTGCACCACGAGCCCGATGGTCGGCACGAGCCCGCCGGCCAGGCCCCGTGCGTGCATGTTCGGCTCATAGCCGAGCTGCTTCGCGATCACGCGCACGTGTGCCGCCACCTCGGGGGAGATGCCCGAGCCGCCGGTCATCGCCCGGGAGGCACTCGCCAGGGAGACCCCGGCAGCCTCGGCCACGTCGATGAGTCGTGGCGCGCCCTCACGCTTCACGAAGCCTCCCCCTGAGGAGCAAGATCGACGCTGATTGCGCTGTAGGTTGCTCTTCGTTCTTCCGTCCCACTATAGTGGCGGAAGCGCTTACGAAAGCGCTTTCGCTACGATGACGTAGGAGACTCGGATGACTGCACCCAGACACGGTCGACGGATCGCTGCGGCGATCGGAACGCTCTCGATCGCCGCGCTCACGGTTACGGCCTGTTCCGGAACCGGCGACCAGGGTGGGGGAGGTGGCGCCGATGATCCCATCGTCATCGGCATTTCGCTTCCCCTCACCGGAGACTTCTCGGAGCCGGGGAAGGGCGTCGAGCGCGGGTACGAAGCCTGGCGCGACATCGTCAACGAGAACGGCGGACTGCTCGGGCGGCAGGTCGAGCTGAAGATCCTCGACGACCAGTCCAACGCCGACCGGGTCGTCTCCGACTACGAGTCGCTGATCGCGCAGGACGGCGTCGACCTCGTGTTCGGCCCGTTCTCCACTCGTCTCGTCGTCCCCTCCGCCCGCGTCGCGCAGGAGTACGGCATGTTGTTCGTCGAGCCGGCCGGTGCCGCGGAGGAGGTCTTCGAGCAGGGCTTCGACAACCTCTTCTACGCCGCCCCCGCGATCGCGAACGACCACTACAACAACCTCGCCGAGTACCTGCTGGCCCTTCCCGAGGACCAGCGTCCCGAGACCGCGGCCGTCGCGGCGATGGACGACCCCTTCGCGCAGGGCACTGCCTATGGCCTGCGCGACAAGCTCGAGGATGCGGGCGTCGAGATCCTCGTGAACGAGGTCTACCCGCCCAACACCACCGACTTCTCCACGATCGCCGCGAAGATCGCGCAGTCGAACGCCGACATCGTGATCGGCGGGACGCAGTACCAGGACGCGGTCAACCTGATCATCGCGCTGCAGCAGCTGAACTATCAGCCCGAGCTCGCCGCGTTCTCCACCGCTCCCACCAACCCGGAGTTCGCGTCGGCGATCGGCGGCGCGACCGAGGGGATCCTGGCGCCGACCGGCTACTCGCCGAAGTCGCAGTTCCCGAGCAACGTCGAGTTCGTCGAGAAGTACACCGAGATGCACGGCAACCCGCCATCCGAGGATGAGGCGAACGCCTATACGACCGGTCAGGTCGTCGCGGCGGCGGTGGAGGCCGTGGGCTGCGCCGAGCAGGGCGACTGCCAGCAGAAGCTCATCGACTGGTTGCGCGACAACGAGGTCGAGACGGTCGTCGGTCCCCTCAGCTGGGACGAGACGGGCAAGCCCACCGGCGCCCACCTCATCCAGCAGTGGATCGACGGCGAGATCCTGATCGTCCTCCCCGAGGACGTCAAGGAAGCCGACTTCCTGTACCCGAAGCCGACGTGGTGATCTGCGCGTGAGTGGAGCACTGCTGCTGCAAAGCCTGATCCTCGGCATCCTGCTGGGAGGGCTCTACGCCCTCCTGGCGGCCGGGCTCACGCTGTACTTCGGGATCATGCGCGTCGTCATGATCGCGCACTCGGCCTTCCTCATCCTGGCCGCCTACCTCGCCTGGTGGTTCAACCGGGAGACGGGCATCGATCCGCTGGTGTCGCTCGTGGTCACCGTGCCGCTGTTCTTCGTGACCGGCGTCGTGATGCAGCGTCTGCTGGTGTCGAGGCTCAAGCCCCTGACCCTGACCATGATGTCGGTGCTGCTCACCTTCGCGGTGGCGCTCATCATCGAGGGAGCGCTCGGGTTCTTCTTCTCCGGCACCCAACGCCGCATCCCGCTGCCGTACGCGAGCGCGAGCCTCGAGGTCTTCGGCGCGCAGGTTCCGGTGGTCAAGCTCATCGCCTTCGGTCTCGCGGCCGTGGCCCTCGCCCTCCTGTTCGTGCTGCTCAAGTACACCAAGTTCGGCCAGGCGCTGCGGGCGACGATCCAGCACCCCGAGGCTGCACGGCTGGTCGGCATCAACACCGACCGCGTCGCCGGCTACGGATTCGGGCTCGGACTCGCGACGGCGGCGATCGGGGGCACCGCGCTCTCGCTCGACGCCACGATCTACCCCTCGCTGCACTGGCACTGGATCGGCCCGCTCATGGCGATCATCGTCGTCGGCGGCCTCGGCAGCATCCCCGGTGCCGCCATCGCCGCCCTCGTGCTCGGGGTCGCGCAGAGCCTGCTCCAGCTCCCGCTGGGGCCGACGTGGGCGCAGACGATCTTCTACGTCGCCCTGTTCGCCACGCTCATGTTCCGTCCGCAAGGTTTCTTCGGAGGTCGTCTTGCCCAGCGTTTCTAGCCGAGAGCCGATCGCCACCGAGACGGTCGTGATCGCTCCACCCGCCCCGGTCCGCAGGACCTCCACGAAGTGGGTGAACATCGTCCTCCTGATCGTGGGGGCGGCGCTCGTCCTCTCGTTCCCCACCATCGCCCCGAACCCCTACATCCTGTCGGCGGGCGTGGTGATCCTCAACTACGCCGTGCTGTCGACCGGGTGGAACTTCATGGGCGGCTTCACGGGGTACATCTCCCTCGGCCACGCCGCCTACTTCGGGCTCGGAGCCTATGGCACCGGGCTGCTGATCAAGTACCTCGACCTCCCGGGATTCCTGGCCTGGATCCTGGCCGCGGTCCTCGTGGCGGTCATCGCGATCCCGATCGGCATCGCGGCCCTCCGCGTGCGCGGAGCCTCGTTCGTGATCGTCTCGATCGCCTTCGTGCTGATCATGCTCCTGGTGTTCCAGAGCTGGCGGGATGTGACCGGCGGATCGGAGGGACTGAACGTCCCGCGTCCGTTCGACGTGCTGCGGCCGGAGCACCACCGCATCTTCTACTATCTGTTCGCCGGCCTCCTCGCGGTGGCCCTCGTGGCGTGGTGGATCATCGACCGGTCGAAGTTCGGCACGGCGCTGAAGTCCATCCGCGAAGACGAGGACAAAGCCCAGGCGCTGGGCGTGCCGACGACGAGGTACAAGCTGATCGCCTACGTGCTGTCGGCCCTGTTCGTCTCGCTCGGCGGCGGACTCTACGCCCTCTGGTTCGGCGACCTGGATCCGATCTTCCAGTTCTCGATCCTGATCGGCTCGTACATGGTGCTGATGGCGCTGCTCGGCGGGGTGCGGAACCTCTTCGGTCCCCTGCTCGGAGCGGTCGTCGTCGGCATCGCGCTGGAGTACTTCAAGCTCGAGTTCGGCGACACGCAGTTCCACCTGATCGCGACGGGCATCCTGCTCGGCATCGTCGTGCTCTTCATGCCGGACGGCATCATCCCGGCGGTGAAGGGCCTCTTCACCCGGTCGTCGAGCGCCGCGTCGATCCGTGAGGTGACCGCCGGCGAGCTGCTGGAGCAGAACAGGACGCGAACAGCGGATGCCTCGACGAAGGAGACGTCGTCATGAATGCCCCCACGGCTCAGCACACAGCCGCTCAGCCCACAGCCACGCTCGAGAGCCTCAGCACCGTCGCGATGACGAAGTCGTTCGGCGGCGTCACAGCGGTCGACGGCGCCACGGTCACGTTCCAGGAGGGCAAGGTCAACGGACTGATCGGGCCGAACGGCTCCGGGAAGACCACCTTCTTCAACTGCGTGACCGGCATGATCAAGCCGGACTCCGGAGAAGTGCGCTATCGAGGACAGGCGATCACGCGCAAGTCACCCGACCGCATCGCACGCGCGGGCATCGGACGCAGCTTCCAGCTGTGCCGGGTGTTCCCCCGCATGACGGTGATGGAGAACCTGCTCGTTGCCGTGCGCAGCACGAGCATCCGTCAGCAGCTGCGCTCGGCCCACGACCCCGATGAGCTGGAGCGGGCGCGCGGTTGGCTGCGGCGCGTCGGCATCGACCACCTCGAGCACGCCGAGGCGCGCAACCTCAGCTACGGCCAGCAGAAGCTGCTCGAACTGGCCGGCGTGCTCATGGGCGAACCCGACACGATCATGCTCGACGAGCCGGCAGGAGGTGTGAACCCCGCCCTCATCGGACGCATCGCCACCCTGGTGCGCGAGCTCAACGACGAGGGCAAGACGTTCATCATCGTCGAGCACAACATGGAGATGGTCATGAGCCTGTGCGATCACGTCGTGGTGTTCGACCGCGGTCGCCAGATCGCCGAGGGAACGCCGGAGATCATCCAGCAAGACCCGCGAGTCCTGGAGGCCTACCTTGGAGTCTGAAACGAAGAACCTGCTCGAGCTGCGTGACATCGAGGCGGGCTACGGACGTGCCGCTCTCGTGCTCAGGGGTCTCACGGTCGAAGTGCCACCGGGATCGGTGGTGTGCCTGGTCGGCCCGAACGGCGCCGGCAAATCGACCGTGCTCAAGGTGGCCAGCGGCATGCTCAAGCCCCGATCCGGACACATCACCGTCGACGGCCGGGACATCACGGGCGAGGGGCCGCAGTCGATGCTGCGTCACGGACTCGCGCACGTCTTGCAGGGGCACAGCGTCTTCCGCGAGATGACGGTCGGCGAGAACGTGATGCTGGGTGCCTTCACCCTGAAGGACCAGAAGGTCATCCAGGAGCGCGTCGAGTTCGTGCAGAACCTCTTCCCCATCGTGGGGGAGCGGTGGAAGCAGCTCGCGGGCCTCCTGTCCGGCGGTCAGCAGAAGCAGGTGGAGTTCGCGCGGTCGCTCATGGTCAGCCCCAAGGTGGTTCTGCTCGATGAGCCGTCGATGGGGCTCGACCCGAAGACGACCGAGAAGGTGTTCGAGCAGATCGTGCGGATGCGCGATGCAGGGACCGCCGTGCTGCTCGTGGAGCAGAATGCGCGGCGGGCCCTCGAGACCGCTGACATCGGGTGCGTCCTCGACCTCGGCCGGGTGCACATCTCGGGCCCCGCGTCCGAGCTGCTCGCCGACCCGACCCTGGCCGCACTGTATCTCGGCGGCAAACCTTCGGTCGCCGACGCGGGCTGATCCTCGGCGGAAGGAGGCAGTCGCTGCCTCCTTCCGCCTCTCTCGTCCATTCGGCGGAAGCGCTTGCGAGAGCGCTTCCGCCCTGAGCTGCAGTACCGCTTCACGTCTTCCCCGCTGCAGTGCCGCCCCGGGGAAGGGGCACGAACCATCGGCACGACACCGCACGACGACGACGTTGAGAGGTTTCTGATGCACGAACGAATCATGCGACCCGCAAGCTCGAGCACCCGGTCGGCGGCACCACCCCCTCGATCCTTCGGGGTGCGACGAACAGGTGCGCTGGTCGCTGCAGCGGCCGTCGTCGGAGCCCTGCTGACCGCGACGCCCGCTGCCGCAGCGGAGCCTTTCACCGAGCTGATCGATTTCGAGACGTACGAGCGCGTGGCGCTGAACGGTCAGGACGGATGGGCGGCGTCGGCGGCCCCGCGCGTGATCGCCGATCCGCTGAACGGCAACAACCAGGTCGTCGAGTCCGTCGGGGGAGGGCAGCAGTCGTATCGCGCCATTCCCGCCATCGCGGAGGGAGACACCGGCACACTGTTCTTCCGGTTCCTCCGCACCGGCAGCGTCGACACCTCGTTCGGGCTCACCGACGTGGATGCGCCGAACGACTACGCGAACAGTCGGGCCTACGTGAACAACCAGAACGACGACGTGCTGCGCGTGCGCGACGGCGGCGCCTTCAAGCCCGCCGGCGTGTGGTCGAAGGACGCCTGGCAGTGCGTGTGGATCGTCGCCGACAACGCGACCGACAAGGTCACCGTGTACAGCCAGGGTGGCGCGTACGAGGAGCAGACCCGCCTCCCGGAGGGGACAGAGCAGCAGTTCGGCTTCCGGCAGGCCGTGAACGGCGCGCTCGACCGGTTCTTCTGGAAGAACGGCGCCACGAGCACCGGGCGCCTGCTCCTCGACGACGTCGCGGTCGACAACACCGGGGAGAACCTCGCGATCGCGACGGGCAACCCCGGCGACTGCGCGCCCGGCGACACGGCGAGCGAGCCGCTGCTCAACCCGCTTCCCGACCCCGCACTCGCCGATCTCGGCATCGAGGTGACCGAGCTCGCGCAGCTGCCGAAGTCGCAGACGACGCCGGCCACGCAGGATCAGCGCCTGGTGCGCCACAACCGCATCACGCACCTCGATGAGGTGCCGGACGACTCCGGTCGGCTGATGGTCCCCGACAACAACGACATCCTCTACCTGGTCGCCAAGGAATCGGGCGAGTACGTGCCGTACCTCAACGTCCGCAACGAGTTCATCGACAACTTCCACAACAGCGCGGGGCTCGGAACGGGTCTCGGATCCGCCGAGTTCCACCCCGACTTCGCCGAGAACGGGCTGTTCTACACCGTTCACACCGAGGGCGGCACGGCGCTGACCGAAGACACTCCCGACTTCCCGGCCTTCGGCACCACGGCATTCCACAGTGTGATCACCGAATGGAAGGCGAGCGATCCCTCCGCTGAGACCTTCTCGGGAACGCACCGCGAGGTGATGCGGATCCCCTTCGCCGGACGCGTGCACACCGTGCAGCAGATCGCGTTCAACCCGACCGTGTCCGCGGGCGACGCCGACTACGGCAACCTGTACATCCTCGTCGGCGACGGCGGCAACGGTGTGGGCAACGGCAACCCGCAGGACCTGGCGACGCCGCAGGGGAAGATCCTGCGCGTGAATCCGACAGGCGACGACAGCGAGAACGGCGAGTACGGCGTGCCGGGGGACAACCCGTTCGTCGACGAGGCCGGTGCTCTTCCCGAGATCTACGCCGTCGGCATGCGCGACCCGCACCGCATCAGCTGGGACCCCGAGGGTGACCACACCATGTACCTCGCGCACATCGGCGAATGGCAGGTCGAGTCGGTCTATGCCGTCGAGCCGGGAGACAACTTCGGCTGGTCGGTGCGCGAAGGCTCCTTCCTGGCGGAGAACCGACAGATCTTCCCGCTGCCGGAGGACGACGCCGAGAACGGCTTCACCTATCCGGTGGCCGCCTACGACCACAACCGCGACCCCGGTCAGACCGGTGACGCGGGAGTGGCCGTGAACGGCGGGTTCGTCTACCGCGGCGAGATCCCCGAGCTGCAGGGGCGATACCTCTTCACCGATCTGGTGCGCGGCTGGGTGCTCTCCACGGACGCCGCGGAGATGGTGCGCAATGACGGCGACATCGCCGACCTCGCCACGATCGAGGAGCTGCGAGTCTTCGCCGACGGCGTGGAGACCACGTTCCAGGAGCTGGTGGGCGACAAGCGCGTCGACCTGCGGTTCGGCTCCGATGCCGACGGCGAGCTCTACCTGGTGTCCAAGGCGAACGGCAAGATCTGGAAGGTGACGGGTGCGCGTTCGGTCGATGAGCCGGCCAACCCGTTCGTCCTCCCGGCGCTCGCGCCGAACCTCGTCACGCATCACGACTTCGATCACCCGGATGACGCGAAGCCGACGGTCGAGCTCGACCAGGGACGCTCCGGCACCCCCATCTCGCTGATCAACGGCGGAGTGGAGATGCGGGTCGCGGATCGCGCCTACCCGGGTGCGGGCGACGCGCTGCAGACGCAGCAGATGAGTCCGCGCACCGCCTCGAACGACGACTGGAAGGCGGGCATCTACGACGCGAAGGGTGTGGAGTCGCTCGACCGATTCGCCGATACCGACAAGGCGTCCGTCATGGGCTGGTTCAAGCCGACCGGTGACCACCCTGCCCTGAACTCGGGGACCGCGAATCCCGACGACGTGTACAACGCCATCGGCCTCGCGGGTGTGCTCACCGGCACCTCCGACGGACATGCCGTGCGGGCGCTGCTCGAGGTCATCACCGTCGACGGCGAACTCAAGCTCGTGGCACTCGGGCGCCGCGTCGACGGTGCCGGCTCCTGGACGTTCGCGGCTGACCTGCCCTGGAACGAGATCCTCAAGAAGGGGCAGTGGGTGCATCTCGCCGCGACCTTCGACTTCGCCGCGGGTGAGATGAAGCTGTTCATGAACGGCGAGGAACTCGCGGGGAAGTACACCGCGGCGAATCCGTGGGGAGAGGGGTCCACGTCAGACACCGCGCCGGCCGGCATCAAGATCGGCGGGAGCTTCCCGCAGAACACGAAGGAGGCCAACCCGTTCAACGGACGGATGGATGACATCATGCTGCTCGACACGGTGCCGACGCCGGAACAGGTTGCCGCGCAGTACGCGCTGTACGCGGTGCCGCCCGTCGTGCCGCCGGCCCCGCCCGCGTGCACTCCGGACGGGGAGACCCTCACCGATGTGATGGCGAAGGACGACTGGGCGCCGCGGACTCCGGCGAAGTGGAGTTTCCCCGGTGACGAGGTCGTGCTCACCGAGGCGGGAACCAACCCGAACGACGGGATCCGCCGACCGTTCGAGTACGCCGTGCTCACGCAGGGTGAAGAGCTCGGCTCGTTCGACCTCACCGGGCAGGTGCGGCTGGACGAGAAGGCATCGGTCAACAACCGCGACGTCATCATCGTCTTCGGGTGGAAGTCGGACACGGAGTACTACTACGCGCACCTCTCGCAGGACAACTCGATCTACCCGCACAACGGCATCTTCAAGGTGGACAAGGCCGACCGGGAGCGGATCGACGACCAGTGGGACGGCGCTGTCGGTGCACCGCCGGCGGTCACCGACGAGGAGTGGCACGACGTGCGCGTGCTCCGTTGTGCCGACAGCGGCGACATCGCCGTCTACGTCGACGGGCTCGACACCCCGCTGATGACCGCGAACGACAAGACCTTCCCCGAGGGGCGGGTGGGCTTCGGCTCGTTCGACAACTTCGGGCGTCTTCGCGACCTCTCGGTCACGGCCGCTGCCGAGGACACCACCGCACCCGTCGCGACCGTCAAGAGCGGGCCCGACTTCACGGTCGGACGTGACGGCGTCTACAGCAAGGTGTCGTTCAAGCTCCAGGATGCCGGCAAGATCGATCGGCTGACGCTCAACGGCGTCGAGAAGGATCTGACGAACGATGTCTGGTCCGACCTGAACTCGGTGGTGCCAGGGGCGTTCGGCGCAGTGGAAGGGTCCAACACGCTCGTTGTGTACGACGTGGCCGGCAACACGGCCACCGTGAACTTCACGCTCGATGTCACCGCCCCCACGGTCACGGTCAAGGACGGCGGACAGTTCACCGTCGGGGCCGACGGCGCCCACAGTCTGGTGTCGTACAAGCTCCACGACGCGGGCAAGGTGGATCGACTGACCCTCAACGGGGTGGCGAAGGATCTGACGGACAACGTCTGGTCCGACCTCAACTTCGTGAAGCCTGGAGCCTTCGGAGCCGTCGCCGGGGCGAACACCCTGGTCGTGTACGACGTCGCGGGAAACGCTGCGACCGTCCCGTTCACGCTGACGGCCACAGCCGGATAGCGGGGGTCCGGACAGCGGCAGTCCGGACAGCAGCAGTGGAGACTCGAGCCGGCACCGCCGGCTCGAGTCTCCACGCGCCCCGTCCTCGATAGCATGGCCGTTCCCCCCTTTCGCACGGCACACGAGGATGGTTCTGCGTGGCATCTCGGCTTTCGGAGACCGCGGAATCGTCGAGCAGACCGCTGTCCGCGTCTCGCTACATCCTCCGCTCCCGGCTCCTGCGCGGAGTCTTCGTCAGCCTGGTCATCTCCGGTATCGGGATCTCCGTCACCGTCCCGCAGATCACGCTGTTCCTCGTGGGAGAGCTGCATCTGTCCACGGCTCAGGCCGGCCTCTACTTCCTGACCAACCTCACCGCGCCGATCGCCGGATACCTCGTGGGCTCACTGTCCGACCGCGCCGGCTCGCGACTGCTGGTCTTCCGGCTCTCCGCCATCGCGGGGTTCCTCGGATGGGTCCTGATGGCGGTCGCCATGCAGGCGTGGATGCCGTTCGCCATCAACATGCTGCTGCTGAGCACAGCCGGAGCGGGGGCGGCGCAGTTGCAGGCCGCGGTGCGGGACGAGCTCAACCGAAGGCCGACGCCCGCCGACAACGAGGTCGTCGCCGTGATGCGGATGGCCATGGCGTTCGGGTGGATCGTCGGGCCGGTCATCGGCGCCGTCCTTGGCGCTGTCATCGGTCTGCGTCCCCTGCTGCTCGTGACCGGCTTCTGCGTGCTGCTCTCGCTCGTGCCCCTCATCGGTGTGAAGTCCGACTCGGCCGCGGCACGGCGGGCGCTGTCCACGCCGATCCGTGAGCCAGGCCAGGCCGTCTCCTCGCCCACCGAGCCGCCCGTTCCGCACCCGCGCTCCATGTTGCCCCTCCTGGTCTTCACCGCGATCTACGTGCTCATCATGTGCGGTGAGACCGTGAAGCTCGCCTACCTGCCGCTGTACATGGACGGCGAGCTGCGCGTCGACGCCGGCGTGCGCGGGGCGATCATCGGCTTCCAGCCCCTCGTCGAGCTCCTCCTCATGCCGTTCGCCGCACGACTCGCGACACGCTTCGGCCTCGCCCGCGTGCTCACGGCAGGTGCGCTGATGGCGGTCGCCGCGCACATCTCCTATGCCGCGGCGGGCCAGATCACGCCGCACATCGTCCCGCTCATCGTGGGGCAGGTGCTGATGGCAGGAGTGATCGCCACCTTCGGAGTGCTGGGCATCACCGTGGCCCAACGCCTCGTCCCCACCCGCGTCGGCATGGCCACGAGCGTCTTCATGAGCTCCTATGCGATCAACGCCGCCGTCGGAGGCTTCGTGGGAAGCATCGGCTCGCTGTGGCTCGGCCTTCCCCAGCTGTTCTGGATCCCCGCCGCGATCTCCGCCGTCGGGGGCGTCGCGCTGCTCATCCTGAACTCCCGCGTTCCGCTCGATCCGCCCGCACGCGACCACTGACCTGTCGCGGCGCCGCTATCCGGCGTTCGGACGCACGCAGGTGTCCTGGGCCGCGCTCTGCCCGTCGACGTTCGACGGCAGGGTGTTCGCATCGGGCCGTGTCGTATCGGGCTGTGTCGTATCGGGTGGCGTCGTCTCCGCGCCCTCGGAGTCGTCGGACGGCGGGGTGGCCGGCGCGGCGAGCTCGCTGCCACGGCCGGTGTGGTCGGAGCTGATGCTCACCGTCTCACCGGAGATCACCCGCTCCATCAGCGCGGCGGCCGACTGCTCGTCGGGGACGACGCGGTCACCCGCGGGAAGGTGAGGGTACGACACGAACGCGATGTTCTCGAGCGGTAGGTCGCTGAAGACCTTCGCCATCGAGGCGAGCGTGCCGAGGTCGGCGAGCGGGGTCGACAGCGTCATGTTCCTGGTCGCCGCGTCGGCGATGCCGTACAGCTTCACCGGGTCGGTCAGGGTCGACTGGTCACGGAGCGTCCGCACGAGCGAGGAGAGGAACACCTGCTGGGTCGAGATGCGAGCCAGATCGCTCCCGTCCCCGATGCCGTAGCGCGAACGCAGAAGCGCCAGGGCCTGCTCGCCGCTGAGGTCGTAGGTCCCGGCCTCGGGGATCTCCAGTCCGGAGTGGCGATCGTGGACGGGGCCGGCGAAGCAGATCGGCACGCCGCCGACGGCGTTCGAGGCATCGATCACCCCCGTGAAGCTGATCTCCGCCGCGTACGCGAGATCGATACCGGTGAGGGCCGTGACCGTCGAGGCGACGCAGCCCAGCCCGCCGCGGGAGAGCGACTCGTTGAACTGCACCCGGTGCCCCGCAGCCCACGTCTTCCCGGTGTCGGGATCGCTGCAGGAGGGCATGTCGACGAGCAGGTCGCGGGGGAAGGAGATCACGGTCGCCGCGTCGTGAGCGTCGTTCACGTGCAGCAGCAGGGTGACGTCGTTCCGGCTGCCTTCGACGTCTCCGCCCTCTCCGTACTGGGCTCCCTGCCCCGCGCGGCCGTCCGAGCCGACGAGCAGCACATCGAATGCGCCGTCGAAATCCGCCACGACGGGAGGCTCATCCGTACGGGCGGGGTGCAGTTCGACCGTGGTGACGTTCTGGGACAGCCGGAGCGCCGCGACGGCCACCGTGCCCCCGCCGATGACCAGGACCGCGACGGCGGCCAGGGTGAGGAAGCGCCGGAGGCGCCTCCGGCGCCGTCGGCTCGGAGCAGGAAGCGGGGGAAGACTCATGGGGAAGACCTCTCGGCATCGGCGAGCAGCCAGTGTCGAGCACGAATGTCACACGAGTGTCACAGCCGAGGAACGGTCACCCGGAAGGTCGCGCCCGGGGATCCGGACAGCAGCGCGAGATCACCGCCGAGGAGGCGGGCGTTGTCACGAGCGATCGCGAGTCCGAGTCCGGTCCCGGCGCCGTCCGAGCGCGACCGATCCGTCGTGACGAACCGGTCGAACACCCGCTCGCTGTCGGCGCCGGCGATGCCGGGCCCGTGGTCGCCGACGTCGATGTGCAGCACGTCACCGTCCTCCCGCACGCGGATGACGACCGGCGGGCGCCCGTGGCGGGAGGCGTTCGTGAGCAGATTGGCCACCACGGTGTGCAGTCGTGCCGCATCGGTACGCAGTCGCAGGCTCGGCGCGACCGACAGCTCGTCGACGTCGACTCCCGTCGTGTCGACCACATCGGCGAGCAGGTCGTGCAGCACCACGGTCGTGCGGTGCACGCGTGCGACTCCGGCGTCGAGGCGGGAGAGCTCGAGCAGGTGCTCGATCAGGGTGTGCAGCCGGCGCGTCCCCGTGCGCACGACCGCTGTGGCGACCGCTCGCTCCTCGGCCGTCGTCTGCTCGTCGTCGTCGAGCATCTCGTCGACCGCCATCATCGAGGTGAGGGGGGTGCGCAGCTCGTGGGCGACGTCGCTCACGAGCTGCCTCGACTCCGCCTCGCGCTGTCGAAGCCGCCCGATGGTGTCGCCCAGGCGTTCCGAAGAGAGGCGGAGTGCGTCGGCCACACGGTCGACGTCGTCGAACGACGCCTTCCACGCCGGAGGGCCCTCGCCGGAGCCCACGGCCCGCGCCGTGTCGACGAGGCGGCGGAGCGGACGCGTCAGCGCACCGCCCAGCAGGCGCTCGAGCAGGACGACGAGGACCACGACGCCCGCGCTGAGGAGCACCCCGGAGACGACCAGCTCCCGCACCTGCTCCTGCTGCGGCTGCATCGAGTACGCGGTGACCACGGCGAGGCGGCCGCTCGGGTCCTGGGGGAGGTCGTCGCGGACGACGGAGACGAAGAACACCTCTCGGTCGTCGAGCGTGGTCATCAGCGAGGTCACCTCGCCGGAGCGGCGGCTGTCGTCGATGCGCAGGGCGTCCGGCACCTGATCCGGTCGGAGCTCGCCCGCGCTGCGGCCACTGCCGAGGTCGATGATGACCGTCTCGCCGGGGAGGATCTCGGCGTAGTAGCTCCACGTGTCTTCGGGAGACACCGTGGAGATGGACGTGAACAGGGCATCCGCCGTCGTCGAGAACTCGTCGAGCAGACCCTGCTGCCTGGACTCGTAGACGATCCTGCCCGCGGTGAAGACGACGACGCCGGTGACGAGGACGGAGACGGCGACCGTGCTGCCGATGAGGGCGAGGGCGATGGCGGTGCGGAGCGTGAGCCGGCGACGGGCCGTCATCGCAGCCGGTATCCGATCCCGCGCACGGTCTCCAGCTGCGGAGTCGCGACGTTCGCAGCGGTCAGCTTCGCACGCAGCCGCTGGATGGCGGTGTCGACGACGCGGGAGGTGTCGGGCGGTGACTGCGCCCAGACGGCGTCGATCAGGCGCGAACGGCTGAGGGTGTGCCCGTCGTTCAGCGCCAGCTCATGCAGCAGGCGGAACTCGGTCGCGCTCAGCGGCAGGGCCTCGCCCCCCGCCAGAGCTTCCGCCGAGTCCTCGTGCAGCTCGAGGGATCCGACCCGCAGCGGCTCCGCGCTGAGCCGGGAGCTGCGACGCAGAACCGTCCGAAGACGCGCCTCGAGCACGGCCACGCTGACCGGCTTGGCGATGTAATCGTCCGCTCCCGCGTCGAGACCGACGACGACGTCGGCATCCTCGTCACGGGCGGTCAGCATCACGGTGGGGAAGCCCCAGCGCGCCCGGATCTCCCGGCACAGCGAGAACCCGTCGCCGTCGGGGAGCATGACGTCGATGATCGCGACGTCGGGGGTCGTGCGTTCCGCGAGCAGGCGTGCGGAGGCGACGTCCTCGGCGGTCTCGACGGTGTGACCGCGACGTCGCAGCGCGGTGGTGAAACCGAGACGGATCTCCGCGTCGTCGTCCACGAGCATGACCTTCATCCCACCCCACCTCCCGGACACCGCGCGCTTGCGATGATAGACGGCGGCGCCCGTGCATCTGCTCCGAGCAGGGGCGCCGAGGCGGGTCGCAGGGGCTCGTCAGGTCGAGCGGCTACCCTCGTGCCATGCGCCGAATCGTGGTCCTTCCTCTCGTCCTCGCTGCCGGACTCGGTGCCGGGGCGCTCGCCGGCTGCTCGCAGGTCACGCAGATGGCGGGCGACGCCGTCGGGATCGACGTGCAGGCGACCTGCACCACGATCGACGATGCCTACGGGCAGTACCAGGCGCTGCTCGATCAGGGCGCGGTCTCGGCCGAGCAGGCCGACGCCGCACGCGACGACCTCGTCGCCTCGCTCGAGGGGATCGCGGCGAACGTCGACGGACAGCTGGGCGATCTGATCCGCTCCGGCGCCACGCAGATCGGCGGCATGACAGACCTGCAGGCTCCGGAGACGGTCGAAGCGATCGAACAGCTCAAGGACTCAGCCTCGGCGTTCTGCGGCTGAGCTCCGCCGTGTGAGACGATGCCGGAGATGAGCACTGCGGCTGATGAAGAGCTTCGCGCCCTCCGGGCCCGCGCCTATGGTCCGACGCCGGACATCGAGGACGATCCCGCCGCACTCCGACGGCTCCAGCAGTTGGAGGCACGGAGACAGCCGAGGCCCGTGGCCGAGGACGTCGTCCCGCCCGCACCGGCGATGGAGACCATCGACTCGGAGCCGATGCGCGCTGCGGAACCGGTGATCCGCACCAGACGGTCGAGGCGACAGCCCGAGGACGCGGAAGACGATGCGCTC
The DNA here is from genome assembly GCF_005502545.1 of Microbacterium sp. Beta. Taxonomy (NCBI): domain Bacteria; kingdom Bacillati; phylum Actinomycetota; class Actinomycetes; order Micrococcales; family Microbacteriaceae; genus Microbacterium; species Microbacterium sp. Beta. Next base: position 65,589 of record NZ_SCOG01000012.1, read on the forward strand.
GGCGTCTTCGACACCTCGGCCGACGACGCCGATGCGGCCCCGCCGACGGCGGAACCCGCCGAGCGTCTGGCGGCGTGGTTCTCGGTGCGCACGACGAGGATCCTGTGGGTGGTCGCGATCGTCGCGGCGGCAGCGATGTCGGCTGCCGTCACGTTCGCCCTGGTGAAGGTCACCCCCGTCGCCTCCTCCGCTGGCGCTCCGCAGATCGCCACGCTCGACGCGACCTCCGACGTGGTGATCCCGGCCGGATGGATGGGGGTGGGTCCGAGCTCCGCGGTGTTCGACTTCTACGGGTTGGTCATCGTGGAGAGCTCAGGCGGTTACTACAACGGTTCGGTCGGCTCGGACTGCCTCACGGTGGCCAGAGCGGATCAGGTGCCGGACAAGGACGACTTCGACTCGTCCAACGGCTGGACCTACGACGGGCCCATGTACACGGGGTGCGCCGTCGGCGCGTTCCCCGCGACCGTCGAGGTGCCGTTCGACACCAACATGCCCAAGGAGCTGACCGAGCGCTTCCCCGACGGGACGGCGCTGCAGTTCGTGTACGAGGCCGATCGCGTCGGGGTTTTCCTCGACAGCGAGTGACCGGCCCCCGCGAACTCACACCGCGGGCTCAGGAGACGGTCGTCGCAGCGCGCTGCTGCTCGGCGTACTGCGTGCCCCACCGCGTCAACTCGACGAGCAGGGGCGTCGCGCTCGTGCCCAGCTCGCTGAGGCGGTACTCGACCTTCGGCGGCACCTGCCGGTAGACGGTGCGGGTGATGAGGCCGTCTTCCTCCAGCTCGCGCAGCTGTCGGGTGAGCACGCGGGCTGTCGGGTTCTCCAACAGGCGGCCGAGTTCCCCGAACCGCAGCACCTCGTGCTCGCCCAGCAGCGTGAGGATGCTCGGTTTCCAGGCGCCGCCGAGCACAGCGATGGACACTTCCGCATCGCATGACTCCGACCACTCGCGCACGATCCGCTCGGTCTTCTCCCGCATCGCACGCTCCTCTGTCGTCCTTCTCGGTATCCGAAGTGTCAGTACGTGACAGAAATGACAGTACTTGCAGCTTCTGTCTGTACTTTACAGACTGAGCACGTGACTTCCACGCCCACTCAGTCCCCGTCGCGTTCGACCCTCCGCCTCTGGTTCGCGATGGTGCCCCTGCTCCTCGGAATACTCATCGGCGCCCTCGCCATCAGCAGCGTCTCCACGGCGCTCCCGGCCATCCGCGGCGAGCTGGCACTCAGCGACACCGAGGGGCTCTGGCTGGCCGACGTCTATGCACTCTCCCTCGCCGCCACCCTCATCCTCGCTGCGCGGATCGGCGACGCCTTCGGGCGCAAACGGATCGTGCTGATCGGTCTCGGCGGATTCGCCGTGCTCAACGCGGTGGGCGGATTCGCGCAGAGCGGTCTGCTGCTCATCGTGATCCGGGCGCTCCTCGGTGTGGCCGAGGCGTTCGTCGTCGCCGGGGTGGTCGCCACGATCGGGGCCAAGTATCACGCCAGGGAGCGGGTGCTCGCCTATGGGCTGTGGACCGCGACCTTCGGAGTGGGCAGCGCGCTCGGTCCCGTTCTCGGCGGACTCCTGGCGGAGGGTCCAGGGTGGCGCTGGCTGCTGCTGGGGAGCGTCCCGCTGGCGGCGCTCGCCGGAGTGCTGGCCGTGTGGCTGGTGCCCGACTCCCGCAGCTCGCGGACGCCGTCGTGGGATCTCCCGAGCATCGTCACGTCGATCGTGGCCCTCGGCGCACTCGCCTTCGCACTGCATGAGGCGCTCGCCGCCCCCGTGCCGGCGGTGATCGCTGCGGTGGTCGCTGTCGGCAGCCTCGTGTACTTCATCCTGCGCCAGCGCCGACTGCCCGAACCGCTCATCGACATGCGCCTGTTCGCGATCCCCGGCTTCAGCCCCGCGATCACCCGCATCCTCGTCGCCAGCGGGGTGTCCTCGGCGTCCGTCCTGCTCGTCAGCCTGCATCTGCAGGACACGAGGGGTTGGACCGCGGCGGAGGCCGGCCTCGCGATCCTGCCGCAGGCCGCCGCGATCGCCATCGGCGGGGTGATCGCCCCGATCGCGCTCCGCTGGCTGCGGACCGAGACCCTGACCGTGGGTGCGCTCCTGCTGCAGGCGGTCGGGATGCTGTGGCTGTTCACCGACCCCGAGGTCGTGGCTGCTCCGCTGGTGCTCGTCGGTCTGGGGTTCGGCATCGGCGCGACGCTCGCCGCGACGGCGCTGTTCGACGTCACCGTCGAAGACGACGCCGGACAGGTCGGAGCGATCCAGGAGGTCGGCTTCGCCCTCGGTGGAGGTCTCGGCATCGCGGTGCTCGGAACGATCGCCGTCGTAGCGACGGGCGGTTTCGGCACGGCTGCGCTCGCCGCCGCGATCGTCGTGGTGGCGTCCGCCGTCGTGCCGCTCCTGCGTCGCAGGGTTCCTCGCCCGTCGAACAGCTGAGGGGGGCGGGTCAGCCTCGATCCTGCTCCACCAGGGTCGAGCGCGCGAGTCGCCGTGCGACGACGAACGGCTCGCTGAACGTCTCCATGCCGACCGTAACGATCGCGCCCTCGTAGAGCAGCATCATCGCCTTCGACATCAGCTCGGGTTCGGTGACCCCGGCCTCGCGGCACAGCTCGAGGAAGAGGTCGAGCAGCCACACCTTCTGGCGCGACACCTCGGGGAAGACCGGGTGACCGTCGTGGCCGTCGCCGATCTCCGCCCGCGCGTTGATGGCGCTGCACCCTTTCGGGCTGTACTCGTCGGACCAGGTGATCGCCGCGTCGAATACGGCGAGCACCCGCTCGACCCCGGGTCCGGAGACGGATTCCAGGTGTCGTGCGACGTGGGCGCGCCACAGGGCGTCGCGGTGCTGCAGGTAGGAGACGACCAGGGCCTCCTTCGACCCGAAGCGGTCGTAGAGCGTCTTCTTCGTGACCCCGGCCGCCTCTGCGATCGTGTCGACGCCGACGGCGTGGATGCCGCGCTCGTAGAAGAGCCGGGACGCCGCGTCGAGCACGCGTGTGGCGCCCGGCGTGAGCGGGGCGAGTTCGGGTACCGGGACGGCCATGCCTCCACTATAGCCGGTGAGTAAACCGACCTGTATAGTCACACAGATGAGTAAACAGATCGGTCTACTTCACGGCATGGTGACGGTTCTGGCGGCCGCGGCGTTCGTGGTGACCTGGAGCTCCGGATTCCTCGTGCCCGCGATCGCCGTCGACGCCGTCTCTCCCCTGACACTGCTCGTCTGGCGATTCGTGCCGCTGGCCGTGGTCCTGCTCGTGGCCGTCGCCGCCACAGGGGCAGCGCGAGGCGTGAGCCGGGCGGATCTCGGGCGGCAGGCGCTCATCGGCCTGTTCGCGCAGTTCGGGTACTGCGTGTCGGTCTACGCGGCGATCGCCGCGGGGGTCGCGACCGGAACGACCGCGCTGATCGATGCGGTGCAGCCGCTCATCGTCGCGGTCCTCGTCGGGCCGCTGCTCGGGTTGCGTGTGCGCGGTGCGCAGTGGCTCGGACTCGTGGTCGGAGCCGGCGGTGTCCTGCTGGTGGTGCGGTCGCAGCTCGACGATTCAGAGGCGCATCCCGCCGCTTACGTCTGGCCCGCTCTCGCGATGGCGTGCCTGATCGTCGGCACCTTCCTGCAACGGCGCTCGGCTCCGCGCACCGGAACCCTCCTGACCCTGGCCATCCACGTGACGGTGACGACCGTGGCGCTCGTGCCGATCGCCGCGGTGTCCGGGGCTCTCGTTCCTCCGGCGTCGGTATCGTTCTGGCTGGCAGCAGGGTTCGCGGCCGCCTCTCCGACGCTCGCCGCGTACGGGCTGTACTGGTGGCTGCTCCGCCGGGTGGGCATCACAGCGCTCAACGCGCTGCTGTTCCTCGTCGCACCGACCACCGCGGCAGCGGGGGCGCTCCTCCTCGGCGAGCCGCTCACCGGCGTCACCCTCCTCGGATTCGGACTCTGCGCGGCGGGTGTCGCGGCCGTGCTGGTGAGCGAGACGCGAGGCGGGAGCGAGGTGAGCGAGCCGGAGCCCGATGCTACGCTGGCGGCGGCAGCTGCGAGGAGTGACGACCCTCGGCCTCTCGGGGCGAGCGGCTCCCGCGCGTCCGGCGTATCGACGAGAGGCCGATGAGCGATCGGCGAAGGTGTGGTGGCACCGCGATCTAGCCCCCGCCCGCACCTCCAGGGCTTTCGCCACCTGGAGGAATCATGTCGCCATCCGACCCCGCCCGCACGCTCGCCACGGAACTCTCCACCATGCCCGATGGCGCCCGGATCACGCTCCTGGGTCACGTTCATCGGCGCAGGGAACTCGCCACCGTGTCGTTCCTGATCCTGCGCGACCGCACGGGGCTCGCGCAGATCGTGTTCCGACCCGAACAGCTGCCGGTGGATGGTCTGCCCGGTGAGGAGACGGTCGTGCGCATCGAAGGCACGGCCACCGCGAACGCCCATGCCCCCGGCGGGATCGAGGTGACGGCGCCGGAGATCACCCTGCTCTCCGAACCTGCGCGCACGCCGGTCGTCGAGCTCTGGCGTCCCACGCTCGACGCGGCGCTGCCGACCGTGCTCGACCATGCCGCCGTCACCTGGCGCCACCCTGCGCAGCGGGCGAAGTGGGAGCTCGCCGCGGCGAGCCTGCGCGGATTCCGTCGCACGCTCGACGCCGAGGGATTCACCGAGATCCAGACGCCGAAGCTCGTCGACTCCGTGACGGAGTCGGGGGCGAACGTGTTCCCGGTCGACTACTTCGGCTCGACCGCGTACCTCGCGCAGAGCCCGCAGTTCTTCAAGCAGCAACTCGTCGGCGTCTTCGAGCGCGTCTACGAGACAGGCCCGGTGTTCCGTGCGGAGCCGCACGACACGGTGAGACATCTCGCCGAGTACGTGTCGCTCGACGCCGAGCTCGGCTTCATCCGCGACCACCGCGATGTGCTCGCGCTGCTGCACCGGGTCCTCCTCGGCATGATCGACGGCATCCGCACCGAGAGCGGCGACGCCGTCGAGCGCCTCGACATCGCGCTCCCCGCGATCCCCGACGAGATCCCGGTGATCCACTTCCAGGACGCGCTTCGACGGGTCGGCGCCCCGGAAGACGAGCCCGACCTCGCGCCGGCGCACGAGCGCGCGCTGGGGGAGTGGGCGCGGGAGCGGTACGGCAGCGACGTGCTCGCCGTCGAGGGGTACCCGATGCGCAAACGCCCGTTCTACACGCACCCCCAGACCGACGACCCGCGCTGGAGCAACAGCTTCGACCTGATCTTCCGTGGGCTCGAACTCGTCACCGGCGGACAGCGACTGCACCGGCACTCCGACTACGTCGCCGCCATCGAGGCGCGCGGTGAGTCGCCCGATGCCTACGCCTCCTACCTCTCCGCGTTCGCGCACGGCATGCCCCCGCACGGCGGCTTCGCGATCGGGCTGGAGCGCTGGGTGTCGCGGCTCATCGAGGCGTCGAACATCCGGGAGGTGACGCTGTTCCCGCGCGACCTGCACCGGCTCACGCCCTGAGCGGTCACCGGGGGCTCGCTCCGTGAACTCGTGGTCGCGGTGCGCGATAGCATCTGTTCCATGACGATCAACCGCTCTGCATGGTGGTGGCTGCGATAGCAGCCGGTTGACGTATGTTCATGGGCTGCACGGCAGTTCGTGAACAGCACCCGTGAACTCCGTGCGGCTCCCGATTCAGGGAGAGACAGATGGATTCGTTCACCGCGACCGCACACCGTTCGACGGAGGTCGCCGACGTCGTGGCCCGGCATCCGGAGAGGTTCCGTGTGCTCACGGGGGAGCGCCCGACCGGGGCACTGCACCTCGGGCACTACTTCGGCACGATCCGGGAGCGGGTGCGGCTGCAGGATGCCGGGGTCGAGACGAGATGACGCGGGTGATCGCCCGGAGGTTCAACGAACGCTACGGGGCGATCTTCCCGATCCCGGAAGCGTTGATCACCGCGACGCCCGAGGTCCCCGGCCTCGACGGTCGCAAGATGTCGAAGAGCTACGGGAACGCGATCGCCCTGTCGATGACCGCGGATGAGACGGTCGCCGTGATCCGACGCACGCGGACGGATCAGGATCGGCGGATCACGTTCGACCCGGAGCGTCGGCCCGGCGTCTCGGCGCTGCTGTCGACGGCCGCTCTGTGCCTGGGCGCCGTGCCCGAGGAGCTGGCCGCTGCCGTCGGAGACGGTGGCAGCGGCGAGCTGAAGGCGCTGACCGCGACGGTGGTGAACGACTTCCTGGCGCCTCTGCGGGCCCGACGGCGAGAACTCGCGGTGGACGGGGACCTCGTGCGCTCCGTTCTGCAGCGCGGCAACGAGCACGCCCGTGCGATCGCGGACGTCACCCTCGACGAGGTGCGTGCGGCGATGGGGACCGTGTACTGACGGGGCAGCAGGCGAGGGCTCGGCGACAAGCGACACAGGGTCGCTGCGTGCTCTGGAAGGATGTACCGATGTCGTCCCGGAAGGAACTCGCATGACCGATCTCACCGTTCGACCGTCGCTCGGGCCGGAGGAGTACCCAGCGCTCGTCGCGATCTGGCGGAGCGCCGTCGACGCCACGCACGACTTCCTCGCGGAAGCGGATCGGAACGCGATCGAGGCCAGACTCGCTTCGGACTACTTCCCCGCGGTCGCCCTCTCGGTGGCGGAGCGCGAAGGTCGACCGGTGGGATTCTTCGGCGTGCTCGACGGGAAACTCGAGATGCTGTTCGTCGATGCGGCCGCACGCGGCGGTGGGATCGGCACGGTACTCCTCGCCCACGCGATCGAGGAACGGGGCGTCACGGCGGTCGACGTCAACGAACAGAACGTCTCGGCCGCCGGGTTCTATGTCCACCGCGGGTTCGAGGTCGTCGGCCGCAGCGAGACGGACGAGGCGGGTCGACTGTATCCGCTGCTGCACCTGCGTCTCAGCGCCGACCGGTCTTCGCCCGACGCGTAGGGGCACTCCGCTCCGAACCCCTCAGCTGCGAACTCTGCCTCCGTTCGCCGCGACGTCCACGCCCGCCCTGGCGAGGTGTGCGCGCAGATCGTCGACTCCGGCGAAGTGATGGGTGTTGATGGAAAGGTGCTGCGCTCCGACGAGCTTCGACGCCGAATCGTCGGTGAAGAAGACCTCGGCCGCCTTCACGTCGAGCGCGTCGAGCACGTGACGGAACGCCCGGGTGTCGGGCTTCGCGTATCCGATCTCGGCGGAGTTGAAGACCGCGTCGAACCGGGAGGCGATGCCGTGGGCCGCGATCTCGGCCGGGATCGTGTCCGTGCCGTTGGTGAGTACGGCGGTGCGGACTCCTGTCTCCAGGACGTCGTCGATCAGCTCCAGGACGCCGTCGTCGATCGCCGCGGGCTGCGCGCTCCACTCTTCGGCAGCAGCCGTCCCGACCCGCGCGCCGATACGGCGCACCCACTCGGCTCTCGTGATGCGGCCGGTCGTGACCTCGTCGATCAGCGGGCGGGCGAAGGCGATGCGCTCGATGTCTCCGGGGGCGAGATCGTAGCGGCGCTCGATCATCGCCGTGTTCCTGGCGTCGAAGTGCCGGATCACGCCATCGAGGTCGAACAGGACGATACGGATCATCCGACCATCCTCGCTCAATCGCCGCGCTCGGCCGTCCACAGAGGAGACTGTGTCTGGAAACCGCCGGTCCAGGGGGAGGAGAACGATGGTGTCCGTGTTCCCGCGCTCCGTCTCGGTGGTCATCCCCGTGCGCGACGACGCCCGGCTGCTCGAGGTGTGCCTCGCCGCTCTCGCGCGGCAGACCCGGCACGCCGACGAGATCGTCATCGTCGACAACGGCAGCAGCGATGACACGGTCGACGTGGCCGAGAGGTTCGGCGCGCGGGTGGTGAGCGAGCCGATCCCGGGGATACCCCGAGCATCGGCGGCCGGTTATGACGCAGCCACGGGCGACATCATCGCGAGGCTCGACGCCGACTCCCGCCCCCACCCTGACTGGGTGGAGCGTATCGAGCGGACTTTCCGTGAGCGCCCGGACGTCGACTTCCTCACCGGCGACCCGCGCTTCTACGGATCGACGCGGCTCGTGCACTGGATGGGGGAGCACCTCTACATCGGCGGCATGTACGCGACCATGGCGCCCGTCCTCGGGCATGCGCCGCTCTACGGGTCGAACATGGCGATGCGCGCCGCGGTCTGGCGCACGCTGAGCGCCGAGGTGCACCGCGAGGAGACCAACATCCACGATGATTTCGATCTGTCGTTCCACGTGCGGCCGGAGATGACGGTGCTGCGGGACCGTGACCTCGTCGTCGAGGTGTCGGCCCGACCGTTCCAGGATTGGGCGTCGCTCCGGCGGCGGTTGAGCTACGTCGTGCCCACCGTGCGCCTGCATCTGTCGCCGGAGTCATTGCGCCTTCGACGGCAGGCGCGTCGCGAGGTCGACCGATCGGGTGGATCGTCCGTCGGCCGGTGAAGCGGGCGGTGACGCGTGCGGCGAGTCAGTCGCGCGCGCGGGAGTACAGATCGATCAGGTCGGCGGTGAGCTGATGCGGTGTCGTCTCGCTCGGGCTGTGCCCCGTCGCATACGCGCGGAACTCCGCGTCGATGTCGTGCGCGTACCGTTCATGCGCGGCCAGGGGCCACAGGTCGTGCGAGCCCGCGACGACGAGCTTGGGCACGGGCAGCGCCCGCACGCGGTCGCGCAGGTCGGGCGCGACCATCATGAGTCCCACGATCTCGTCGACACTGCGACGGCTCGTCAGGGCGAACCGTGAGCGCACGAACTCGAGTCGCCGCGGCGGGACGCGGTTCTTGTTCGTCACGATCCCCCAGATCATGAGTCCAGCGCCGCGCCGAGGACTCGCGATGGGCGCCAGCGGCCCCAGCCACTTCATGCTCGCGAACACGTTGCCGGAACCGGGGGGAGTGGTGAGCAGGGTGAGGGATCGGACGAGGTCAGGACGGCGGACGGCGACGACCTGGGCGATCGTGCCGGCGAAGGAGTACCCCAACAGGTGCGCTCGAGTCCCTGCCTCGAGGAAGGCGATCAGATCGCCCGTGAACAGCTCATAGGTGTACCTCGCATTCGCACCGGCGGCGTGCGACTCGTACTGCCCCGCCAGGTCGAACGACTGCACGAAGTACCCCGCCTCTGCCAGCAGGGGGAGCATCAGGGCGAAGTCCTCCTTCGATCCCGTCGCTCCCGGCACCAGCACCACGCGCGGATTCGCGGGGTCGCCGAGGGAGATCACCGACAGTTCTCCGCTCGGCGCAGAGAACCAGGACCGCCGCGAGCCAGCGGGCGGCACCGTCCAATCGACGTCGCCGATGACCGCGTCGAGGTCTGCCGGGGCACCGAGCGCCCGCCCACTCCTCGAATCCGTCGACACGCTCACAAGGTACTCCCCGGCGTGTTCGAGGGGGAGGTGCGCTCGCCGCAGCGTCGCATACGCCTTTAGTTGCACTTTGGCAACTAAAGGCGTATGGTTGACCTCGATCAACTTTCTGCGCAGGAGCGTTACCCCGTGACACAGACCCCCATCCCCGCTTCCGAGACACGCTCGGCTCGCGAGGTCTTCACCGCGATCTCCGGCCTCGTCGTCGGCATGTTCGTCGCCGTGCTCTCCGGCACGGTCGTGTCGACCTCGATGCCCGTCATCATCGCCGACCTCGGCGGCACCCAGTCCCAGTACACCTGGGTCATCACCGCGAGCCTTCTCGCCACCGCCGTCTCGACCCCGATCTGGGGCAAGCTGGCCGACCTTGTGGACCGCAAGGTGCTCGTCCAGATCTCCCTCATCCTCTTCACGGTCGGCACCGTGATCGCCGGATTCTCGACCGACACGAACATGCTCATCGCCGTTCGCGTCATCCAGGGCATCGGCGTGGGCGGCCTCATGTCGCTCGTGATGATCGCCGTCGCGCTCATCATCTCCCCGCGCGAGCGCGGCAAGTACATGGGCGTCGTCGGCGGCATCATGGCCCTCGGCACGATCGGCGGCCCGCTGCTCGGCGGACTCCTCACCGACGTGTGGGGCTGGCGCTCCAACTTCTTCGTCGGCGTGCCGTTCGCGATCCTCGCCCTCGTGCTGCTGCAGTTCACGCTGCACCTGCCGAAGCCGCAGCGTGACACCAAGGTGTCGATCGACTACTTCGGCATCGTGCTGCTCGCCGTCGGCGTCTCGACCCTGCTCATCTGGGTCTCCATGGGCGGCAACCAGTTCGACTGGGACTCCTCGACGAGCATCATGCTCATCGTCACCGCGGCGGTCGCGATCGCGGCGTTCATCACGGTCGAGTTCTTCGTCAAGGAACCGATCGTGCCGATGTCGCTGTTCCGCAACCGCACCTTCACCCTGTCGGTCATCGCCTCGATCGCGATCGGCGTCTCGATGTTCGCCACCTCGGTGTTCCTCGCGCAGTACTTCCAGCTCGCCCGCGGTGCCACGCCCACCGAGTCCGGCCTCATGACCATCCCGATGATCATCGGCCAGATGGGCGCGTCGATCATCATCGGACAGCTCGTCAGCCGTTTCGGCAAGTGGAAGGGCTGGATGCTCACGGGCTCGGTCCTCGCCACCATCGGCGTCAGCCTGATGGCCACCCTGCGCTACGACACGCCGTTCCCGCTCGTCGCCGTCTACATGTTCGTGCTCGGTGCCGGACTCGGCATGGTCATGCAGAACCTCACGCTGATCGTGCAGAACGACACTGCGCCGCAGCAGCTGGGCGCTGCGTCGTCGAACGTGAACTTCTTCCGCACGATCGCCGGCACGATCGGCGTCACCGTGATGGGGTCGCTGCTGTCCACGAGCGTCGCGAACTACATCACCGATGCGCTCGACGGTTTCGTGCCGACGACACCTGCCGAGATCGAGGCGCTCAAGCACCTCGCCTCCGGAGACGTGCCGAAGGTAGGCCAGCTGCCCGACACCATCCGCGCGATGGTCGAGGGTGCCTACGGGCACGGCATCGCGGATGCGTTCATCATCGCGATTCCGCTCGCCGTGATCGCCATCATCGCGATCGCGTTCATCAAGAACAAGCCGCTGTCGACGAAGAACGCCGCGGAGCAGATGCTCGAGCAGGCCGAGGAATCGGTGATCGAGGTCTCCGAGGCCGAGGTCGGCGCGTCACTCGCCACCGGATCCATCCGGATCGACGGCGCGGAGTCGGCGTCCCCCACCACCGGGTCGGTACGCGTGCTCGAGCGCGAAGATCGGGACCAGGAGCGCTGAGATGCTCGCCCCCGGAGCGGTGGAGTCGGCGGACGTCGACAGTGCGCTCGGTGACCTCCAGGCGCATCTGAACCTCATCTTCGCGAGGACCCGGTCGCTGTGGAGGGAGTCCGCGGCCCGGGTCCACCCGGAGTTGCAGGTGGCCGGCTACAAGCTGCTCACCTTCATCGACCGGGCGGGAACCGCGAATGCGCACGAGATCGCGGAGCGGTTCGAGATGGACAAGTCGGTCATCAGCCGGCAGGTGCGGATGCTGGAGGAGCTCGGGCTGCTCGAGTCCCGCCCTGATGAGCGGGATGGGCGCCTCCGGGTGCTGAGCGCGACCCCCGTGGCATGCACCGCGCTGGCCGAGGTCCGCCGCGAGTACGGCACCCGCCTTCAGGCCGTGATCGACGAGTTGACTCCCGAGGAGATCCGGGCGGCGTCCAAGGCCTTCCGGTTGCTCGCCGAAGTCTGAGGCGACGTCCGAGCCGAGGCCCCGCTGTCGCGATCGGCAGCGGGGCTTCGCCGTACACTGGCGAGCATGAGCGCCTCTCCCGACGCCCCTGCCGATCGCCCTGCATCCGCCTCGACGACGGATCGGCTCGGCGACGAAGATCTCGATCAGGCCGTCACCAGGGTCGAGCAGGAGTTGGGCCGTCTGTTCGCGCGGATCCGCATCGGCTGGCGCGAGGCGGCGGCGACCGTCCACCCCGATCTGCAGCCCCTCGGCTACCAGGTCCTCACCTCCATCGCGACGGGCAAGGCGACCTCGGCTGGTGCGATCATCGAGCGCCTGCAGACCGACAAGTCCGCGGTGAGTCGTCAGGTGCGCCAGCTCGAACAGCTGGGACTCGTCAAGAGCGTGCCGGACCCGGATGACCGCAGGGCTCGCGTCCTCGTCGCGACCGATCTCGCCCAGGAGCGCGTGGCCCTCGCCCGCTCGCAGTATGAAGGACGCATCGGAGAGCGGCTGCGCAACTGGACCGCGGCCGACCTCGACCACTTCGCCGACCTGCTCGCCGGGCTCGGGGGCGGAGAGGCGTCGGCGGCGAGGTGAGACGGCCGGCGAGGTGAGATGCCGCAGGGAATACAGCGCTCCGCCCGTGCCTTGTCTCCCACTGTGACTCTCTACGAACCCGCCGTCTTCGGCGCCCTGCAGCTGTCCAACCGCGTCGTGATGGCGCCCCTCACGCGCACCCGCGCAGACGACGAGGGTGTGCCGACCGAGACCATGGCGCAGTACTACCGCCAGCGTGCGGGGCAGGGCCTGATCATCTCCGAAGGCACCTGGCCGGCTGCGGAGGGCAAGTCGTACCCTGGTCAGCCCGGCATCGTCACCCCGGCGCAGATCGACGGATGGAAGCAGATCGCCGACGCCGTGCACGACGAGGGCGGAACCATCGTCATGCAGCTCATGCACGGGGGACGCGTGGGGCACCCCGCGATCTCGGGCGAGGCGCGCGTCGTGGCCCCGAGCGCGCTCGCCGCCCCCGGACAGACGCGCACGCCGCAGGGCAGGGCCGATCTCCCGGTCGCGCATGCGCTCACCCTCGCGGAGATCCCCGTCGTCGTCGAGCAGTTCGCCCAGGCGGCGCGCAACGCGATCGCCGCGGGCTTCGACGGCGTCGAGGTGCACGGCGCGAACGGGTACCTGGTGCACGAGTTCCTGTCTCCGGTGTCGAACACGCGTGACGACGGCTACGGCGGATCACCCGCGAACCGGGCACGCTTCGCGATCGAGGTCACGGAGACCGTCGCTGCGGCGATCGGAGCCGATCGCACCGGCATCCGCCTTTCGCCGCAGCACAACATCCAGGGTGTGCTGGAAGAGGACGCCGCCGACGTGCACGCGACCTACACCGCGGTCGCCGAAGGGCTCGCACCTCTCGGTCTCGCGTTCGTCGACGTACTCCACGTAGACCCCGCCGGCGAGCTCGTGCAGCACATCCGCCGCACGGCCGGTGCGCCGCTGATCGTCAACACCGGCTTCGGGATCGACACGACCAGGGATGCCGCCGAGAGCCTCGTGGACGACGGGTGGGCGGATGCCGTCGCCGCCGGCCGTCCCGTGATCGCCAACCCCGACCTGGTGGAGCGCTGGACCCAGGGGGCCGAGCTCAACCCTCCGCGCCCCGAGCTGTTCTACGGTCGCACGGCCGAGGGGTACACCGACTACCCGTCGCTGGAGTCGGTGCGCGCCGGAGTCTGAGGCGCCGCGCTCGCCTCAGAGCACGATGTCCTTCGCCGTGTCGAGGGGCAGCCATCCCGTCTCACGGGCGCCCGGTCGCGCGAGCACGTCGGCCTCGGTCAGTGCGCCGAGGTCGACGCCGGTGAGGGCGGCGATGTCGATGATCGGCACCTGGAACGTGCGGAAGCCGCCGAGCGGCGGGACGGCTTTCTGCTCCTCGCGGGTGTCGACCAGGTCGGACTGATCGAGGACGAAGCCGGCTGCGGCGAACCCATCCGGTCCTCGCCAGGCCGCCACCTTCCAGAACCGGAGCGGCACTCGGATACCGCGGTAGGGAGGGTCGCTGTCCTCGAGCACCGGCGCGGTGAACACCGACACCCGCTGGTCGGTGCTCTCCGCATAGGCGAGCACGTGATCCTCCAGGCCGAGCCAGAGCTCCTTGGACTGGTTGAACCCGGCCGCCTGTGGAGCCGCGTTCGGGTAGAAGAAGGTCGCTTCGCTGGCCGCGCGGGCGGTGGCAGGCGGTCCCCAGCCCGGATCGCGTCGGCGCACGAGGTGTCCGCGGTCGAGATCGTTGCGGGCGTACACCTCGGGCCCGGTCTGCTCGTCGGGCCGCAGGCGTTCGTCCAGCCGCCAGTCGCCGGTGCGGGGGAGGCTCTGCAACGTGGCGCCGTCGATGTTCACGGCCGTGACCGCTGCCAGGCGCCGCTCAGGGTCGAGCAGCACCGTGAACCGGGGGTAAGGGAGTGTGCGCACGTCGTGCCCAGGGTGCGGGAGGGGGAGGGGCGTCCCGAGGAACTCCGCGTCGTAGCCGTCGCTCATGGTCCCATCGTGCACCGGGCCTCCGACGTGCACCCGTACGATCTCGAAAACAACGAGTCGAGTTTTGACATAGGTCAAACGATCCCCTACGGTCGAAGCATGGCTCAGGCACCGGATCGTGAAGAAGTCTCGGAGGCGATCGTGGGCTCGACCGCTGCGGAGATCTCCGAGAGCGTGCGCGACCTCGTCGAGCGCGGGGCCTATGCTCCGGGCGATCAGCTGCCGCCCGTGCGTTCCCTCGCGGCCCGCCTCGGCGTGAACCGGAACACGGTGCTGGCCGCCTATCGATCGCTGGTCACCGCGCGCATCGCCGCCACGGGCGGTCGCACCGGGACCACCGTGCTCGGGCCGGCGGAGAATCATGACGAGGGGTTCACCCCGGGCTCGGTGCTGCGCGACATCGGCAGCGGCAACCCCGATGCCGCGCGTCTTCCCGACCTCGCGGCCGCGTTCGCCACGGTCACTCCGGGACACGTGCTCTACGGCGAATCGGTGATAGACCCCGACCTGGCCGAATGGGCGACCGACTGGCTCGCCGCCGATCACCCGCGTCCGTTCCGGCTGTCGATCACCGCAGGAGCGGTGGACGCCGTCGAGCGTCTCCTCGCGCAGACGCTCGTGCAGGGCGACCGGGTCGGCCTCGAGGATCCGTGCTTCCTCTCCAGCATCCATACGGCGCGGCTCGCCGGATATGTGCCGGTCGCCATCCCGGTCGATCGCGAGGGCATGACCGTCGCGGGCCTGAGGGCTGCACTCGAGAGCGGTGCACGCGCGATCGTCTGCACCCCTCGCGCGCACAACCCCACGGGCGTCGGCACCAGCGCGGCCAGGGCTCTCGCGCTGCGCGAAGTCCTCGCCGACCATCCTCATGTCCTGGTCATCGAAGACGACCACTTCTCGCTGCTCGACCCCACGCCTTACGCCAGCATCATCGCGCCGACGCAGCAGCGGTGGGCGCTGGTGCGTTCGGTGTCGAAGTTCCTGGGGCCGGACATGCGCCTGGCGGTCACGGCATCCGATCCGGTGACCGCGCGACGTCTCGCGTTGCGGCTCAGCCCCGGAACGATGTGGGTGAGTCATGTGATGCAGCGGCTTGCGGCTGCGATGCTGCGCGATGACGAGGTGCAGCGGTCGATCGTCGCAGCGGGCGAGCACTATGCCGGACGGAACGAGGCCTTCGTGTCGAAGCTCGATGCGCGCGGAGTCCAGGCGCAGGCGGACAGTGGCCTCAACGTGTGGGTCGATGTCCGCGACGATGCGACCAAGGTCGGTCGACGTCTCGCGTCGCGCGGGTGGCTCGTGCGGCCCGGCTCCGAGTTCGCCCTGGACACCGAGAGCGCGCAGGGCTCCACGCATCTCCGTCTGACCGTGCACGCCCTCGATGATGCCGAGACTCAGCGACTCGTGGACGATCTCGTGGCTGTGGCCGGCGGGTCGCACTCGTCCGGAGCGGACGCATGATGGCCGGCCGGCCTCGGGGCGCCGAATCGCGCATCGGCCGCTCTTCGCGCCTGGAAGGTGTGCTGTACGACCTGCGTGGCCCGGTCGCCGACCGGGCGGCCGAGCTGGAGAAGCGCGGGGAGTCCATCCTCCGTCTCAACATCGGCAACCCGGCACCGTTCGGGTTCGATGCTCCTCCGGCCATCGTCGAGGCGCTCCGCTCAGCCCTGCCCCATGCGCACGGCTACTCCGAGTCCGCGGGGCTTCCGGAGACGCGCGAGGCGATCAGCGCGCACTATGCCCTCCGCCCGGGCTTCCCCGCGCTTGCTATCGATGACATCACCGTCGGCAACGGTGTCTCGGAACTCGTTGGCCTCACGCTGCAGGCGTTGCTCGAGCCCGGCGACGAGGTGCTGATCCCGAGTCCCGACTACCCGCTGTGGACGGCATCGACGGTGCTGGCCGGTGGGCGGGCGGTGCACTACCCGTGCATCGAAGCCGAGGGGTGGGCGCCGGACCTCGCGGCGATGGAGGCATCGATCGGTCCTCGGACTGCGGCCATCGTCGTGATCAACCCGAACAACCCGACCGGCGCGGTGTACGGGCGACAGGTTCTCGAGCAGATCGCCGAGCTCGCGCGGCGGCATGGCCTGCTGCTGCTCTCCGACGAGATCTACGACCGCGTCGTCTACCCGGGGTTCGAGCACGTCTCGACCGCACAGGTCGCTCCTGACGTGCCCTGCGTCACCTTCGCGGGACTCTCGAAGACGCACCGGGTCGCGGGCTATCGCGCCGCGTGGATGACCGCGACCGGATTCCACTCCGACGATCCCTTCCTCTCCGGGGTGCGTCTGCTCGCCTCGATGCGCATGTGCGCCTCCGTTCCGGCGCAGCACGCGATCACCGCGGCGCTGACCCATGATGCCTCGCTCGACGAGCTGGTCGCGCAGGACGGACGGCTCACGCGGCAGCGGGATGCCGCACTCGACGCACTCGGCGGGATTGCCGGGTTGGACGTGCAGGTGGCGGGCGGGGGACTGTACCTGTTCCCTCGCCTCGACCCGGAGGTGCACGGCATCGTCGACGACGAGCGGCTGGTGCTGGACTTCCTCGACGCCGAGCGGATCCTCCTCGTGCATGGGCGGGCCTTCAATCTGCAGACTCCCGATCACCTCCGCATCGCCTTCCTCCCGGAGGCCGATGTGCTCACCGATGCACTCCGACGTCTCGGTGCCTTCCTGGACGGGTACTCACCGCCTCAGCGCTGAGCTCGTCCGACCCGGTGGAGTGACCGAGTGGCCAGGTCGCGGTCCGCAAGACCGTGCACGCAGGTTCGATTCCTGCCTCCACCTCTCAACGGCCCGGCGCCGGAACGCACACCCTCAGGCGGCCAGCGTCAGCCACGTCCTCGGCGAGTGTCCGATGCGCTGGGCGAAGACCCGAGAAAAGGCGGAGGAGCTCGCGTAGCCGAGCTGCGCCGCGACCGCGCTCACCGACATGCCGCCACGCAGCTGCTCCTGTGCGATCGTGAGCCGCCACTCGGTGAGGTAGTCGCCGGGCGAGCGTCCGAGCACCTCCTTGAATCGCGCGGCGAACGCGCTGCGCGACATGTTCGCCGTGCGGGCGAGGGACTCCAGGCTCCACGCTTCCCCCGGTTCCTCGTGCATGGCGACGAGCGCGGGGGCGAGCCGCTCGTCGGCGAGGCCGGGGATGAGCCCCGGTGCGAGGTCGAGCTGCTCAGCGTGATCGAGCATCCATCGAAGCAGCTGGATGAGCACGACCTCGAACATGCGGTCCGCCACCAGCGGGCGTCCGCACCGCACGTTGTCGACCTCAGAGAACATCAGGTCGAGTGCGGGGCCGAGAGTCTCGACCTCATTGAGGGGCAGCACGATCGACGATGGCAGTGTGCGGACCAGCGGGTGGGTCGCGCCGCCGTCGAAATCGAGAGTCGCGCAGGCGAAGTCGGACTCCTCGGTCGGCGCGTTCAGGAACGAGTGGTCGACCGGCCGCGGGAAGAACAGCAGGCTCGGCCGTGAGATGAGCGCGCGCTCGCTGCTGCCGTCGGCCCGACGATGCGTCACCTCCATCTCGCCTCGTCGCAGCACGTGCAGGAAACCGTGTCCACCGCTCGCTGGGAACACCGTCGTGCCGCACAGCGGCCCGTTGTGGAACAGCCGCGTGCGCACGCGGAACCGCTCGAGGAGGGGAGAGAGGCGATCGATATCGGACACGCTCCCAGTATCCAGGACGATATGTCATGAAAGCAAGACGTTATGGTGCGCATCGTCCGCTCATTGTCGAAAGACTGGAGTCGGCTCAGATCCGGGCCGACTCGACAACCGAAGGAGCATCCCGTGCCCAACGTCCCTCTCATCGACCGTGACAACGCCACCGGAAACGTCAAGGAACAGCTTGATCAGATCGCTGGCGCCTTCGGGGCCGTGCCCGCGATGTTCCGCGCCGTCGCCAACTCTCCCGCGGCTCTCACCAGCATGTGGGGGGCGTTCGGCGCCTTCGGCGGCGGCTCGCTCGGTCCGGCCATCGGCGAGCAGATCGCCGTGGCCGTCGCCGACCGGAACTCCTGCCAGTACTGCCTCGCCGCGCACACCGCCCTCGGCAAGAAGGCGGGCCTCAGCCGTGAGGCCCTCACCGCCGCGCAGAGCGGCGAGTCCGACGACCCGCGCACCGCGGCGCTGCTCGCGTTCGCGCTCAAGCTGGTGGAGGAGCGGGGTCAGGTGTCGTCGGCGGATGTCGACGCGGTGCGCGCGCAGGGGTGGACCGACGAGCAGATCGTCGAGACGATCGCCCAGGTCGCGCTGAACCTGTTCACGAACTACGTGAACATCGCCCTCGACGTCCCGATCGACTTCCCGAGCGTGGCTCTTCGTCGCGCGAGCTGATCGCTGTCGCAGACGAAGGGGCCGGGTCCGCAGGGACCCGGCCCCTTCGTCTGCGTCGCGGTCAGGCGGTGGGAGCGGGCAGTTCGACGGAATCCAGCCATGTCGCGATGGCGGAGCGGGCCGCCCTCTCGAGTTCCGGCCCGTAGGCTCTCGCGTCCTCGCGGATGATGCGCGGGTCGATACCGTTGTGATGCAGCTCGTGCGCGTGGCCGATCAGCCAGCTCCCGATCGCGCGGTGGTCGGCCTCGAGGTGGAACTGCAGGGCGAGCACGGTGCCCGTGCTGAACGCCTGGTTCGGGAACCCGGGGGTGGACGCCAGTCGGCGAGATCCGGCCGGGATCGTGAATGCGTCTCCGTGCCAGTGCAGCACGGGCATGCCGTCGAGTGCGCGCAGCGGTGAATCGAGGCCGTCCTCGGTCAGGTCGAGCGGTGCGTAGCCGATCTCGACCTGACCGGTCGCGTGCACCTGCGCCCCCAGCGCCTCGGCGATCAGCTGTGCTCCGAGGCATACCCCCAGCAGCGGCCTGCCGGAGCGGAGCCGATGGGCGACGGCCTCCTTCGAGGCGTGCAGGAGCGGGTACGTATCGGCGTCGTGCACGCCGATCGGGCCGCCCAGCACGATCATGAGATCGGCATCGTCCACGCGTTCGATGTCGATGGCCTCGGTGCCGAGGTCGACGTACTCCACGCGAAAGCCGCGTTCGCGCAGGAGTGGCCCGAGGATGCCGAGGTCTTCGAAGTGCACGTGGCGGAACGCGAGCGCCGTGCGCTCGCGCGGCTCGGGAATCGTCATGCGGACAGCCTTTCTGCGACGTACTCGGTCAGCTCGGTGAGACGGTGCGAGTATCCCCACTCGTCGTCGTACCAGGCGGAGATCTTCACCTGCGAGCCGATCACGCGGATCAGACCGGCGTCGAGGATCGAGGAATGCGGATCGATCACGGTGCCGGCGACCGCGATCTCATCGTCGGCGCAGCGCAGGATCCCCTTGAGTGGGCCCTCCGCGGCCGTCTCGTATGCGGTCCTGACCTCGTCGGCGGTGACCGGTCGGGACGCCGTGACCGTGAGATGCGTGATCGAACCGCTGATGGCCGGCACCTGCAGGGTGTAGCTGTCGAGTCGGCCGTCGTCGAGCTCGGGCAGGACGCGACCGATCGCGGACGCGGCTCCTCCACTGCGCGGCGTGATCTTTCCGCCCTTCGCCTCCTTCCCCATCGTGGACCGCGGGTCCGTGTGGGGGGCGTCGTGCACCTGGAGGTCGGATGACTCGGCACGGATGGTCGTCATCAGGCCGGAGTCGATGCCGAACGCCTCGTGGAAGACCTTGGCGACCGGGGCCAGGCAATTGGTCGTGCAGGACGCGCTGGAGATGACGTGGTGTCGGGTCGGATCGTAGGTGTGCTCGTTGACCCCGAGCATGATGGTGCCGTCGTCGTCCGGAGTCGGAACCGTCGTGACCACCTTCTTCGCGCCGGCCGTGAGGTGCGTGCGTGCGTCGTCGGCCCCCGCATCGGACGCCGTCGCCTCGATGACGATGTCGACTCCGAGCTCACGCCAGGGCAGCCGCAGCGGATCGCGCTCGGAGAGCATGCGGACCGCGTGTCCGTTGAGGAAGAGGTGGTCGTCGTCGTACCGCACGCCGCGCGTCGACGGCCCGCTGCTGCCGTCGCTGCGCAGGAGATCCGCGATGGCGCGTGGCCCCCGCGGGTCGTTCACGGCGACGAGGTCGAGCTCCGATCGACGCGCGAGCAGAAGTCGGAGCTGATTGCGGCCGATTCGGCCCAGTCCGTTGATGGCGATTCTCTTGGGCATTGGTGTCCCCTCCGCGGCGCGGTCCCCCCGTGCCGGTGCTAGCTTTGACCTATGCCAAAATTATCACACGTGCGCAGCGGGGATTCCTGGGAGTTCGGACCGGCCGGACTGCTGTTCGACTGCGATGGCGTCCTCGTGGACTCGGTCCTGGCCGCAGCGCCCGCCTGGGATGCCTGGGCCCGCCGGCATGCTCCCTCCTTCGACTTCCTGCGCGATGCGCCGCACGGCATGCGGCCGAGCGAGGTCGTGGCCGGCCTGGTGGGGCGGGAGGCCGCGGAAGAGGCCACGGCGGAACTGGTCGCGCTGGAGGTCGAGGCGGCCGTGCACACCCGGGAGGTCGGAGGAGCGTCGCGGCTGGTGGGTGCGCTTCCGCGCGACCGCTGGGCGGTGGTGACGAGCAGCAACCGCGCCGTGGCTCTGGCGCGGCTGCGCAGCTCCGGTATCGCGCTTCCACCGGCGTTGGTCGCGGCGGAAGACGTTCCCCGGGGGAAGCCGGAACCCGACCCTTATCTTCTCGGCGCCTACCTGCTGGCGCGCCGCGCTGAGGACTGCATCGTGTTCGAGGACTCCGTGCCGGGGATCCGCTCGGCGCGCGCGGCGGGTGCTGGGTTCGTCGTCGGGGTCGGAGCGGCGTCGTCGGGAGGCGACCCCGACCTGGTCGTGCCCGACCTCCACCGCGTGCGCTGGCGGGAGGGCGCACTCGTCATCGACGCGACGGGTGCACCCGGCTGAGTCGTCAGGCGAGTGTCGCCAGTGCTCGGTCGATCACATCCACCGCGACCTCGATCTGATCGTCGGTGGTCGTGAGAGTCGGCAGGAATCGGATGACGTTCGCGTCGCTGCCGGCCGTCAGCAGCAGGATGCCGTGCTGGGCCGCGTAGGCCGCGATCGCGGAGGCGGCTCCCGCGGCGGGGTGCGAGGTGGCGGGATCGGCGAGTTCGAAGGCGTACATGGCGCCGATCCCGCGCACATCTCCGATCACGGGGTGGCGCGAGGCGAGCGTGGTGAGGTGCTGCCGGAGGCTGCCTCCGATGCGCAGGGCTTCCGCGAAGAAGGGGCCGTGCTCGAGCTCATCGAACACGGCCAGGGCCGCGGCGATGGAGACGGGGTTGCCGCCGAAGGTTCCGCCGAGGCCGCCGGGGTCGGGGGCGTCCATGATGTCGGCGCGTCCGGTGACGCCAGCGAGCGGGAGTCCTGCCGCGATGCCCTTGGCCGTGAGGACGAGGTCGGGGACGACGTCGAAGTGCTCGCTCGCGAACCACGTCCCCGTGCGTCCGAGCCCGGTCTGGATCTCGTCCGCGATGAACACCACACCGTTGCGCGTGCACCAGTCCTGCAGTGCGGGCAGATAGCCGTCGGCGGGGACAACGAACCCGCCCTCGCCCTGGATCGGCTCTGCGATGACGGCGGCCAGGTCGGAGGTGCCGATGCGCTGCTCGAGGTGGGCGATCGTGCGCTCCGCCGCCTGCTCCCCGGAGAGGCCGTCCCGGTACGGGTAGGAGTTGGGTACGCGGTGGATGTCGGACGAGAAGGGGCCGAATCCGGTGCCGTATGCGGCCTTGTGGTTCATGGCGAGAGTGAGGTTGGTGCGTCCGTGGAAGGCATGGTCGAGGGCGGCGACCGCGCGCCTGCCGGTGTGCCTGCGAGCGATCTTGACCGCGTTCTCGACGGCCTCCGCGCCCGAGTTCACGAACACCGAGCGCTTCTCGTGATCGCCGGGGGTCTTCTCGGAGAGGCGCTCGGCCAGCCTGACGTACCCCTCGTAGGGCGTGACGGTGAAGAGCGTGTGCGTCACCTGCTCGAGCTGCGCGGCGGCGGCCGCGACGGCGGCGGGATTCCTGTGTCCGATCGTGGTGACGCCGATGCCGCTGCCGAGGTCGAGGAGGCGATTGCCGTCCACGTCGGTGACCCAGGGGCCGTCCGCGTGCGCGATGTACACCGGCAGCACGCTGCCGACTCCCCGGGCGACGGTCTGCCTGCGTCGCTCGTGGAGGGCTCGACTGCGCGGTCCCGGCACATCGGTCAGCAGCAACGGGGCGGAGGAGTGATCGGGAAGCACGCGGGGCGCGGACATGGGGGCTCCTTCTGTGAGCAGTGGTGAGCGGTGGTGAGCGGCGGACATCGCCGACGAAACGGCCTAAGACCATGTTAGTGTTTGACCTATGTCAAAGTTGGATGCACCGATCGGCGCCGACGAGCGCTACCCCACGGCGGTCACCGTCGACGACTTCCGGCATAACCTCGCGAGCGTCGAATCGCGCATCGCCGAGGCAGCGCGGCGGGCGGGGCGCGATCCGCGTGAGGTGACCCTGCTCCCGGTGAGCAAGACGGTCCCGACCGAGCGCGTCCGCGTCGCGATCCGCTCGGGCATGCGGCTGCTGGGCGAGAACAAGGTGCAGGAGGCGGTGCGCAAGAACGGGGAGACCGCCGACCTCGATGTGTCGTGGTCGATCATCGGGCACCTGCAGACCAACAAGGCCAGAGACGTGGCCGCGTTCGCCACCGAGTTCCAGGCTCTCGATCGGTTGCGGGTGGCCGAGGCGCTCGACCGACGTCTGCAGGCCGCCGGCCGCAGCCTCGACGTCTTCGTGCAGGTGAACACCTCGGCCGAGGATTCCAAGTTCGGGATGCCACCGGAGGAGCTTCCCGCGTTCCTGGAGGCACTGCCCTCCTATGGGACGCTCCGCGTGCGGGGACTGATGACCCTCGCCATCCTCACCCCGGACGACGCCAGGGTGCGCGAGTGCTTCTCGCTGCTGCGCACGCTGCGGGACCAGGCCAGAGAAGACGCGCCCGACCTCATCGGGGCGGGCGAGCTGTCGATGGGGATGTCCGGGGACTACGAGATCGCCGTCGAGGAGGGCGCCACGTGCGTGCGCGTCGGACAGGCGATCTTCGGTGCCCGCGCGCTGCCAGACAGTCACTACTGGCCGGAAGGCTGACGACACGTGCTGCGGACCGTTCGCGCCTACCTCGAACTGACCAAACCCCGCATCCTGGAACTCCTCCTCGTCACCACGATCCCCGTCATGGTGTTCGCCGCCGACGGACGGCCCGACATCGCTCTCCTGGGCGCGGTGCTCGTGGGCGGGGCACTGAGCGCCGGTTCCGCCGGGGCGTTCAACATGTACTTCGAGCGCGAGAGCGATGCGGTCATGGAGCGCACGGCCCGGCGCCCCCTGGTCACGGGCGTCGTGTCCGCGCGCGCCGGTCTGATCTTCGCGACCGTGCTCGGAATCTCCTCCGTGGGGTGGATGCTCACCTTCGTCGGCCCCCTGCCCGCCGCGTTGTCCACCGCCGGCCTCGTGCTGTACGTGGTCTTCTACACCCTGCTGCTGAAGCGTCGCACCGAGCAGAACATCGTCTGGGGCGGGGTCGCTGGGTGCATGCCCGTGCTCGTCGGCTGGACCGCGGTGCGCGGCGCTCTCGAATGGCCGGCGGTGATCCTGTTCCTGGTGGTGTTCTTCTGGACGCCTGCGCACTACTGGCCGCTCTCGATCCGTTACCGAGACGACTACCGCCGGGCCGGCGTCCCCATGCTCGGTGCCACGCGCCCGCCGTCGTTCGTCGCCATCAGGGTGATCGGCTTCGCAGTGGTGACGGTCGTGTGCTCGCTCATCCTGCCCTTCGTCGCGGAGGTGAGCCTGCTGTACTGGACGGTGGCTCTGGGGGCGGGCGCGGGGTTCGTGGTGTCCGCGTCGCTGATGCGGTCACGGGCTCGGCGGGGTGGCGAGCTGCGCCCGATGCTCGTCTTCCGCGCGTCGATCGTCTACCTCGCCGCACTGTTCCTCGCGGTGGGTGTCGATCCCCTGCTGACGCCCTGAGTGCGCGGCCCCTTCAGTCCTCGGTGCGGAAGCCTGCGGGCTTGTGTGTGCCGTCGCAGAAGGGCTTGAGGGTCGACAGTCCGCAGCGGCACAGCGCGACCGTGCGGCGGTGGGAGGGGATCGGCGTGCCGTCGGCGGCGTGCAGCTCGACGTCACCGCGGACGAGCAGCGGACCGTCCGGGTACGGAGTGATCGTCGCCGGTTCGTGGTCCGCGCTCATGATGACGCCCTCGTGCGCAGCGACGAGGAATCCGCCGACCAGGCCTCCAGGATGTGTGCGCCTCCCCATCCGTCCACCGTCAAGCAGGCAGCTGCACCGAACATGATGTCTGGCAGCAGCTCCGGGTGGTCCTCGGCGAGGCTGCCTGCGAGGTCTCGGGCGGCGATCTGCTCATGCACGGCGTCGGCCTCGACGTGCTCGTCGAAGTACGCCGTGACGTCGGTGGGGAAGTCCAGGCGGCGCAGACCGTCGGCATACAGGCGGCAGGGGATGGACGAGGTCATCTCGTAGGCGGCCAGATGACCGACGATCGATCCGACGAGCCGACGGTTGAGTCCGAACATCGACATCATGTTGAGCGACGCGAGGGTGACGGCGGGGAGATCGTCTACGTACGCGCCGTAGGTGTCATCCAGGCCGGCTGCGCGCATGGCGCGCGCGAAGAGGGCGGCGTGCACGCGGTGCGGTCGGCCGCCGCCGTACTCGTCGGACTGGATCTCGACCAGAGCCGCCTTGGCCCGTCCGTCGAGTCGGGGAATCGCCCAGGAGTGCGGGTCCGCCTCGCGGAGCGTGTACGCCGAGCGCTGGATGAGCATCTCCCGCGCCTGGGACTTCGTGGCCTTCTTCACGAAGTAACGAGAGAGGCTCGGGCCGGTGTCCGCTTCGGCGAGTGCGAAGAGCGCCCGCCCGACGGCGTCCACGGTCGGCTCCGGCAGCTCCGGCATCGGGATTCTCGCGCGCAGTTCCCGCTCGAACGCCGCCTCGAGCGTGCGGCGGGTCGCGAGGAGCGCCGGGTCCCACTCGAGCTCGGGATCGAGTGCCGACAGTGATCCGTAGGCGGATGCGTAGAGCACGAAGAGGGCGAGCTGGATGTCGTCGTCACGGGAGACGTCAGCGCAGGCCGCTGCGGCTTCTTCGGCGAGAGCGGCGTGGTCGGCGTGACGATCGACTCCGGTGAGATGCGAGATGACGGCGCGGCTCACCGGGCCGCGGTCGTGGAAGGGGAGTCTCGGTGCGGATGCCGGTGCGGGTGACGGTACGGTCGCCGTGGCGGAAGAGGTCATGTGTCGTGCTCCTGATCGATGCGGACCCTCGTATCCTGCGGGCTCGGATGAGATCGGGCCAGGGACTTGACGAGCGCGCATCGACCGGGCAAGCGGGGCAGGCATGGAAGCCCGCGCGGATGCACGGAGCCGGCTACCGGCAGGACTCGAATGCGTAGCCGTCGTCGTCGGGGGTGACGAGGTCGCGGTCCCGCAGCACCATCGATGCCGGCGAGGCGTCGTCCGCGCACATCTCGGCGAAGGGCCGCGGAAGCTCATCGGTGTACTCGATGTCGATCACGCGCTCGCCGTAGACATCGGTGTACGCCGCGCACTCCTCGTACGCCGCGCACTCCTCGGTCACCGCGAAGTCGAAGCCGGCGTGCTCCTGCAGCGCGGGGGCATCCTCGGCGGCGTTCTTCTGTCCCGCTGCCAGCCCCACATCGTGCGCCGCCTCGACGAGGAGTGCGGCCAGCGCGAGGTTGTCATCGAGCGAGAGGGCTCCCTTCGACCGTGAGTACGAGTCGAGGTTGTCGAACTCGACGGCATCGAACCCGTCATCCGCGCAGTGCTCGATCCAGGGGATCACGGTGTCGGCGATCTGCTCCCGGCGCTGCGCGGTCGACGTGTCGAGCAGAGCCTCGTCGGGCCAGTCCGGGTCGAAGACGACATGTCCGTCGCGCTGCAGCAGCAGATCATCGGGCCAGGTGTCGAGTTCTCCCGGTTGTGTCTGGAATCCGTTGACGTAGCAGACCGAGTACACACCGGCCGCGGGCTCCGCGGTGCGGTCGCGCCCGACCACGCCGACGCCGGAGGACGGATCGTAGGCCCCGCCGAGCTGATAGTCCGGCGTGGCGCCGGAAGGAGGAAGGGCGACGGAGGACGGCGGGTCCGCGGGCGCCGCGCACCCGCCGAGAGCGAGGAGGAGGGCGACGCCGGCCGCTGGCCAGGCACTCCGGAGCAGCCGATTCAGCGTGCCGCTCCGTACAGCTCCGCGATCTCCTTCGACCCCATGCCCTGCGCATAGGTCGGATGCTGGGGCCATCCCTCCGGAACGTCCTGCCATTGCTCCTGTCGACCGTAGGGGAGCAGATCGACAAGACCCTGCAGGTAGCTCAGCCGCTCCGTGCCGCGGCCGTCGGTGTGCCAGGTGCGGTACACGGTGTCGCCGTCGCGCAGGAACACGTTCACGCCGAACCCCGCGTTCGGCGGGGCGTCCACATCGGCCCCGAACGTGCTGTCGGCGCTCGAGTACCACTGCATGCGGTTGCCCACGCGTTCGCGGTAGGCCAGGGCTTCCTCGATGGGACCGTTCGTCACGATCACGAAGCGCGCGTCGTAGTAGCGCTCGAGCACGTCGAGCCGCGTGAACTGCGAGGTGAAGCCGGTGCAGCCGGGACACTGCCATTCGCTGCCGTCCGACCACATGTGGTTGTAGACGATCAGCTGGGATCGTCCGTCGAAGATGTCGGGCAGGCGTACCGGACCCTCGGCGCCGACCAGCGTGTAGTCGGGCAGCTCGACCATGGGCAGGCGTCGTCGTTGCGCGGCGATCGCGTCGAGCTCCCTGGTCGCGGCCTTCTCGCGCACGCGCAACTCGTCGAGCTCACGGCGCCAGGTCTCGGCGTCGACGACAGGGGGAAGGGGCTGTGCTGTGCTCACGGTGACCTCCGGATGCTGAGCGATGCGTCCAGTCTGCGCGCGGCCGGGGACACGGTCAATGCGGGAGCGGTCCCGTCGATGCGGTGTCGGCGGGGAGCGCCTCGCTCGGATTGCGGCGGATGCCGATCCACGACACCACGCCGCCGATCACGAGCAGGGTGGCCGTGACCCAGGCGGCGCTGTGGAACCCGTCGAGGTCGAGAGTGCCGCCGACGATGGTCGACAGCATCGCGACGACGAGCAGCCCGGCCACACGAGATACCGCGTTGTTGACGGCCGAGGCGATGCCCGAATGGTTCTCGTCGATGGCACCGAGGATCGCGGCCGTGAGCGGTGCGACCGTGAGCGAGAGGCCGAGACCCATCACGATCATCGCCGGCAGAACCTGCCACCAGTAGTCGAAGTCTGCGGACACGAGGAGCAGCATCAGAGCGCCGACGGCCATCAGCAACGGGCCGACCGTCATGAAGATGCGGGGTCCCCACCTGCCGGCCCACTGACCGGCACGCGAGCTGATCAGGATCATCAGGATCGTCATCGGCAGACTCGCCAGGCCCGCGGCGGTGGCGCTGAGTCCTGCGCCCTGCTGCAGGTAGACCCCGACCACGAAGCCGTTGAGCGACAGTGCTGCGTAGACGAAGAGCGTCGCGAGGTTGCCCCACCCGAAGTCGCGCACCCGGAACAGCCAGAGCGGCATGAGCGGCGAGGCGGAGTGCTGCTGCCGCCACAGGAACAGTCCGAACAATGCGGCGCCGGCGATCGCGGGGATCCAGATCGCGGGCGACTGCCACCCCATGTTGGGCTGCTCGATGAGTGCGAAGACGACGGCCCCGAGCCCGATCGCGCACAGGGCCCCGCTCCACCAGTCGACCCTGACGCCGCGGGGGTGCTCCGGCAGATGCAACCGGGCGAGGAGCAGCAGGGTGATCCCGATCGGGATGACGTTGATGAGGAACACGAAGCGCCACGAGAGGTAGTCGACGAACAGTCCCCCGAGCAGCGGACCGACCAGCTGCGCCCCCGTGGTGAAGGCCGTCCAGACGCCGATGGCGCGCGATTGCACGTCGGCCCGCATGGTGGCCGTGATGAGGGCGAGCGAACTCGGCACGAGCAGGGCACCGGCGGCGCCCTGCGCGGCGCGGGCGACGATCAGCATGAGCGGATCGACGGCCGCCGCCACGGCGATCGAGGCGATCCCGAAGGCGACGAGTCCGATGCGCATGACGAGCACCCGGCCATAGGCGTCGGACACCGATCCGGCCAGCAGGATCAGGGCGCTCAACGTGATCAGGTAGGCGTCGACGACCCACTGCTGGGTGGTGATGCCGCCGCCGAGCTCGCGACTGATCGCCGGGAGTGCGACGTTCACGACCGTGCCGTCGAGGAAGGTCACGAACGACGCGAGCACCGCGATCGAGATGACGAGTCTTTGGAGCGGGGCGAAGGCGGGCACAGGCCGACACTACTCCCGGTGGCCGACCTCGGGGCCGGGCGCCTCATGGTGTGGGCGTGGAGACCGTGAGTCCAGCGGGATCCGCCGGGAGCGGTGACGGCGTCCCTGCGCGCAGGAGCTCGGCGAGCTTCGCCGGCCCGCCATCCGCGACGGCCCGGCGTTGGCGATCAGCGCCCGTGCCGGACGCACGCAGTCGGTCGATCCCGTCGCGGACCCTGTCCTCGTCGTCGAGCTCGCGGAGCGCGGGAGCGATCGCTGCCAGCAGCCGGTCGGCAAGCAGCCACGCGTCCTCCGCCTTCCCGGTCGCCGGATCGAGCAGACGGGCGGCCATGCCGTGCCGCGCGGCCGTCCACATCGAGGCGTCGATGCCGTCCACGCCGATGTCCGCGGGCGGCAGATCGTCGGTGAGCACGATCGCGCGGGAGAGGAGCGCTGCGAACACCGCGTCCTGGGCGGAGAGCTGCGCGTCGAAGACCCTGAGCTCGACCGTCGGATACCGCTCCGACAACCGCGCCGACCACGACAGCGAGGCCGCATCGGCGATGGCACCCACGTCGATGAGTCGCTGCACATCCGCGCGGTAGGCGTCGTAGTCGCGGAAGTGCGGGGGCGTCCACGACGAGGGCAGCCGACGGATCAGGATGCTGCGCCAGCTGGCGAAGCCGGAGTCGCGGCCGTGCACGAACGGGCTGTTGCCGGTGAGGGCCAGCAGCACGGGGAGCCACCCGCGCACGCGGTCGAGCGCACGCACCCTCTCCTCGTCGTCGGTGACCTCGACGTGCACATGGAGACCGTTGACCTCGTGGTCGCGCGTGAGGTGTCCGAGGTGCGCGGCGACCTTGTCGTAGTGCGGTGAGGGCGACACTGCCGAGGAGCGCGTCGTGGCGAACGGTGTGCCGGTGCCGGCGGCGATGGCGTGCCGGTCGCCGGCGTGCCACCCGATGAGTCCGCGCAGGTGCGACAGCTGCTCCGTGGCGGCCTCAGCCGTCGATACCGGTTCGGTGAGGCACTCGATCTGCGAGGTCAGGTACTCCTGCGTGACCTCGCCTCCGGTGCGAAGGCGGGTGATGCGCTCGCGTGTGCCGGCGGCGAGACTCACGGGCGCCAGCGAGTGCTCATCGAGGAAGAGGAACTCCTCCTCGATCCCGAAGCGGGGCATCCCCGTCCTCAGTGATTCCTGAGCGCGGAGATCAGCTCGGACTTCCGCTTGCCGCTGTAACCGGTCAGACCGAGCTCCTTCGCCCGCGCGCGCAGCTCCTTGACCGTCCAGTCCTCGTAGTCGCCGTGCTCCCCGCCGCGTCGGCCGACCGCGCTGCGACCTTCCTTCGCCGCGGCGTTCGAGATGCGCGCCGCCTTCTCCTTCGAGGCGCCGTCGTCCCTGAGCTCCTCATACAGCTCGGGATCCTTCAGCGAGTCGTTGCGTCGTCCTGGCATGAAATCTTCTCCTTCGCGCACTCGGGGGGCCGAAGTCAACCCCCTCTGACAGAAGTCCCTCCGCGGATAGCGTGAAGGCACCACAGTCGGGCGTCCGCGCCTGCCGAAAGAAGGGAAAGACCGATGAACATCCTCCTGATCATCGTCATCGTCGTCGCCGTGATCCTCGCGATCACCGGAGGACTGGTGCAGTCGCTCCAGTTCCTCCTGTGGGTCGGACTCGTCCTCCTCGCGATCGCGGTGATCGCCTGGTTGATCCGAGCGATCAGCGGCAGCCGCAAGGTCTGACAACGCAGTAGGTCTGACCCCATCGAGGTGAGGCCCGCCCATCGGCGGACCTCACCTCTTCGGTGTCCGGGGCCTGTTACTTCTCGAACGCGTCCCGGACGTTCTCGCCCGTCTTCTGGGCGGCGTCCTTCACGTTCTCCCCGGCCTGCTTCGCGGAGGCCTTGACCTGGTCGGCCTTGCCCTCCGCTTCGAGCTTCTCGTTGTCGGTGAGCTTTCCGACGCCTTCCTTGACCTTTCCGGCGGCCTTCTCGGCGGCGTTCTTGATGTCGTCTGCAGCACTCATGCGGTGCTCCTCTCCTCGTCGGATCGATTGACTCCGACGCTCTCATGTCCCGAGGGAAGCGGCCACGGGATTGACAATCCGCCGCGCACATGACAATGTTCCGACGCCATCGACGCACGGGCGTCGAAGGACTAGCCTGGCGCCAGGCGGGTGGTCCTGCCCGCGGACTCGACCAGGAAGCGGTGTGCGATGGACTCGATGATGATGGGCGCCATGTCGAAGAACATGGAGTCGATGCCCGACATGCAGATGATGGACATGGCGGTCATGCAGGCGTGCATGGATGCGTGCGCCGCCTGCGAGCAGGCCTGCACGGTGTGCTCGACGCAGCTGATGGACTGCGCACCGGCCTGCATGAACTGCGCCGACGTGTGCAACACCATGATGCGGTCGATGATGCGGATGCAGGGGATGACCCCTGCCTCGATGATGGCGATGCTGAACGCCTGCATCGCCATGTGCAAGGCGTGCATGGATGCCTGCGCTCGGCACGCGGACGACAGCGAGGTGTGCCGGATGTGTGCTCAGGCGTGCGAGGCGTGCATGGACGCCTGCTCCGCCATGAAGGACATGCTGATGGCGAGCGCCTGAGACGAGCCGGTCCGGCGGTGACGCCGTCGCAGGTGGGTGCGAGTGATCAGACGGTCGCGACGTTGAACTGCGTGCCGCCGACGGCCAGCACTCCATAGCGCTGGTGCAACGCGACCGGGGTTCCCGCGGCAGCTTCGAGTGCCGCACCTGCGCCGTTCCACAGCGTGTGCGTTTCGCCGTCGAGCGTGCGCACGACGAGGTCGCCGGAGACGGCGTCGGCCTGCTCGACCAGCGCATCGATCCATTCGGACGGCGTCGCCGAGGCGATCCGCGCCTGGATGAGGTGCAGGGCGTGGCCGGGGGCGAAGGACGAGCACCGGCCGCCGTGACTGCACATGCACGCTGCGCGCTCGCGCACCGGGAGGGGCGAAAGGCGGTTCAGCGGCGTGGACACGGGGGACTCCTTCTCGTTCGTCGTTCCGGAAAGACTAGGTCGGTCGTCCTGCGACGCCCAGAGGAGCCGACACGGACGGAAACAAACGGGTGTAAGCTCGCCGGGTGCTGTCGTCGATGAGCGCCCTCGCGGCGCAGAGCGGAGCTGCAGGCGCCTTCCGCGCCGCAGACAGAGGCTGAGGACCCACCGGAGGCGGAATCCCCGTCCCCGGTGCCGTGTCGTACCCGGTGGTCACTGCCGGGGTTCCTTCCTCCTGTCGATTCGCCTTCGCGGCGACCTCTCTGAAAGCACTCACCCTCATGCGTCCCATCGACGAGCGCGCAATCCGCGCCTCCTTCCTCAACGCCTCCCGCAAAGAGGTGTCCGACGTGACACTGCCGCCCGGTTTCGCCGAGATCGACTTCGACCATCTCGACTTCCTCGGCTGGGCAGACCCGAAGATGCCCCGCCGTGCCTACGTCGTCACCTGGATCGACGACGCACCCGTCGGCGTCTTCCTGCAGCGCGCAGAGCAGCGTGTGATCGCCAGGGCGCAGTGCTCCTGGTGCGAAGACGTGACGCTCCGCAATGATGTGCAGTTGTACGTGGCCCGGAAGGCGGGACCCGCCGGGCGCAAGGGCGACACCGTCGGCGTGCTCACCTGTGCCGAGTTCGGCTGCAACCGCAACGTGCGGATCCTGCCGCCGCTGGCCTATCAGGGGTTCGACCGCGAGTTCGCCCGCGACCTGCGCATCCTCCGGCTGCAGGAGCACGTGGCAGGCTTCCTCGCCGCAGTGGCGGGCTGAACGGGCTAGGACGCCCTCGATCGCACGTGCGCCCAGGCGGGTGCCGCCAGCTCCGCCGACCGACGCGCGAACTCGTCAAAGCTGCGACGGCCGGGCCAGCCGGGCGGCAGCATCGACGGGGGAAGCCCCGGGTCGGTGTATGGCAGCACCCGCCAGCGGTCGATCAGCTGCACGTACGCGGCGAACGGCTCGCGGGGCAGCGTCGTGAGGGAGTTCTGGAAGGTGAAGTGCTCCTCGCGCAGCGCCTCCAGATCCCACCACTGCGCTGCTGCGTCGACCAGGGTGCCGGCGGGCAGCGGAGTCGATGCGGGGAACAGCGTCGCCCACCGACGCGCGTCGAGGTCGTCGAGGATCTGCTCCACCTCGGCCTGAAGGTGGCCGGGGCAGATCCACAGGGCGGGGGACACGATGCCCGCTCCGATCCACTGCAGTCTTCGCCGCAGCTGGTGGCGCACGCTCCTGGCGCTCTCCGGGATCGAGAACGACACCAGGCACCAGGGGTCGGCGTCGGTCATCTCCTGCATCTCGAAGATGCGCCTGTCGCCGCGCTCCAGCATCGGGATCGCCGCCGGGTTGAGCCGGTAGCCGATCTGCCCCTCCCGTGCGCCGAGCAGCAGCCCCTTCTGCTTCAGGCGTGCGATACCCGTGCGCGCCGCGGCAGCGTCGATGCCGAGGTCACCGGCGAACGCGACCAGGTCGGCAGCGGAGATCCACCCGCCGAGCGGACGGAGGAAGACGCCGATGAAGGTCCGCAGCAACGAGGCGATGCTGCCGGGGCGTGCGTCGATGTCGTCGAGCACGGGGGCGGGAGCGATGTCAGAGGTCACCGGACTCCAGCGCATCGCGCACGGCGAGCACACCGGTGACGGTCTCGACATGCGAGGTGCTCAGGGGCGAGAGACCCAGGCGGATGCCGTCCGGGAACCGGAAGTCGGGGATGATGCCGTCGGACCACAGCCGCCGCGTGACCTCGCGGAAGTCCGGGTGACCGATCGTCACGTGGCCACCCCGCTGCTCGGCGTCGCGAGGGCTGAGCAGGCGGACGCCGAGAGGAGCGAGCACCTCGTCGTAGGCGCGGACCGCGAGATCGGTCAACGACTGCGACTTGGCCCGGACGCCCGCGATCGTGGACTGCTCGATGAGGTCGAGCATTCCCTGCATGGCCAGCATCGAGATGACGGGAGGGGTGCCGCTGAGCAGCTGGCGGATGTCGCCGGAAGGCACGTACTCCGGTCCCATCGCGAAGATGTCCGCCGCACTCCACCATCCCTGGATCGGCTGACGCAGCACGCCCTGGAGACCGCGGCGCAGGTAGGCGAAGGCGGGCGAGCCCGGCCCGCCGTTCAGGTACTTGTAGGTGCAGCCCACGGCCATGTCGACACCCCACTCGTCGAGCTGCATCGGGATCACGCCGGCCGAGTGGCACAGGTCCCACATCATCAGGGCGCCGACGCCGTGCGCAGCCGCGGTGATGCCCGGCATGTCGGCCAGAGCCCCGGAGCGGTAGTCGACGTGGCTCAGCGACACCAGGGCAGTGCGCTCGGAGAGGACGGCCTCGACATCGGTGACCGACACCCCGTGCACGGGGTCGGGCTCGATCCAGCGCAGCGTCATCCCGGTCTCCGCCGCGACGCCTTCGGCGAGGAAGCGGTCGGTGGGGAAGTTGCCCGCCTCGATCACGAGCTCGGTGCGCGCGGGGTCGGCGGCAGCGGCGGCACGCATGAGCTTGTAGATCAGCACGCTCGTCGAGTCGGCCACCACGGTCTGGCCGGCCGCGGCGCCCAGCACGACGTGTCCGATGCGGTCCCCCAGCTCCATCGGCAGCGCCATCCACTGCTCGTCCCAGGACCGGATCAACCGCGTGCCCCAGTCGTCGCGTACGAAGGTCGCGAGCTTCTCCGGCATGTCGCGCAGCGGGCGCCCGAGCGAGTTGCCGTCGAGATACGCGTCGACGCCCGGTGCCTCGGAGAAGGCGTCGAGGTGAGCGCGCAGCGGGTCGTTCGCGTCGAGAGCGCGAGCGTGCTCGAGCAGGGAGGCGTCGGGAGTCGTGGTCATGTCACACCTTCAGGTCGGCGGGGGTGAG